>NZ_DATDBG010000163.1:0-25950 GCF_036524955.1 Streptomyces sp.
GCGGGCATGCCGCCGCCGGCTGATCTCCCCGGCGGCCGTCCTTCGGCCGGTCCGGACGCCGCGCCGGAACCCCTCGGCGCGGCGTCCGGACGCGGCGGTGCGTCAGCCCTTCACGCCGCTGGAGGCGATGCTGTTGATGAAGGAGCGCTGGAAGGCGAGGAAGAGCGCGAGCACCGGCACCGTGATCATGGAGGAATACGCCATGATCTGGCCCCAGGAGACGTTGAGCTGGAAGAAGTACTGAATGCCGATCATGACCGGCCGCAGGCGCTCGTCCTGCACCACCATGAGGGGCCACAGGTAGGAGTTCCACATCGGCAGGAAGGTCAGGATGGCGACGGTCGCCACCGCCGGTCCGGACAGCGGCATCACGATGCGCCGGTAGACGCCGAACCAGCTCGCCCCGTCCATCAGCGCCGCCTCGTCCAGCTCCTTGGGGATGGACTGGAAGTACTGGTGGAAGAGGAAGATCGAGAAGGCGTTGGCGACGAACGGCAGGATCTGCACCCGGTAGGTGTCGAGCCAGCCCTCGGTGACGGTCAGGTGGAAGTCGTGGAGCTGGAGCCACGGCAGTTTGTTCACCCACCACACCATCGGCAGGGCGAAGGTCTCGAACGGCACGATCAGCGTCGCGATGATCAGTGTGAGCAGCAGCTTGCGCCCGGGCCACCGCATCCGGGACAGCGCGAAGGCCGCCAGGCTGTTCACGACGATGCCCAGGGCGACGGTGGCCGCCGAGATCAGAATCGAGTTCAGCAGGAAGCGCCCCGCGGGTACGCGGTCGAAGACCGCCGTGTAGTTGGCGAGCGAGACGTCGCCGACCGGCAGGAACGCCCGCAGGCTGCCCAGGTCCCCGAAGATCTGCTGGTCGGGTTTGAGGGAGGAGACCAGCATGAACACGATCGGGAACGCGAAGAACAGCGCCAGGACGGTCCGCGTCAGGATGCCCGGCACCCTGCGGAGCGGACCGCGACGGCGGCTCTCGTCGTACGGGGGGTGCGGGTCGCTCGGACCGTGCGGGTCGCGCTGAGCACGGGCGCGGACGCGGGAACGCAGCGGTGCGGTCGCCATGTCAGTTCTTCTCCCGGGTGAGGAAGCGCTGGACGAGGGAGACGGCCAGCACGATGACGAAGAACACCAGCGAGATCGCCGACGCGTAGGCCGTCTGCTGCTGCTCGTAGCCGGTCCGCACGGCCTGGTAGACCACGGTGGTGGTGGAGTCCAGGGGGCCGCCCTGCGTCATCACGTTGATCTGGGTGAACAGGCGGAACGCGTCGATGGTGATGGTGATCAGGACGAACGCCCTGGTGGCCCGCAGCCCCGGCCAGGTCACATGGCGGAACCGTCCCCACCGGTCGGCGCCGTCGATGGCCGCCGCCTCGTGCAGGTCGGCGGGGATGGTCTGCAGTCCGGACAGCCAGATCACCATGTGGAATCCCACGCCCTGCCAGACGGACATGAAGATGACGGCCGGCAGTGAGGTGGCCGGGTCGTTCAGCCAGTCCGGCCCGTGCACCAGGCCCAGGGTGAGCCCGTCGATGAGCCGGTTGACCAGTCCCGTCTTCTGGTACAGGAACATCCACACGATGGACACCACCACCATCGAGGTGACCACCGGCACGAAGTAGACGGTTCGGAAGAAGTTGGTGCCCTTGACCTTCGTGTTGACCAGCAGCGCCAGCACCAGCCCGAACCCGGCCTGCACCGGTACCACCACGGCTGCGAAGACGAGCGTGTTCACCAGCGACCGGGTGAAGACCGGGTCGTCGAAGAGCAGCCGGAAGTTCCGCAGACCCACGAAGTGCGCGGGTGTGGGGGAGACCAGCCGGGCGCTGGTGAAAGCCAGGCCGAAGGCCAGGACGACGGGGATGACGAAGAAGCACAGCAGCAGCACCACCGCGGGACCGACCATGCCGAAGGCGGCCAGCCGCTCCCGGCGCCGGGTACGGGTCCGCGCGGAGGTGCCGGTGCCGTGCGGGCGGGCACCAGTGCCGAAGGTGAGGGTCACGGGGACTCCGGTCAGCCGGCGTAGTAGGCGTTGCTCTTCAGGTTCGAGTCGATCTGCCGTACGGCCTGATCGAGCGCTTTGCGGACGTCGGCTCCGGCCAGAATGTCCCGGGCGGTCTTCTCGAAGACCGAGGAGATGAACGGATAGGCGGGAGTGACCGGGCGGACGACAGCGAACCTGCGTGACTCCTGGGAGAAGAAGTCATACCTGCCCCCGGCCTCGTAGCCGGGTATCGCTGCCGCCGCCGCCTTTGTCGCCGGAATCGTGCCGGTGGCCTTGGCGAAGTCGACGAAGTACTCGGTTTTCCGGGAGAACTTCAGATACGCCTCGGCGCCAGCCTTGTTGGCGCAGGTCGCGCTCATCCCCCACTGCCAGGAGGCGCCGCCGATCTTCGGGCCCTTCCCGAAGTCGACCGGCGGCAGGATCGCGAGGTCGTCGCCCAGCTTCGCGGCGTTCTTCGCCGCGTCCCAACTGCCGTCCCACTCGATGGCGGACTTGCCGTTGAGGAAGTCGTCGTTGGGGCTGACCCCGGACTTCTGGGCCAGGTACCCCTTGGTCACCAGCGACCGGAACCACTCGCCCCAGGCCACGGCGGCCGGGCTGTTGAGGGCGCCGTCGGCGGTCTTGTACTCCGAGCGGTCGATGAGGTCGCCGCCGAAACTCTGGAGCTGCGGGGAATAGGCGTACGGCAGCCACTCCCCGCTGCCGCCGGTGCCCATCTCCAGCGGATACGCGAACCGGCCGCCGGCTTTCAGGCGCGCGAGCGCGGAGTCGAACTCCTCCCTGGTCCAGGGCGAGTCGATGGTGGGAATGCGGATCTTGTGCGCCTGCAGGACCGACGTGCGGGCGAACATCGTCAGTGCCACGTCGTAGTGGCCGAAGGTGTAGACCTTGCCCTGGTAGCTGCCCACCGTGCTCGGTAACTGGTCGGCGACCGCGGTCTCGCTGCCGGTCAGGTCCACCGGGGCCAGGTAGCCTCCCCAGGCCCAGTTGGGTACGTTCGGCCCGTCGCTGTCCAGGACGCAGGGCAGCTTTCCGGCGGAGGCCGCGGCGACCACCGCGTCGTTGTAGGAGCCCTGCGGGAACGCCTGGATCCTGACCCGGTACTTGCTCTGGCCCGCGTTGAAGTCCTTGACGATCCGCTGGACGACCTTGTACTCGGCGGCGTTCCCCGCGTTGTGCGTCCACAGGGTCAGGGTGTCCCCGTCGGCCCCCGACGCGCCCCCGCCGCCCCCCGAACCGCAGCCCGCGAGCAGGGCCGCTGCCGTGAGGACGGCCGAACTCGCTGCCGCGAGGCGTCTGGTGGTGGTTCTCATGGGTTCCTCCATCTCACGGGGGCGGCGGCCCGACCGAGTCCCTGGACACCAGCGGACAGTGCAGGAACTCCGGTACGGGCAGGGCGGCGGTGGGCTCCTCCACGTCGATCAGGTGCTGGAGCCGGGCGATGGCCCGGGAGCCCATCTCGTAGTGCGGCAAGGCGACCGTGGTCAGCGGCGGGAACAGGTTTTCGCTGATCAGCTCCTGGTTGTCGAAGCCGATCACGGAGAGGTCGGCGGGGATGGCGAGGCCGCGTTCGGCGGCGGCCCGGTAGGCACCCATCGCCATGCGGTCGTTGAAGCAGAAGAGCGCGGTCGGCGGATGCGCGGAGCCGAGCAGAGCCCGGGCGGCGCGGTAGCCGCCGGGCGCGTCGGAGCGGTCGGCCACCACCAGGGCGGGGTCGAAGGCGATGCCCGCCCCGGCCAGCTCCGCCCGGTAGCCGGCCAGCCGGCCGCGCGAGGCGGGGATGTCGTCCTCGTTGGTGACGAACCCGATCCGCCGGTGGCCGTGTGCCAGCAGTTCCCCGGTGGCGGTCCGGCCGCCCTGCTCCTCGTCGGGTACGACGGCGGGGATCGCCGGATCGTCCGAGCGCGCGTCCAGCAGGACGGTGGGCACGGACTGCAGTTGCGGCGGCACCTCGACCACCCGGTGGTACATCGACGCGTACAGCACGCCGTCCACCCGGTGCTGTAACAGCAGTGCGATCTCCTGGTGCTCCAACTCGGGGTCGCCGCCGGTGTTGAGCATGAGCAGCAGGAGCCCGCAGTGCGCGGCGGCCTCCTGGGCTCCCCGGATGATCTGCCCGGAGTGGGGCGTGGTGGCGATCTCGTCGCTGACGAAGCCCACTGTGTACGAGCGGCTCAGCCGCAGCCCCCGGGCCAGGTTGTTCGGCAGGTACCCGAGACGCTCGGCGACCTGGAGCACTGTCCGCCGGGTCTCGGCGCTGATGCGCTTGCCTTCGACGCGGTTGAGGATGTGGGAGACCGTGGTGACGGAAACGCCGGCCGCGGCGGCCACATCTTTGAGCCCGACTCGCTTCATCGCGAACCCGCCAAAACGTTTGGGCAACTCGGTTGCGACGACGATGGGGCACCGCGACGGCTGTGTCAACAGTTTGTTACGGACTCATGAGGAGGGCCCGCCGGGCCGGCGTTCGGCCGGGCCGGCGGGCCCTTCGACCGGTGGGCTGTGCCGCGAGGCCCCGCTCAGCGGATGTCGGGGGCCATGGCCGAGAGTTCGCGCAGGGCGCGCTCGGACGGGGAGTCGGGCTCCGCGCTGAAGACGAGTATGGACACACCCGATTCGTCCGGGGACTGTATGCTCTCGTACGCGAGTTCGAGTGGACCGGCCGTGGGGTGCAGGAAATGGCGGACGCCGAAGGCCCGGGTCTGACCGGCCGTATGCGGCCAGAGCGTCGCGAAGTGGTCGTCGGAGGCGCAGAGTTCGCCGATCAGTGCGGTGAGGGTGAGGTCGTCGGGATGGCTGTCGGCGGCTTGCCGCAACTCGGCGGCCTCCAGGACGGTCTCGTGCGCCCAGTGCGGGTACAGGAGCCGGGTACGGGGGTCGCGGAAGAGCATCCGCGTGAGGTTCAGCCGGTCGCCCGGGGGCCCGGCGCTGGTCGACCCGGCCTGACTGGCGAGTCCGGACGGCGGCTCGGGCGGCCCGGTCAGGTGCCAGGCCAGGAGTGCGCGCCCCAGCGGGTTCCACAGGAGCACGTCGCGGCGGTGGCTCAGGACGACCGCGGGCGTGGCCTTCAGGCCACGCAGCAGATAGCGGAGCCCGTCCCGCGGCGCTTCATCGAGTGAGGCTGCGGACCGTCGGCCCTCGTCTGCATCGGCTGTTCTCTCCATGGATGAAGTGTTCCCTACCGGACGTGCCGGAGCGCCGGGTTTGCGTATCCCTGTCAGTCCCACCTCCCGATCATATGTTTTTGTTCGGCACCCCGGCGACATGTGAAGCCTGTGAGAAAGCCTTATAATACCGCCTCTACCCCGGTGGACATTGACCATTCAACCACTGTGTGGTCATGGCAGAATTTGACGGATTTTCACGCCGCAGGCCCATGAACAATGCAAGACTGATGGGCCAAGTGGCCGATTCCACGCCGGTCGGTACATGGGAGCGCCAGGGAACACCCGCGACCCACAGGCGGTTTTCGCCTCGACGACGAGAGGATCCGCTGATCCGGCCACACGGCAGTGGCTCGTTCACCCGCTCTCGCGGGGCGACATCACTCCGTTTCGCAGGCCGAGAGGAGAACACGTTGCAGAGGATCACGGGGGAACGGGGGACAGAACTGGGGAGATTCCTCCAGTCTGTCCGCAGTCGGCTTCGCCCGGAGGAGGTCGGCCTCAACACCGCCGGCAAGCGCCGCCGGGTGGCCGGACTCAGACGTGAGGAAGTGGCCCAGATGGCGGGGGTGAGCGTCAACTACTACACCCGCCTGGAGCAGGGCCAGAACCGCAACGCCTCTCCCGAGGTGCTGGACGCGCTCGCCGCCGCGCTGCAACTGAGGCCGGACGAACGCGCGCACCTGCACGACCTGGCGCGCTCACCGGTCGCCGCCCGGGCGGCCCGTCCCACCGAGCAGGTGCGTCCCAGCCTCGCCCGGATGATCAGCTCGTTCGAGAGCGGCCCAGCGGTGCTGCTGGACCGGCAGACCAAGGTACTGGCCTGGAATCGACTGGCCGCCATACTCTTCACCGGATACATCGACCTCACCGGCGACAACGGCGAACCGGAACCGCCCTGTCTGGCCAGACTGCTGTTCTGTTCGCCCGGCGCCAGGCAGCTCTACTCGGAGTGGTGCGACGAGGCGACGGACATGGTGGGCTACCTGCGGCTCATGGCCGGCCGCTATCCCGGCGACACCGAGCTCATGGAGCTGATCGACGAACTGATGTCGATGAGTGCGGAGTTCCGCACGATGTGGTCGCAGCACCGTGTCTGGGACAAGTCGTACGGTACCCGGCATCTCAACCACCCCAAGGTCGGCGCCCTGACGCTCTCCTACGAGACGTTCCGGCTCCCGGAGGCACCGGATCAGGCCATCGTCCTCTATCAGGCGGAGCCCGGTTCACCCTCCGGTGACGCGCTGGGCGTCCTGCTCGCGGAGACCGCTCTGGCGTAGGAAGCGAGTGAGCGCCCGCTCGGGTGACCCGGGAAGTGAACGGCCCCGGCCGCCGTGACCGGAGGGCGGGACCGGGGCCGTTCGGCCGGTCCGGAGAGCCGGGACCGAGGCGTGGGGGCCGGGGGTTCGGTGCCGGAGCTCAGGACCGGGGTCCGGGGCGGGGTGCGCGCGGGGCAGGGGCTGAGGGCTGAGGGCCCCCGCCCCACGCCGGGGGCTATGCCGAGAGGAACTTCTCCAGCACGGTCGCCAGGGCGATCGGCGTCTCCATCATCGGGTAGTGGCCGCAGCCGCTGAGCACGATCAGCTCGCTGCTCGGGTAGTGCTTCATCCACGTCTCGTTCATGGCGTCGGCCGTCACCGCCGGGTCGTTCTCACCGACCAGGGCCAGGGCCGGCACGGTCGCGCCCTGGATGCGGGCGGCGAAGTCGGTGGTACGGAAGGAGTCGAGGTAGCTGCGGAAGGGAACCGCGCCGACCGCCTGCATCGACTCGGCGGAGAAGGCGTCCAGCCAGGCCGCCGACAGCCGGTTGCCGGTGGTCAGGTCCACCACGATCCGCCGGTTGCCGACCTGGTGGGCGGCGTCCGCGAACAGCGGGAAGTCCGAGTCGGGGATCGGCATGCCGTTGGCCGGCACCGGGCTGAGCCCGATCAGCTTGCGCACCCGGTCCGGGGACTTGAGGTAGACCTGCTGGATCGGCTGGCCGCCCATCGAGTGCCCGATCAGCGAGAACTCGTCCCACCCCAGGTGGTCGGCCAGCACCAGGGTGTCGGAGGCGAACTCGTCCATGCTGTACGTTCCGGCCACGTCGCGGGCCTCGCCGTAACCGCGGGCGTCGATGAAGGCGTACGTGAAGCTCTTGCCGTCCAGGTACGGCCACCAGGCGCTGAAGCCCGACTTACCGGCGAACAGCGAGTGAAGGACGATCACCTTGTGCGGACCTTCGCCCACGATCGTGTGCGGCGGGATGTAGCGGCTGGTGTCGGACATGGCTTCCTCCGTGGCGGAAATCGTGGTGGGCAGGTCGAGCTCGTCGGCGTCCGAGGAGTCCTGGGCCGTGGTGGGGGGATCGGTGAGGATCCGGCGCAACTCCGCGTAGAGCCCTTCGAGCTCGGGACGGTGGCCGTGGAGCACTATGTGGCCGTCGGGGCGGATCAGGTGGAAACCGGGCCGCCGGCAGCGCAGTTGCCGGTGCGTCTCGCGCAGCAGGGCGGCGCCGCTGCGGCCGGCCGCGTTGCGCCGGGCGCCGGCGTCCACCACCCGCACCTGGCGGCGCCAGGGGCGGACGAGGTTGCGTACCGCCTCGGCGAGCCGTCCGCCGTCGCCGTCCTCGTCCGGTGTGACCAGCACGCAGTAGCGGACCGGGTCCACCCCGGGGCCCGCCACGCCCAGGGCCAGGGCCAGGGGGCGAGGCAGCGACGCACCCTGCTTGGCGTGCCGGCGCAGCGCCGAACGGGCGTCGCACCAGTCGGCGGGCACCGGGCCGCGCGGTGCGGCGGTGGCGGGGGAGGGCGGGTAGACCCAGCGGCGGCCGGCTGCCACCGGGGCGTAGAAGCGGTCCAGGGTCTTGGTGCGGTTGAGCACCCGCATCACGGTGTCGCGCACCGCCACCTGGGAGGTCCCGGTCCACATCGCGGCGCGGGTCTGCAGGTCGGTGTCGCGCACCACCGCGTCGGCGACGATGGCGCGTTCCGGGGTGTAGCTCTCCAGCAGTTCCGGGCGGGCGTCGCCGCGGACCACCAGGGCCAGCTTCCAGGCGAGGTTCTCGGCGTCCTGGATACCGGTGTTGAGGCCCTGGCCGCCCATCGGGCTGTGCGCGTGGGCCGCGTCACCGGCGATGAAGACCCGCCCGAGCTGGAAGGTGGCGGCGCGGCGGCGGTGCACCCGGAAGGTGGTGACCCAGTCCGGCTCGATCAGCCGCAGCCCGCCGGGGCCGCGCTGGTCCACCAGGCGCTGCATGTCGGCGAGGGTGCCGTTGTCCAGTTGGGCGGGCGCGTTGGTGAAGAAGCGGTAGAGGCCGTACGGCTGCGGCACGACGGCCAGCACACCGTTGCGCGACTGGTAGTAGTGCACCTCGTCCGGGTCCAGCGGATTGTCCGCGATCCGCGCGTCGGTGATCAGGAAGCGGTTCTCGTACGTGGCGCCCTCGTATGCGATGCCGAGCTGGTTGCGCACCACGCTGCCCGCGCCGTCCGCGCCGATCACCCAGGGCACGGAGAACCGCTCGACGACCCCGTCCCCGTGCTCCAGCACGGCCGTGACCTGGGCTCCGGGCGTGACCGCGCCGCTGAAGTCGACGTTCTGCAGGCCGAGCAGCCGCACATCGCGCTCGATGCTGCCGCCCAGGCCCTTGAGCCCGTCGTAGAGGATCTCCTCGGTGTGCCGTTGCGGCAGGCAGTACGGCGCCAGCTCGTCGGCCATCCGCATCCTGGTGACCGTCCGGCCTTCCGAGTAGTACGTCATCTGCCGCAGCTTCACGGCGATCTCGCCTACCGGCCGGTCCAGGCCCAGGTCGTGCAGGATGTCCAGGGTGCGCGGCCAGACCAGCATGGCCTTGGAATGGATACTGGGTCCCGCGGCGGCGTCGACGAGGCGTACCCGTACACCGCGCCGCAGAAGTTCGCAGGCCGCGGTCAGACCGGTCGGGCCGGCCCCGACGATCAGTACATCGCAGTCGTTCTCGGTGGTCATGAGGTCTCCTGTGCGATCGGGCGCTGGGAGGAGGAATCGGCGGCCCCAATGGAATCCGCGGGATCGGCGGTGCCCGTGACGGCGGCAAGCGGAAAGGGGCGTTACGGATCAGCGGAATGCGCGTGGCGGCCGGAATTCGAGGAGATCGGTGGAGCCGGCCGTCAAGTGGAGTCCCCCGGTCCGCGGTGGAATCCCCCGGTCCGCGAAGGCCGGGCAATCACCGGGTACGGCGGGTTCAGGCCAGGAACGCCAGCGAGATGGCGTAGCTGTCCTCGTGCATGCGATAGCGGGTGATCAGGCCGTCGGTGACCTGCAGTTCGAGGGCGAAGTCGGAGGCGAAGCTGGTCGCGGTCGCGTTGACCTGGTACTGGAAGTGGCCGAGGACGACGGCGCAGTCGCCGTCCACGACGATCCGGTGAACGTCGAATTTCTCCGGTGTCATGTTCTCACTGGCCTGCCGGAAGAAATCGCGGACTTCCTCGTGGGTGGTCCGCTGACCCATCCACGGAATGAGCTCGGTGCTTCCGGGTGTGAACCAGTCGAGCGGTTCGGCGAGAAGCTTGATTGCCTCGTCGAGTTCACCGCCGCCGACCAGCCGGAAGAATTCCTCGACGACGGAACGAGTGGTGCCGGGCCTGGAGTTCGACATGCCACGACGGTATTCCCACGTCCGCCCCTGAGACAGACCCTGTCAGGGGTATGAATCCGAGAGGCAACCCCTGCCAGGGGTATGAAGCGCGGCCATATGAGAATGCGGGTACTGGCTCCGCGTCACCGTCTGTCCGGATGCTCATTGCCGAAAGACTTGACCGGAGGCGAAAGGTATCCACCCATGTCAACAATCGACAGCCCCGACGGGCTCCGTCCGCAGGCGGAGGCGCCCGGGTCGCCCGGTACGATCACCAGCCCCGCGGAGCCCACAGCCGCCGCGCTGCCGCCGGACCCCTCACCGACGAGCATGACGCGGCGCCAGAGCCTGACCCTCGTGCTGCTGCTCGGCGCCCAGTTCACGCTGGCCGTGGACTTCTCGATCATGAACGTCGCGGTGCCGGTGATCGGCCGCGAGCTGGACTTCGCGGCCGGCAACCTCCAGTGGATCGCGACCTCGTTCGCGCTGGCGGCAGCCGGTCTCAGCCTGCTGTTCGGCCGGATCGCGGACATCGTCGGCGCACGCAAGATCTTCATCAGCGGGCTGGTGCTGCTCACCGTCGCCTCGCTGCTCGGCGGTTTCACCGACTCGGCCGGACCGCTGCTCGGCGCCCGCGTCGCCCAGGGCCTGGCCACCGCGATGGTGACCCCGGCCGGTCTGGCGCTGCTGACCATGTCCTTCCCCGAAGGGCCGCTGCGCGACCGGGCCCTGGGCCTGAACGGGGCCATGCTGTCGGCCGGCTTCACCTGCGGTGCCATCATGGGTGGCCTGCTGACCGACGTGCTGAGCTGGCGCTGGGGCTTCTTCATCAACGTGCCGATCGGTGTCCTGCTGGTGGTGGCGGCTCCGCTGCTGCTCAAGGGCGGCAGCGGCCGGCGCGGCGCCAAGCTGGACATCCCCGGCGCGATCACCGTCAGCCTGGGTCTGATCGCCCTGGTCTACGGCATCTCCGAGGCCGGATCGAAGGGCTGGGGCAACAGCACCACGCTGATCGCACTCGCCGTCGGTGTGGTGCTGCTGGCGGTCTTCGGCTGGGTCGAACTGCATGTCTCCGAGCCGCTGGCCCCGCTGCGGGTGCTCCGGCTGCGCTCGGTGAGCTGGGGCAACCTCGGCGGTTTCGCCACCTTCATCGGCTTCACCGCGATGATCTTCCTGCTCACCCTCTACCTCCAGGAGGTGCTGGGCTACTCGCCGATGACCACCGGATTCACCTTCGGCGCCCTCGGCGTCGGCGCCTTCCTCGGCGGCGTCACCGCGCCTCGCTGGATCGGCGCCCTCGGCGGCAGCCAGCCGCTGCTGGTCGCCGGACTGGTGGCGCAGGGTGTGACGGTCGGCGTGCTGTTCTTCGCCGGCTCGGGACGCGGCTGGCTGGTGCCCGTGCTGGCGCTGGCCTTCCTCAGCAGCTACGCGCACGTGACCGCGATCGTCGGCTTCATGGTGACGGCCACCTCCGGACTGCCCAACGAGGAGCAGGGCCTGGCCACCGGCATCACCACGCTGACCCAGCAGGTCGCCATCACGGTCGGCATCCCGATCATGAGCGCGATCGCCACCGCCCGGACCCATTCACTGTCGGCGTCGCACTCGCTGCGCAGCGCCACGCTCAGCGGTATCAACACGGCGATCCTCGTCAACGGGGTCCTCGTGGTCGCGATCGGCCTGCTGGTCGGCACGGTGCTGCTGCGCCGACGCGCGACGCCGGCCGCCTGAACCTGCCGCACCTTCCCGGCAGGTAGGACCCGCCGTCGTGGCCCCCACGTCCCGGCGGCGGTCCACCCCTCCCACGCACCATCCGATCACTTCCGAGATGGGGGACACGATGGTTCGATCTACGCGGGATGAGCTGGTCACAGAGGTAGAGGTACTGGTCGTCGGCGCCGGGCCGACCGGCCTGATGCTCGGTTGCGAACTGCGCGCCCGGGGCGTCGACTGCCTGGTGGTGGAACGCGGGCCGGACATCGATCCCCGCACCAGAGCGGTGATGGTCCACGCGGCCTCGCTGGAGCGGTTCGAGGCACTCGGACAACGGGAGGCTCTGGAGGCCAGAGGCATCACCCAGCTCCGTATCGGCTTCCACACCCACGGCGGCTACTGGGCACTGGACTTCACCGACCAGGACACGCCTTTCCCGTACTACCTGAACATCCCGCAGCCCGCGGTCGAGGCGGTGCTCGCCGACGCCTACCGCGACCTGGGCGGGCGCCTGGTGCGCGGAGTGGACTACCAGGGGCACCGCGAGGAGGACGGCGCGGTGCTCGTCCGGCTCCGGACCGGGACGGGCGACGTCACGGTGGCGGCCCGCTGGCTGGTGGGCGCCGACGGCAGCAACTCGACGGTGCGTCAGGAACTCGGCCTCGGCTTCGACGGGATCACCTACCCGATGAGCTACCTGCTCGCCGAGGGAATCCCGCTCGCCGAACCCCGCCGCGACGAGTCGGCGATGTACATCGGAACCGGCGGGGCGGTGTCGCTGCTCCCGATGCCCGACGGCACCGTGCGGGTGGCCGGGCCGGTCGCCCGGCAACTCCTGGACCGGGACGCGGCGCTGGAGTTCGACGAGTTCCAGGACACCGTCGGCGAGCTCGGCTTCGGCGCCACCCTGCGGCTGGCCAAGCCCGACCGGCTCGCCCATTACCAGGTGCACGAACGGCTCGCCGACCGCCTCCGGGTCGGCCGGGCGCTGCTGGTCGGCGACGCCGGGCACCTGAACTCCCCGGCCGGCGGCCAGGCCATGAACACCGGCTTCGCCGACGCCGCGGCCCTGGCCTGGCGGCTGGCCCGGCTCACCGGCTCCGGGGACGGCGACCCGGCGCTGCTCGACGACTACGCGCGCGAGCGCCGCGCCGCCGCGGCGGAAGTGGCCCGCACCACGGGCGTACTTCCGCTGCTGGAGGCGATGCGGGCCGCTTCGGACGCCTCGGACGCCTCGGCCACCGCGGACGCCGAACGTGCCGTCCAGGACGGCCTCGCCGGGCTCGCCGACTCCTGGAGCCAGCTCTACATGAGCTACCCCGCGCCCGGTGAGGACGACGGCACCGCGCTCGCCACGGCCGGCAACCGCACCACCCACCGGCTGCGGCCCGGCGCGCGCGTCCCGCGCCACGTACCGGACCGGGACCACTTCACGCTGCTGCTGCCCCCGGACACCCCTGCCGCCGACGGGGCCGGCGTCGCGGCCACCGCCGGACTGCCGCCGAGCACCGTCATCGCCCGCCAGACCGCGCGCCAGGCTGCCTTCCTGACCGAGCCCGCGCCGGTGCTGGTCCGCCCCGACGGCTATGTCGCCGCCGTGCTCGGTCCGGACGGCGGCGCTTCCCACCGCGCACGGGACCTCGACCTCGCCGCCACCCGCACCGGTGCCGGCGCGGCCGACACCATCGGACTCGACCTCAGCGGAGGAGTCTCCGTATGAACGCTCCCGTCCCCACCCCCGGTCCGTCCCCCGCCTTTCCCCCCACCCCCGTGCTGACCCTCGTCGGCACCGGCAGCTACCTGCCCGACACCCGGATCGACCTGGCCGAGGCCGCCGACCGGTACCCCGACGACCACGACCGCATCCTCGCCACCGGCTATGCGACCGTGACCGCGGAGGAATCCCTCTACCCCGCCGACATGGCGCTGATCGCCGCCGAGCGCGCCCTCGCCGCGGCCGGAGTCAAACCCGGTGACCTGCGGCTGCTGATGGTCACCGGAATCCACCGGCACGGCCACAAACGGCTCTGGTCGCCCGCCTCCTGGCTGCAGTCCCAGCTCGGCTGCGCCGGGGCCGTGCCGCTCACCGTCAACCAGGGCTGCAACGCCCAGATGCTGGGCCTCGAAGTCGCGGCCGCCTTCCTCGGCGGCAGCGGCGGTGGGCCAGCGCTGGTGGTGGCCACCGACCGGTTCGGCGGTTCCAGCTTCGACCGGTTCACCGCCGACTACGGCATCGTCTACGGTGACGGCGCCGCCGCCGCGGTACTGACCACCGACCCCGACGCGGCCGGCTGGCGGGTCCTGGCCGCACGTACCGTCTCCGACCCCGGCCTCGAAGGGCTGCACCGCGCGGACGACCCCGCGCCCGAGCGGCCCGATCTGCTCTCCGCCGAGCACGACGTCCGCAGCGCCAAGCGCCGCTTCCTCACCGAGCACGGCATGGACCGGCTGCGCGAGGCGACCCGGGCCGCCGTACGGGAGATCAGCCAGGCACTGCTGCCCGAGGGTGACGATCCCCGGCTGCGCCGCGTCGTCTACCCCAACCTCGGCCTGAAGCTGCTGGAGGAGAACTACTTCCCCGAGTTCCCCGGCGGCGCCGACGCCTCGCTGTGGTCCTTCGGACGGACGGTGGGGCACCTGGGCAGCGGCGACCAGATCGCCGGGCTCGACCACCTCGCCGGTGAGGAGTTCGACTCCGGCGACCGGCTGCTGCTGCTGGGTGCGGGAGCCGGATTCACCTGGACCGGAATGCTCGTGGAGCGCGTCTGAGCGTCGCCCGTGGCGTCGCCCTGTTCTCCGTCGTCCTGATCAGCGCCGATCAGTCGTCGCGCACGTAGATCAACTCTCCGGCCGGTGGCGATCCCGTCGGCCGAACGACCCACCTCACGAAGGCAGGCTCCGATCATGACCACCACGGCAGTCTCCCCGGACGGGCTGCGGCCCGAGGATACCGAGCTGACCTATTCGAGAACCGTCGACCGGGACCTCGTCCACCGCGACTCCCTCGGCGAGGTCTTCCTCACCGATCTGCGGGTCACCGGTGAAACCGGCGAGTCCGGTTACCACGCGGCGTACACAGCGGCAGCCCAGCTGCCCCGGTCGCACGCCTACTACGGCGACCACCTGCTGCGCCCCAGCGCGTACGACCCGGTGCTGCTGCTGGAGGCGTGCCGGCAGGCCGCGCTCGCCGGGGCGCACGAGTTCTACGGGGTCCCCGGCAGCCACAAGTTCATCCTGACGCACCTGAGGATCGGTCTGACCCGCCCCGAGAACACGGTGGTCGGCAGCGCACCCTGCCGGCTCACCCTGCGGGTGGTGGTGGGCGCGCACCGCCGCAAGGAGGGCCGGACGACGGGGCTCGACTACGAGATCGGCCTGTACGCCCAGGACCTGGAGATCGGCACCGCCTCCGTGGGGCTGCGCTTCAAGTCGCCCGAAGGCTACCTGCAGTTGCGGCTCGCCAACCGCGACGGCAAGCCGCTGCCCTCCTCCGCGACCCTGATGGACCGGGTCCCGAGCGCGGGTGTGGCCCCGTACCAGGTGGGCCGGAACGACCCGGGGAACGTCGTCCTCGCCGACACCCGGGTGACCGGCGGCGTCGGGGGAGCCACCCTGCGGATACCGGCGTCGCACCCGAGCATGTTCGACCACCCGCAGGACCACCTCCCCGGCATGGTGATCGCCGAGGCCGCGCGCCAACTCGCGCTGCTGACCGCACTGGAGACCCGCGCCATGTCCCCGTCCCGGACCCCCCTCAGCGAACTGTCCCTGGTCTTCACCCGCTTCGGTGAGCTGGAAAAGCTCACCGAACTGACGTGCGAGCCGGTGCCGGACAGTCAGGACGGAGTGGCCTGGACCCAGGGCGGTCCGCTCGACCCCGACGACGACTCCGGTGGTCTGCGGGTGCGCGGCACCTGCCTCCAGGAGGGCGAGACCCTCTGCATGTACTCGCTCACGCTCGGCCCGGCGGAGGGGCGGTCGTGACCTCCGAGCCCGGGAAAGGCAGCGGTCGTGCCGCGTTCTTCGACGTGGACGAGACCCTGATCACCGTCAAGAGCATGTTCCACTTCCTGGAGTTCTACCTGGACGAGCAGGGCGAACCGCCGTCCACCTACCACCGGCTGACCGCCGAACTGCACCGGATGGCCGCGGCCGGCACTCCTCGGCAGCACGTCAACCGCCACTACTACGGTTTCTTCGCCGGGCACAGCGAGCAGCGGCTCGCCCGCGCCGGGCGGGACTGGTTCGACCGGCAACTGGCCTCGGGCGGGCTGTTCGTGCCCGAGCCCGTCGCTCGGCTCGCAGGGCATGTGCGCGCCGGCGACTTCGTGATGCTGCTGTCCGGGTCCTTCTTCGCCTGCCTGGACCCGATCGCCGAACACCTGGGAGCGCACTGGGCGATGGGCACCCGGCCGCGGGTCCGGCGGGGCGTGCTCACCGGCGAGGTGCTGGCTCCGATGATCGGCGCCGCCAAGGGCCGGGCGGCCCGCGCCACGATGGCCGTCCGCGGCCTCGATCCGGCCTGGTGCTCCGCCTACGGCGACCACTCCAGCGATCTGGACCTGCTGCTCAGCGTCGGGCGGCCGGTCGTGGTGGGCAGCGACACGGTGCTCACCGGATACGCGGCCCGCGACGGCTGGGAGCGCATCGCCTCCGACCGCCTCGCACCGGCGGTCCCCGCCCCCAGGCAGGCGGTGACGCCGGCTGCGGTCACCACGCTCGCCGCGGCCCACCACGGCCTGACCGCTGCCCCTTCTCAGGAGGTGTGATGACTTTCCCGCAGGACGCTGACGCCATCGGCGACCAGATCGGCATCGTGAGCACCGGCTCCTACCTTCCCGACGAGGTGGTGTCCAACGAGGACGTGGCCCGGGCCACCGGAGTCACCGACGAGTGGATCGTCCGCAAGACCGGTATCCGCAGCCGGCGCCGCGCCGCGCCCGGCCAGGCCACCTCGGACCTCGCCGCCGAGGCCGGCAGAAGAGCCCTGGAACAGGCCGGGCTCGACCCGGACGAACTGGCGTACATCGTGGTCGCCACCTCCACCCCCGACCACCCGCAGCCGGCGACCGCCGGCATCGTCCAGAAGCTGCTCGGCGCCGCCAACGCGGCCTGCTTCGACCTCAACGCGGTGTGCAGCGGCTTCGTCTACGCGCTGGCCGTCACCCAGGGGCTGCTGCGCACCGGCGGCCAGGGCGCGTACGGCCTGGTGATCGGCGCCGACATCTACTCGCGGATCCTCGATCACTCCGACCGGCGCACCGCCATCCTCTTCGGTGACGGTGCCGGCGCCGTCGTGCTGGGCCCGGTCGCGCCGGGCCACGGCATCCTGCGCACCCGGCTGCTGACCCGGGGCGACCAGCACCCGCTGATCGAGGTCGCGGCGGGCGGAAGCCGGCTGCCGGTGTCGGCGGCCACCCTGGACGACGGCTCGCACTTCTTCGCGATGGACGGACGCGGGGTGCGCGACTTCGTGCAGGAGGAACTGCCCGCCGCCGTCAGCGGTCTGCTCGCCGAGGCGGGCATGGACACCGGGAGTGTCCGGCACTTCGTCCCGCACCAGGCCAACGGAGTGATGCTCGCCGACGTGTGGCCCGAGCTCGGACTCGGCTCGGCCGAACTCCACCTCACCGTGGACCGGTACGCCAACACCGGCGCGGCCTCCGTCGCCGTCACCCTCGACGAGGCCCACCGGCAGGGCCGGTTCGCCGTGGGCGACCGGGTGCTGCTGGCCGCGTTCGGCGGCGGCATGTCGGTCGGCACGATGATCGCGGACTGGACCCGGACCGCCCACGCGCGGACTCGGCCCGCCACCGTCCCCCACCAGGCCCGCGCTCCGCGCTCGGCCCCACCGGTAGCCACTCCGGCCCCCTGACGTACCGCCCGGCCTCCGGCGGTACTCCCGCCCGGCCCCGCGCTTCCCCCGGGCGCGCGGGCCGGGCGTTTCCGTGTCCGCCCGCGCGCCCGGGGGGGGAGCCCCCGCGTGCTACCGCGCCGCGTCCGGGTCCAGGTCCGGCTCAGCGTCCGGCTCCGCGTCCGTCGCCGGCAGCCAGCCGCAGGCCCGCGCGTGCAGCAGCGCGACCGCCTCGAAGTGGTCGGTGACCGGGGTCGCCCGCTCCGGCGGCGGCAGGACCAGCCGGGTGACCAGCCGGGGAGCGTCCGCGGGCAGCGGAAGCCAGCGCAGCCAGTCCGCCAGGCCGTCCCCGGCGCCCTCGCCGATCAGGGCCACCGTCCGGGCGTCCCGCAGGACGCGCTGGGTGGGGTCGAAGGACACCGTCCGCTCGGTCAGGTCGGGAGTCACCCCGGCACGGCGGAACATACCGGTGAGCCGGTCGTAGTGCCCCGGATTGGCGGTACGCGGGTGCACCACGAGCGGGAACTCCGTGACGGCCGCGAGCGGCACCGGACCCGGCGCGTACGACGCGAGCGGGTGCGCGGCGGCCATCAGCACGCCGTACCGCTCGCTGCGCAGCGGCAGCATCCGCACCCCGGGGTCCGGCTCGGGGGAGCGGGCGATCCCGGCGTCGGTGCGGCCCTCGCGGACCGCCGGGGCGATCGCGGGCGTCGGCAGCAGGTCCGCGGCGATCCGCAGTCCCGGGTGGCCGGCCCGTACCGCCTCGACCAGGCTGGGCACCGTGCCGTAGCCGGTGCTCGCGCTGTACGCCAGCCGCAGGTGCCCGAGCTCGCCGCGGCCCGCCCGGCGCGCCGCCTCCCACACCTCGTCCAGCGCGGCCAGCGCCGCCGGGCCGCGCTCCTGGACGGCGCGCCCGGCCTCGGTCAGCCGGACGCTGCGCGTGGTGCGCTCCAGCAGGCGCACGCCGAGCTGCGACTCCAACTGCCGGATCTGGGCGCTCAGAGCGGGCTGGGCGATGTGCAGCCGGGCGGCCGCCCGGGTGAAGTTCTCCTCCTCGGCGACCGTCAGGAAGGACCGCAGCAGCCTGGCCTCGGGTGTCATTCCTCCCAGGGTAGGCGGGGAGACCCGCAGGCGGGCGGCGATTGATAAGCGGGCGCCGGCCACTCATAGTGATCCGGTCTTTCCCCCGCGCCGTGCCCGGCTCCTAAGGTCGAGGCATGACTCCTCCTCCACCGCCCCCCGTGACGCGGGGCTACGTCGGTACCCCCAAGGGCCCCGATCTGCGGGACGTGCCGACCCCGGAGCCCGGTCCCGGCGAGGTGCTGGTGCGGATCGAGGCGTTCTCCGTCAACCGCGGTGAACTCGGCCTGTTCGCCCGCCGCGAGGAGGGCTGGCGGCCCGGCCAGGACCTGGCCGGCACCGTCGTACGAGCGGCGGCGGACGGCGGCGGCCCGTCCGTCGGCACCCGGGTCGCCGCGATGAACGACTACGGCGGGTGGGCCGAGTACGCCGCGGTGCCCCTCGACCGGCTCGCGGTCGTACCGGACACGGTGCCCTCGGCGCAGGCGGCCACCCTGGGCGTGGCCGGGCTGACCGCACTGCGCGCACTGCGCCGGGGCGGGCCGCTGCTGGGTCAGCGGGTGCTGATCACCGGCGCCAGCGGCGGCGTCGGTTCCTTCGCCGTCCAGCTCGCCGCGGCCGGCGGCGCCGAGGTGACCGCGCTCACCGGTTCGTACCGCAGCCTGGACCTCGCCGAACTCGGCGCGACCACGGTGGTCACCGGTGTCGACGCGCTGAGCGGCGAGTTCGACCTGGTCCTGGAGTCCGTCGGCGGCGAGGTGCTGCAACGCACCCTGAAGATGGTCTCCCCGCACGGCACCGTCGTGCTGCTCGGCACCTCCTCGCGGGAACCGGCCACCCTGACGATCTCCTCCTTCGTGCCGCACGTGCGGCAGACCCTGCACCCCTTCTGGGTGTTCGGCTCCGGCGAACCGGTGGGGGAGGACCTGGCGGTCCTGCTGCGGCTGATCGAGACCGGCCGGATCACCCCGGTGGTGGGCTGGACCGGGTCCTGGGAGCGGCTGCCCGAGGCGATGGAGGCGATGCGGGAGCGGCGGGTGCCGGGCAAGGCGGCGCTCCTGGTGGACGGCGCCTCGCACGACGGGACCGTGTGACCGTGGCGCGCCTGGTGGTCGCCGCCTCGGGGCTGCGCGGTTCGCTCGGACTGCTGGTGACCGCGCGCGCCCGGGAACGGGGCCACGACGTCACCGAACTGACCGACCTGGACGACCGGGAGTCCGTAAGGGACGCGATCACCGGCGCCGACGCGGTGGTCGTCATCCCGCGGCGCGGCAACGCCTGGCGGCACGCGCACGGCGCGGTGGTCACGATCGCCGAGGTCGCCGACGAGGTAGGCGCCACCCCGCACCTGGTCCTGCTCAGCTCCTTCGCCACCGGGCACGGCCCGATGCATCCGCTCAACCGGACCGATCCCGCGCTGCTGCCCGGCCGGGCCGCAGCCGAGGACGAGATGCGCAACGGGCACCTGCCGTACACCGTCGTGCGGCCGGTCTGGTTCAGCAGCGATCCGGCGGGGTCGCACGCCCTGACGTTCTCTCAGGACCCGCGTACCGATGGCATGATCGCCCGCGAGGACCTCGCAGCCACCCTGGTCGCCGCCGTGGAACACCCGGCCGCGCGCGGAACCACGTTCGGGCTCTACAACGAGCCGGGACCGCCGCTCGCCGACTGGGGCGCCGCGTTCGCCCGGCTGCGGCAGGACGAGGGCGCGGGCCCCGGCGGCGTGGGCGCGGGCGGCGCGGACCGGGCTCCCGTATCCCATCCCGGAGGCATGACGACATGACGACGACCACGGGGCTGCCCGCCGCCCAGCACGCATGGGAGGACACCTTCCGCAGCGATCCCGAGGGGCGGCCTCTCCCGCCGCGCTTCCACCGGCTGCTGATGCTGGATGTGACGGGCAGGCCGGACGTGTCGGACGCCGCCTTCCTGGAAGGGGCGCTGCGGACCCTGGAGGACCGCTATCCGTACGGCCCGGACGGGCTGCTGACCTGTCTGGCCTGGGGGCCCGGCTGGTTCGAGCGCCACACCGCGCTGCGCCGGTCGCCGGTCGCGCGCCCGCTGCCGATGGCCCGCTGGGAGAACCCGGTGCTGGAGGACATCGACGCCTGCCTGCACCTGGCCAGCGACCACGAGGACCTGCTCGCCGAGGTCACCGACGCGCTGTTCGGCGACGGACCGCTCGACCAGCGGGGGCGGTTGCGGGTACGCGGGACCCGGACCGGCTTCGTCGGACGGGGGCTGCCGGCCCAGCGGCTGCCCGGTGCCGGACTGCCGGAGCGCGCGCCGCTGATGCTCGGCTTCCACTCGGGGCTGCGCGGGAACCAGGCCACCGAGGAGGCGGTCACCATCGCGTCCGGTCCGCTGGCGGGCGGTACGACCATGCACGTCAGCTATCTGACACTGGACGTGGACAGCTGGTACGAGCAGAACGCCGACCGCCGCAGCGCGCAGATGTTCGCGCCGACCATCGACGCGCGGGCCGCCGAGGACCTGGTCGACGACGCGCGCAGCGACGCGGACGACCTCCCCGCGCTGACCGCCGCCCACGGCGTCGTCGGCCACGCCCAGGCCACCGGCCGAGCCCGGCTGAACGGCCTGGCCAGGATCAACCGCCGCGACTTCGCCACCCTGGACGGCGGTTCGCCCGGCACCCACTTCGTCTCCCTCCAGCGCACCATGGAGGACTTCAACGTCACCCGGGCCGTGATGAACGCCGCCGACGCCACGGCCCACCACCCCGGCGTGGGCGCCCGCCGCCACAACGGCATCAACGCCTTCATCGACGTTCGCTCCCGCGCCACCTTCGGCGTCCCCCCGCGATCCCTGCGCTCGTACCCCCACCTGGCAAAGTGACCTCCGGCCACCGGGACACCGCTGTCAGCCTTCCGCTTGCGGTGGCCTGGTGGCCCGGTGGCCCGGTGGCCCGCCGGCCCCGGTGCGGTTCAGCGCAGGTGCGGAGCGACCTCCGCCGCGGCCTTCGCTCCGCAGGCTTACGCGAGCCGGATCAGAAAGGCGTCCCGACGCAGGACGGAACACAGCCGTCGGCACCGACGGCCGTCGGCACCGCGCCCGGCTCCCCGCCGTCCCGCCCCTCCCGCGGGCCACCAACGCCCAAGTCGGCTCGCTCCTGGAGTCCCACCAGCGACACCACGAGTTGAGCGCTCTCGCGGACACCGTCGACATGGAGACGGCGACGGTCTTCGACTGCGCGGAGACGTTCGGCCTCGACTCGCGCGCCCTGCTGGTCGTCTCCGACCACAACCGCGACCTCAGCCCCTTCGTCTCCCCGTCGCACGCCGTGGCGCGGACCCTCCGCGCGCTGCCCCGAATTGTGGAACGACTGCTCTGACCGGCCCTGCGGTGAACGCGTTATATTAGACAGAGTCCAACTATGGAAGAGGTCGACAGCGGGGCGGGGGGCCTTGCCGCACTGCATGAAGAACCGGGAGCACCGTCCATGAGCACCCAGATCCCCGATACCAGGTCCGCCGACCAGTCCCCCGAGGACCCCGCCGCTGCCGCCGGCCGCACCCGGGAGAACCGGCGGGCCGCCACCCGCTTCCGCGCCGCCCTCGACGCGGAACGCCGCAGCGCCGCCCTGTACCGCGGCCTGGCCGCCGGCGCCGGGGATCACCGCCGGCAGATCTTCCTGGAACTGGCCGCAGTGGAGGAACGGCACGCCTCGCACTGGGCGGACCGGCTCGCTGGGCTCGGCGAGCCGGTACCCGAGCCCGGCGGCGCGGACGTGCGCACCCGGCTGCTGAGCTGGCTGGCCCGCCGTTTCTCGGCGGACGCGGTGCTTCCGCTGGTGGAGCGCGCCGAGCGCGCCGACGCCGGACTGTACGAGGGCGACCCGGATGCCGCGGCGGGCATGGCCGCCGACGAGCGCGCGCACGCCCGGGTGCTCACCAGGCTGCGCGAGGACGGCGCCCGGCCCGATCCGGCCCAGGGCGGTCGCGGCATCGCCCGGCGCGAGCGGTGGCACCGCGGCGACCGCTCCGGCGCGCTGCGCGCCGCGGTGTTCGGCGTCAACGACGGCCTGGTCTCCAACGCGTCCCTGGTCATGGGCTTCGCCGGCTCCGGAGCCGCCGCCTCCACCGTGCTCTTCGCGGGCGTCGCCGGGCTGCTCGCCGGGGCGTTCTCGATGGCCGCCGGCGAGTACGTGTCCGTACGCAGCCAGCGGGAGTCCTACGAGCGCGAGATCGCTCTGGAGGCGCAGGAGTTGCGCGAGGACCCCGAGGCCGAGGCCGAGGAACTCGCGCTGATCTACCGGGCGAAGGGCGTACCGGCCGGGGAGGCCGAGCGCATCGCGGCGACCATCATGCAGAACCAGGACACCGCGCTGGAGACGATGGCCCGCGAGGAACTGGGGCTGGACCCGCAGGAGTTGGGCTCGCCGTGGTCGGCGGCGCTGTCCAGCCTGTTCGCGTTCGCGCTCGGCGCGGTCGTCGTCGTCCTGCCGTACGTCTTCGCCGGCGGAACCGCCGCGCTGGTCACCGCGGTCGCCCTGGCCGCTGCAGCCCTCTTCACCGTCGGCGCGGTCCTCGGCCTGGTGAACGGAAAGGCCCCCCTGCGCGCGGGCGCACGGCAGCTCCTGATCGGCGGCGGCGCCGCGGTGGCCGTCTACGTCATCGGCCACGCGATCGGCACCGGAGCCGTCTGACCGGGGCGCCGGCTCCGGGGCTGATGCTTCAGCCGACCGTGATCGAGTCCAGCTTCGCCTTGAGGTAGGCGGAGGAGTCCACCGGGTCGTGGGCGACGCGGCCGAGCGGGGCGGGGAGCGCGGTCACCGTGGTGTGCGGGTCGCACTCGTAGAAGTAGACCAGGGACATCAGGTCCTCGGCCGGGGCCTCCGGGGACGGGGGGAGCACCCGGTGGCGGCCGGACCGCCAGCGGTCGCCGGTCCAGCGGGCCATCAGATCACCGATGTTCACCGTGAGGGCGGCCGGATCGTAGGGCGCGTCCTCCCAGCCGGCGCCGCCGTCGGCCGGGTCCACGTAGACCTGGAGGCCGCCCTTGCCGTGCTGGCGGTCGAGCAGCGTCACGGTCCCGAAGTCGGTGTGCGGGCCGATGCGGTACTGACCGGGCTGCGGCTCGCCGACGACGTGGGTGCCGGGATACCAGTTGATGTTGAGGGTGTACGTGGGGTGCGCGGTGTGCCGGGTGAAGAAGTCCTCGGGCTGCCCGAGGGCGGCGGCCAGCAGGCGCAGCACCTCGTCGGCGACGCCACGCATCGTCGCCAGGTACCGCTCCACCACCTCGCGCAGAGCCGGGACCTCCTGCTCCGGCCACACGTTGGGCTGGAACCAGAACGCGTCGGTCGCGGTGTCACCGGTGGGCCGGTCCGCGCCGACCGTCCAGGACTCCTTGAGGTCCGGGGGAGTCTCGGTGCCCTCCGAGTACCCGTTGGCCTCCGCGCCCTGGCCGAGCCAGCCCCGCCCGCCGACACTGACGGCGTACCGCTGCTTGACCTCCTCCGGCAGGGCGAAGAACCGCCGGGCGGTGCTCCGGACGACCTCGCGCGTCTCCCGGCTCACCCCGTGCCCGGTGAGCAGCAGGAAGCCCGCCTTCGACAGTGCGGTGTCCACCGCGGCGGCGGTCTCGGCCCGCGCTGCGGCGTCCCCCGACAGCCAGGGGGCGAGATCGATCACGGGGATGCGGGTCGAGTCCGGCATGTACGTTCCCTTCGTCCTGCGGCGGGCTGCCCCGCGACGTGCTCCGCCTGCGGCGGAACCCGCCCGGCGCGTTCTCGTTCGGCGGCTCCCCGGGGCGGTTCCCGCCGGGGCCGGCCGCTACTCCCCGATGTCCTCGTACCACAACTCCGGCCGAGCGGCGATGAACTCGCGCATCAGCGCCACGCACTCCGGGTCGTCCAGCAGCGTCACCCGGACACCGTGCTCCGCCAGCCAGTCGTGCCCGCCGTGGAAGGTGCGTGCCTCGCCGATCACCACGTGGCCGATGCCGAACTGCCGGATCAGGCCCGAGCAGTACCAGCACGGCGACAGCGTCGTCACCATCGTCGTACGCCCGTAGCCGCGCAGCCGCCCCGCCGCCCGGAACGCCGAGGTCTCGCCGTGCGCCGACGGGTCGTCGTCCTGCACCCTGCGGTTGTGCCCCCGGCCGAGTACGACCCCGTCCGGTCCGAACAGGGCCGCGCCGATCGGGATTCCGCCCTCGGCCAGCCCCGCCCGGGCCTCCTCCAGTGCCACGGCCAGCATGGCCGCCGGGTCCGCGGCCGGGGTGTCAGTCATGCCTCCACTGTCCGGGTGGCGGCGCCCCGCCGCAATGTACGGAAGGTACGCTTCCGCCCCCGGGCGTACGGACGCGATGTCGGTGCCGGGCAACGCGGGCGGCCGGACACCGTGGTACGCGTGACCTCGGCTGAAACACCGGCGCAACGTGCGGGACGTACGCTCCGGAGGGCCGCAGCCGAGATGCGGCGGAGGCCGGGGGCGCCGAGCGGGGAACGATCGGGGCGCACCCCTGCCGTAGCGGAGCGGAGGCGGACCACGACCGGAAACCGGCAGCGCCGTCCGGGGCATGCCGGGCCGGTACCGGCGACCGGACCGGCCGGGAGGTGCGATGGCCCTCACCGTGAGGGAGATCCTGACGTTCGACGTGCTGGGCAAGGCCGGCCCCGAAGTGCTGGCCGGGCAGGACTCGCTGGACCGGCTGGTCCGGTGGGTGCACTCCAGTGAGATCTACGAGATCGGGCCGCTGCTGTCCGGCGGCGAGCTGCTGCTGACCACCGGCCTCGGCCTGGCCGGCGCGGACGCCGGGGCGTGCCGGCACTACGTCCGCGAGCTGGACGAGCGCGGCGTGGCGGGCGTCGCCGTCGAGCTCGGCCGGTCGCTGCCCGACATGCCGTACGCGATCGTCGACGAGAGCCGCCGCCGGGGTCTGCCGCTGGTGGCGTTGCGCCGGGTCGTGCCGTTCATCCGGATCAGCGAGGCCGTCAACACCGCCATCGTCACGCAGACCCTGACCGAGCAGCCGTACCGGCCCGGCGGCGCGGCCGTACTGGCCGACCTGGAGGGCGGGACCGCGCTCAGCCAGCACGAGGTCACCGCCCGCCTGCGTGTGCTCGGATTCCGCCCGCGGCGGTCGCACCGGCTGATCGGCGTCGCCGTCCACGCGTCCGATCCGGCGCCCACTGCGGCCGTGCTGGACCGGGCAGCCGACCGGCTGGGCGGTCCCGTGCTGCGGGGCTGCGCCCCTGGGGCCGCCACCGCGCTGCTCGCCGTACCGGGGCCGCCGGCCGGCGATCCGGTACGAACCGCGCGGGCGGCCGTCGAGGAGGAGGCGGCGGGGACCGGCGCCGAAGGGGCGACCTTCGCGCTCGGGCCCGCCGTGGGCGCCGACGCGGGCTGGCGCCGGTGGGGGGAGACGCTGCGCGAGGCCCGCGCGACGCTGCGGCTGGCGCTCACCGTGCCCCTGCCGGAGACCGGCCGGGCCACCGCCCGGGGCGAGGCGGTGGTGACCCCCTCACGGGCGCTGGCCCTGGAGCGCGAGCTGGTCGGCGACGGCC
>NZ_DATDBG010000164.1:0-11929 GCF_036524955.1 Streptomyces sp.
GCCGCGTCGCCGGAGTGTGTCCCGTCGCGACGTCCGGCACGGCGCCCCGCGGCGTTGCCGCACCGACCGGGCAGGCCCACGACGGGGCCGGCCCGGCGCCCTGCGACGCACCGCACCGGACGCCGCTCCCGGACGGGCACACCCCGACCGACGCGGCACTGGGTTCCCCCGGCCTGCCCGCACCGGGCTTTCCGGGTGCCCGCCCCTCCCCCTTCCGCAGGGTGCGGCCACTTCGTGGGGGTGTCTGCGACCCGCACCGCCCGCGCGGATTCGTCGCACGGTGCGGGTCCCGTTGTGCGGGGGCACTCGGCATCGGGGGCTGCGGGTACCGAACCGGTCCGGGGTCCGAGCCGCCCCTCCGACTCCAAGTGATCGCGCTCGGGCAAAGGCCCGCTGGTGAGCGGCCGCGTTCGCCGGGTGGCGTGATGCGCAGGGAGTCAGCAGGCGCGGGGAGTCAGCTGAAGGCGCGGCGGTACGTGTGAGGGCTGACGCCCGTGGTGCGCTTGAAGCGGTCACGGAAGGCGGTGGGTGAGCCGAAACCGACCTGAGCGCCGATGCGTTCGACAGAGTGGCGTGTGGTCTCCAGGAGGTGCTGGGCCTGGCGGACGCGGGCGCGGTGGAGCCACTGGAGCGGGGTCGTACCGGTCTGTTCGCGGAAGCGGCGTATCAGGGTCCGGGTGCTTGTTCCGGCATGGGCGGCGATGTCGGCGAGGGTGAGGTCGGAGCCCAGGTTGTCCTGCAACCAGGTGAGCAGGGGTTCGAGTGCGGAGCCCTGGGGGGTGGGTGCGTGATCATGGACGATGAACTGCGCTTGGCCGCCCTCGCGTTCCAGGGGCATGACGGACAGCCGGGCGGCGTCGGCGGCGACGGCCGAGCCGTAGTCGCGGCGGATCATGTGCAGGCACAGGTCCAGGCCGGCGGCGGCGCCGGCGGAGGTGAGGATCTGGCCGTTGTCGACGTACAGGACGTCCGGGTCGACCTCGATGTCCGGGTGGGCGGTGGCCAGGAGGTCGGCCGCGATCCAGTGGGTGGTGGCACGCAGGCCGTCGAGGAGTCCGGTGGCGGCCAGCGGGAAGGTGCCCGAGCAGATGGAGGCGATGCGCGTGCCGTGCTCGGCCGCTGCTCGCAGCGCGTCGCGGACGGCGGGGGCGAGCGGTGCCGCGGGGGCGTCGGTACCGGGCACGATGATCGTGTCCGCGCCCTTGAGCCCGTCCAGCCCCCAGTGCGCGCGCAGGGTGAAGGCACCCGCGTCGATCTCCGGCTTCTCCGCGCACACGCGGATCTGGTAGCCCGGGCGGCCGTCCGGGAGGCGGGTGCGGGTGAAGACCTCGATCGGGGTGGACAGGTCGAACGGGATCACCCGGTCCAGTGCGAGGACGGCGACGGTGTGCATGGCCAGAAGATACCCGCTCACCGGCGGCATGCCGTGGTCTCAGCATCCTGAGCTCTGCTTTGACCAGCTCAAAGCCTTTCCGTGAACGGTGGCGTTATTCCGTTGGAAGGTGTCACTCATGCCACTGGGAGAGGGGTGGGCGGGCGGTTAGCGTCGGGAGCGACCCGGCACAGACCGGACCCTGCCGCACTCGAAGGAACCCTGCATGCACGCCCAGATCGTCCCGTTGGACGGCTTCGATCCGCTCGATGCCATCGCCCCCCGTGAGGTGCTGTGCTCCGGCGGCGCTGTGGGCGTGGAACCGGTTTCCGCCGAAGGACCGCGCGAGGTGGTCAGCGGCACCGGGGGCCTGTTGCCGCGTGCCACTGGCGCCCTCGACCCCGGGCGTGCGGGCCTGATTCCGGTTCCCGGCGCCCCGGGCCGCGTCGCGGAGCCCGGCGAGGTCCCCGGCCATGACGCGGGGGCCGGGGGGTGGCAGGCGGGAGAGGAAGTCCCGCTCAGCCACGTCGTCCTCCACGACGACCGGCTCACCCGGAAGCAGGCCGTCACCACGCCCATGCGCCTGAACCCGGCCTTCGCCGTGCCGGTCACCGGCGGCACCCCGACCGGCACCGCCAAGGCCGGGCGCCTCCCGGCATCCGAGGTCACCGGCCGGCGCCGCACCGCCCGAGCGGCCACGGAAGGCTGACCGTGACGAAACTTCTCCTCTCCCTGCACGTCCTGGCCGCCGTTCTGGCCATCGGCCCGGTCACCGTCGCCGCGAGCATGTTTCCAAGAGCACTGCGCCGCGCCCACAGCGACCCGGGTGACCGCGAGGCGCTCACAACCCTGCGGATGCTGCACCGTATCTGCCGCGTCTACGCGGCCGTGGGCATCGCGGTTCCCGTGTTCGGGTTCGCCACGGCCAGCAGTCTCAACGCCCTCGGGAGCGGATGGCTGATCATCTCGGTCCTTCTGACCGCCGCGGCCGCCGCCACGCTGGCCCTGCTGATCCTGCCCGCCCAGGACGCCGCGCTCACCGCCGCGCAGGCTCCCGGCCCCGGCCCCGCCACCCGATCTGCCGGCCGCCTCGCCATGCTCACCGGCGTCTTCAACCTGCTGTGGGCGACGGTCACCGTCCTGATGATCGTCCGCCCCGGCTCCACCACAGGAGCATGACGGTGCACCTTCGGCCTTTGCGCATCGCGGCACGCGTCGAACTCATCTCACTGATCATCATGCTGGCCAACCTCGCCACCGCCCACCTCAAACCCGTCTCCTCCCTGACCGGTCCCGTCCACGGCTGCGCCTACCTGTTCGTGGTGGCCGCGACCTGGCGCCTCAAGCGGGCCACGACCACCACCAAGGCCACTGCCGCCATTCCCGGCATCGGCGGCCTCCTCGCGCTGCGTCGGCTCAGCCCGCCCGGCACCATCGATCAGCACAGCAAGGACGCCATCCAGTCCTGAACGTCCTGGACCTCGGTGCCTGTCCCGTACGGCTCAGCGAGCCGGACCTCATGACCAGCCCGACGAGGCCCCCCGAACGGGTGACGGCAGCCGGGGCGGGTGATGGCGGGCTGCCCGGCCGGGTCGTCCGGTGGGCGAGGAGCCTGGCCCAGGGCGCGGGGTGACAGGGAGAGATTCACTGCTTAGGGTGCGTGAATATGAATATGCAGAGCGTTGTGGTGGTGGGCCCGTCGGGAGCCGAGGCAGATGACGTCGTCGCTGTGGCGCGGGCCGGCGCCCGCGTGGAACTCGCCCCGGACGCCCTCGCGGGGATCGCCGCGTCGCGCGCCGTGATCGAGGCGTTGGCGGCGAGGCCGGAGCCGGTGTACGGGGTGTCGACGGGGTTCGGCGCCTTGGCGGTGCGGCACATCGGTCCGGAGCTGCGGGTGCGGCTGCAGCGGAGTCTGGTGCGTTCGCATGCGGCGGGGATGGGTCCGCGGGTGGAGCGTGAGGTGGTGCGGGCGTTGATGTTCCTGCGGTTGAAGACGCTGGCTTCGGGTCGTACGGGCGTGCGGCCGGTGGTCGCGGAGACGATGGCGGCGGTGTTGAACGCGGGTGTGACGCCGGTGGTGCGTGAGTACGGTTCGCTGGGTTGTTCGGGGGATCTGGCTCCGTTGGCGCATTGTGCGCTGGTGCTGATGGGTGAGGGTGAGGCGGAGGGTCCGGACGGTGTGGTGGGTCCGGCCGGGGAGGTACTGGCCGGGTGTGGCGTGGAGCCGGTGGTGCTGCGGGAGAAGGAGGGGCTGGCGCTGATCAACGGCACGGACGGGATGCTGGGGATGCTGGTGCTGGCGTGTGCGGATCTGGCGGGGTTGTTCACGGCGGCCGATGTCACGGCGGCGCTGACGCTGGAGGCGCTGCTGGGTACGGACCGGGTGCTGGCGGCGGAGTTGCATGCGATCCGTCCGCATCCGGGGCAGGCGGCCAGTGCGGAGAACATGCGGCGGGTGCTGGCGGGTTCGGGGTTGACGGGGCATCACCAGGATGAGGCGCCGCGGGTGCAGGACGCGTATTCGGTGCGGTGTGCGCCGCAGGTGGCCGGTGCGGGGCGGGACACGCTGGCGCATGCCCGGCTGGTAGCGGAGCGTGAGCTGGCGGCGGCGGTGGACAATCCGGTGGTGCTGCTGGGGGAGCCGGGCGGGGGTTCCGGGTCTGGGCGGGTGGAGTCCAACGGCAATTTCCATGGTGCACCGGTGGGGTATGTGCTGGATTTCCTGGCGATCGCGGTGGCTGATCTGGGGTCGATCGCGGAACGTCGTACGGACCGTTTGCTGGACCGGAACCGGTCGCACGGTCTGCCGGCGTTCCTGGCGGATGATCCGGGGGTGGATTCGGGGCTGATGATCGCGCAGTACACGCAGGCGGCGTTGGTGGGTGAGCTGAAGCGGTTGGCGGTGCCGGCGTCGGTGGACTCGATCCCGTCGTCGGCGATGCAGGAGGACCATGTGTCGATGGGGTGGTCGGCGGCGCGCAAGCTGCGTCGTGCGGTGGACGGTCTGGCGCGGGTGATCGCGGTGGAGATGTACGCGGCGACGCGGGCGCTGGAGATCAGGGCGGCGTCGGGGAGTGGGTCGCGGATGGCACCGGCCTCCCGGGCGGTACTGGCGGCGGTGCGGCAGGCGGGTGTCGCGGGGGCGGGGCCGGACCGTGTCCTGTCCCCGGATCTGGAGGCGGCCTACGCGTTCGTCCGCGACGGACGGCTGACCCGGGCGGCCGAGACGGTCACCGGACCGCTGGCGTAAGGACCCGTCGGCGCAAGGCCGCGGAGGACTGGGACGTGCCCGCGGGGCGCAGGGCCGTAGCGGAACCGTACAACCGTACAAGCGCCGTACGACGACTGAGTCCTCGTCAGGCGGCGGTCTCGCGGGAGCGGCGGCCGGCGTTCAGCACCAGCCCCGCGCCCACCACCAGGAAGGCCGCGCCGCCGATCACGTACGGCCTGGTGTCGACGCTGCCGGTGTCGGCGAGGCCGAGCTCGCTCGCGGACCGTGTGGCCGTCGTCGCGGACTTCGCCGCGGAGGCGTCCTGGTGCGGGCTCGCCGTCGCGGACGGCACGAAATACAGCGCGGCCAGCACGGAGGCAGCGGCAGCGGCGACGTAAGGGCGGGGCGAGGTCAACGGATCTCCCTGGTGGTACATCCCGGGCCGATGACCCCGGGGGAAGGCGTGGCGCTTGACCGTGGGGCCGATGGTAGTGACTTGGTGCGGCCGGTGGGAAGCGGCGAGGCCGCCGCTCACCCTCCGTGGCCGGATCGCTACCAGAAGCCCCCCCTGGTCACAGCGGTCGGTACCCCTCTCGCCCGCGCCTCTGGGTTCTGTGGGCCGGGTGTGCCATGGGTGGGAAACGCCACAATTTGTGCCTGAACGTCACGCACACCCCCTTCCAGCTGTTTTCATGCATGAGGACGAACCTTCAGCATTGGAGAGATGTGTGACGCCGCCCGACGCCGGAATGCCCACCGCCCAGCGCCCCGGCCCTGCCCGCAGGTCCCGCTCGCCCTTCTCCCGCCGCCGCACCCTCGCGGCCGTCGCGGTGGTGATGGGCGGCACCGTCGCGCTGACCGCGTGCGGTGGCGGCAGCGAAGGCAGTGCCCGGGCCGACGGCGCCACGGACCAGGTCACGGCCACCTCGTCGCCGGCGCCACCCGCGACGCTCACCATGACGCCCACCCAGTCCGGCGCCGGTCAGGCCCAGGCGGACGCGGCTGCCGCGCGGAACGCCTCCGATGCGAAGATCGTCATCACCCCGAGGACCGGCAGCACCGGCGCCTCGATCCACAACGGCACCAAGGTCACCGTCACCGGCGGCACCCTGACCTCCGTGACCATGACGTCCAGGGCCACCGGCCGTACGGTCCCCGGCACGATCTCGGCCGACGGTACGAGCTGGCGGCCGGACGCGGCCCTGGCCCGCGGCACCCAGTACGCGGTCTCCGCCGCCGCCACCGACGCCCAGGGCCGCAGCACCGCCGCGCGCTCCACCTTCGCGACCGTCTCCGCGGCCGGCAGCTTCATCGGTCACTTCACGCCCGAGGACGGTTCCACCGTCGGTGTCGGCATGCCGGTGTCCATCAACTTCGACAAGGCGATCACCGACCGTGCCGCCGTACAGAAGGCGATCACGGTGACGTCCAGCAGCGGGCAGCAGGTCGTCGGCCACTGGTTCAGCTCCACCCGGCTCGACCTGCGGCCGGAGACCTACTGGAAGGCCGGCTCGCACGTCACCCTGACCCTCGCCCTGGACGGCGTCGAGGGCGCCACCGGCGTCTACGGCATCCAGGACAAGACGGTCGGCTTCGACGTCGGCCGCTCCCAGGTCTCCACCGTCGACACCAGGACCCACCGGATGACGGTGGTCCGGGACGGCAAGGTCGTCAGGACCATCCCGATCTCCGCGGGCGCCACCGGCCACGCCACGTACAACGGCCGGATGGTCATCTCCGAGAAGGACAGGACCACGCGCATGAACGGTGCCACGGTCGGCTTCACCGACAACGACGGCAAGGGCGAGTACGACATCCCCGACGTCCCGCACGCCATGCGACTGAGCAGCTCCGGCACCTTCATCCACGGCAACTACTGGGGTGCGACGTCGGTCTTCGGCCACGTCAACACCAGCCACGGCTGCATCGGGCTGAGCGACGTCAAGGGCGGCAAGGACCCGAAGACGCCTGCCGCCTGGTTCTTCGCGAACTCCATGGTCGGGGACGTGGTGGTGGTCAAGAACTCCCCGGACCGGACGATCCAGCCGTCCAACGGGCTCAACGGGTGGAACCTGTCGTGGGCGCGGTGGCTGGCGGGGTCGGCGGCGTAATACGGCATCCTCGTCGCTGCCGGGCGCTGCCGGGCGCTGCCGGGCGCTGCCGGGCGCCGGGCGCCGGGCGCCGGGCGTCGGCGGCGTCCTCGTCGGCGTCGGGGCGGGCCGTACGGCGCTCAGGCGCGGGAGCCCGAGTCCGGGCCGTTGCGGGTGATCCAGCTCGCCGGGTCGTCCAGCACCGTTCGTACGGCGCTGCAGGCGGCGCCGCGCAGCACGCCGTCGCGGCCGAGGGCCGAGGTGACGACGTTCTCGGGGCGCCATTGGCGGTCCGTGACGCGGGTGGCGAGCTCGCGGCGCACGCCCGGCAGCAGCCAGGGGGTGAGGTCGGCGAGCAGGCCGCCGATCACGACGGCTTGCGGGTCGAGCAGGTTGACCGCGCCGCTCAGCGCGATGCCGAGGGCCGCGCCGGCCTCGTCCAGGGCACGCAGGGCACGGGGGTCGCCGGCGTCCGCGGCGGCGCGCAGGGCGGGGGTGCCCGCGCCGGTACCCGGTTCCGTGTCGTCGCCCGTCGCGAGGCCGGCCGCGCGGAGCAGCGCCTTCTCACCGGCGTACGTTTCCAGGCAGCCGGTGGCGCCGCAGGAGCACAGGGGGCCGTCGGGGCGTACGGGGACGTGGCCGAGCTCCCCCGCGAAGCCGCGGGCGCCGCGGAAGAGGCGGCCCTCCACGACGAGTGCGGCGCCGATGCCGATCTCGGCGGAGACATGGACGAAGTCGGCGAGTCCTCGGTGGCCGCCGAGCCACAGTTCGGCGAGGGCGCCGAGGTTCGCCTCGTTCTCCACGATCGTGCCCGCGCCGAGTGCCGCGGCCACCGGGACGTCCTCCCAGCCGAGGTTGGGCGCGCGCAGGACGGCGCCGCGGTCGTGCCCGACCAGGCCGGGGACGGCGACGGTGGTACCGACGGGGTGCAGGTCCTCCTCCCGGGCCGCCGCCGTGACCCGCGCGGTCAGTTCGGCGAGTTCGGCGAGGACGTCGGGGGCCTTCCGGCCGCGGTTCGCGGCGGGGGTCTCGGCGCGGCACCGTACCGTGCCCCGCAGGTCCACCACGCAGGCGGCGAGGTGGTCCACGCCGATCTCCGCGCCCACGCCCGCGGGGCCCGTGTCGGCGAGGGCCAGCGGGGTTCCGGGACGGCCCACCGTGCCGGGGCGCCGGGCTCCCCGTTCCTCCACCAGCCCCCCGGCGAGGAGTTCGTCCACCAGGGTCGAGACGGTGGCCCGCGTCAGGCCCACCTGGGCGGCCACAGCCGCGCGCGTCAGGTCCTCGCCGGCGGCCAGGGCGTGCGTCACCAGCGCGAAGTTGCGGCGCCGCAACTCCGCTTGCGCACCGGGGCCCTTACCCACGTGAGTCCTCCTCGTCCGGGGCTCCCCAGTCTCCCCCGTGCGCGGGCTGCGGCCGCCGTGCGGAGGTGGGACTGCGGCCGGGGCGCGCGTGCACGAGGGGTGGCGCGGGGTGTGGCCGGCGTGTGGGCGCGGTCGCGTGTCACGGTGGTGGCCTGTCGGGGGGATCGCGCCGGAGTGCGGCACCGGCGGGGCACGGTGGTGCCTCGCGGTGACGGCTGTCCGCCCCCACCGGCGCGGCCACCGCGCGGGCGTCCCCCGGACGGTGACGGCTGTGCGGCGCCTGCCCGCGCCCGTACGGCGCGGTGATCGACGTCCGACGGTCGTCCGCCGGATCCACAGGGAGTGCGGGCGGCGCAGGAGGATGTACCCGAGGACGAGCCCGCAAGCGCGTGGCGAAGTGCAAGGAGTGCGCCCCCCGCAGGGGCGCGTGGGAACTGCGCGCCGACCGTCGCGGGGGCGTGCAGCGTGGAGGTGGCAGGCGAGGTGGATGACGCTACGGCTGTGCGGCGGGAGCAGCGGCAGGCGGGAGAAGCGGGGGCAGCGGGAGAAGACGGGGAGGCGGCGACCTCCCGTCGGCCGTTCGCCGGCCGCCGGCGACGGCGCGGCGTTCCCGGGCACCATGTCCCCGCCCCCGGGCGGCCGCACCGGGAAGGACCCCGCCCATGACCCGTGCCTCGGATCTGCGGGAGATCGCCGCGACCGCGGCCCGCGCCGCCTCGGACGTGCCCGGCGTCGCCCACCTCACCCCGCGCCTCGCCGACCGCCTCCGCCCGGCCGTCCTCCCCACCACCCGCACTCCGGGTGTGCGCGTGCTGCCCCACGACACCACCCGCCTCACCACCGTCGACATCTCCTTGGCCGTCCACGCCGGCCACCAGGCCACAACCGTCGCCCGCCAGGTCCGCGTCGCCGTCATCGAGGCCCTCCACGCCGACCACCCGCGCGTCTGGGCGACCGAGGTGACCGTCTCGGTCACGGTGACGGCGATCGTCTGAGCCGCGCGCTCGGGGACGTACGCGGCCACGTACGTGTGTGGGCGGCGCCACACGTCCGCAAGTCGCCGGGCGGGCCCCTGCGCCGCGCGCACCCTGCGCCGCGCGCGCCCCGCGACCGTAACGCTCTGCGAAACGTCTACGAGTCATGGGGAACGGTTCACGCCGCCGGCCGTGCCCCGGGTGTCTTCGTCGGGCTTCCTGCTCGCCCTCTCCGCGGACGGCCTCGCCCCTCGGCCCGCCACCGCGCGGGCTCGGGCAACGGCCCTCCGGGGCAGGCCACGCGCTCACCTGACGCGAGGCCGGTCAGGACGCGATGACGGACGGTGGGCCATTCGGCGTCGCGGGGGCGGTAGCCGTGGCGGTCGAGGAGGCCGGACACGGGTCGAGGCCGGGCGCGTCCCGTTACGGCAGCGCCGGTCCGTCCGCGCCGCCGTCCTCCGTGCGCAGGAGCCGCAGGAACGCTTTCAGCCCCGTGATGATCTCCTGGTTGTCGGTGAGACGGTTGACCGTGGTCTCGAACTCCCGGCTCAGCGCCGCGACCCTCCGGTCCACGGCGTCGGCCCGCGCGTAGACCGAGGAGCCCAACGCGTCCACCGTGCGGCGCAGTTCGGCCAGGGCGCGGTACTGCTCCTCGGCCTTGCCCTCCAGGACCTTCGTGCCGTCGCGCAGCTGCTCCACCAGCACGCGCAGTTCCAGTACGTCGTCGCGCGGGTACGTCACGTCCGTCAGGAGCGCGCCGAGCCGCCGCCGTAGTTGCCCGAAGTAGGCTCCCGCCGGGCGGAAGAACGTACTCAGCAAGAAGAACGCGGCGAACCAGTAGTACCCCGTCGCCTGGTCCGTCACCAGCGTGACCGCGACCACCAGACCGGCCGTCAGCACGTGTCCGGCCACCGCCGCCCGCAGCGTCACCCGCGCGATCCGCGTGGCTTCGGCGTCCCGCTCCCGCGAGACCTCCATGCCCTTCTCACGGCTCACCGCGATCTCGGCCAGCACGGTGTGGGCCCGGAAGTACAGGTTCCACGGCACGGTGAGCAGCACGAGCAGCCACAGCAGGCTCAGCACGCCTGCCGCCGCGCCGAGCACCACCGACGTCGGCGCGCCGACCGCGTACGCCAGGGCCAGTGCCCCCGCCGTCACCGCCAGCGCCAGCACCGCACTCACGAACCTGCCCATGCCGTCCCCCTGTTCGCCTCGGCGAAGCACCGCGTCCCATCGTCGCGCGCCAGCCGCGCGGGGGCCATGGGCAGGGCCGCTCGACCGCGCGTCAACCGGTATCGACCACCGCCCCTGACACCCGCGTCATCCGGTCACGGACAACCGCTGCCGACACCCGTGCGCGTCATCCGGTCACGGACAACCGCTCCCGACCCTTGCGCGGCGTCACCGCGGCACGTCGACCGGCGGCCCCACCGAGAACGTCGCCGGACCGACCGTCAGAACACCGTCGCTGAGCGGCGTGCACCGCACCCCGCCCTTCCCCCGCAGCGCGCGCTGCGCCCCCGGCCCGATCGTCGCGTCCATCCACGCGCACGGCCTGGCGGCGCGCCGCACCGCCAGCACGACGGGGCCGGTGCCGCTGTCCAGGGTGACGGTCGAGCCGATGTGCGCGTCGATGTCCACGCCCCGCAGCAGCACATTGCGGCGGGTCTGCCGCAGATCCACCGCGGTGTCGATGCCGACCGGCAGGTTCTCCGCGGCCATGACCGTCAGGGCCGCATCCCGGTGCGCGGGCCGGGCGAAATAACGGTCCCCGACGATCCCCAGCCCCTGCCGCACCTCGATCCGCGACACCAACTCCTCCCCCTCCGTCCCGGCCGGCCCGTCTCCCGGCCTTCCCGCGTACCGGTGCACCGGCGACACCAGAAGCTGCGCTATCTCCACCGTGATCACCATGGACGGCTTCTCCCGCTCGCCTTGGATCCGCTCGGCTCTGGTCCGCAGTCCGGCTCGCCGAGCGTTGTCGGGCCTCGGCGAGCCGGTCCGGCTGGCGCGGTGCGCGCGGAGGTCAGCCGCTGGCCTTCGCCACGCCGACGGGGCAGGAGACGCCGGTGCCGCCGAGGCCGCAGTAGCCGTTCGGGACCTTGTCGAGGTACTGCTGGTGGTACGGCTCGGCGGGGTAGAAGGGGCCGGCCGGGAGGATCTCGGTGGTGATGGTGCGGTGGCCGGCCGCGGTGAGGACGGACTGGTAGGTCGTGCGGGAGGCGGCGGCGGAGTCGGCCTGGGCGGGGGAGTGGGTGTAGATCGCGGAGCGGTACTGGGTGCCGACGTCGTTGCCCTGGCGGAAGCCCTGCGTGGGGTTGTGGGACTCCCAGAAGACCTTGAGCAGCCGCTCGTACGAGACGAGGGCCGGGTCGTAGACGACGCGGACCGCCTCGGTGTGGCCGGTGAGGCCGGAGCAGACCTCCTCATAGGTGGGGTTGACGGTGTGGCCGCCCTGGTAGCCGACGAGGGTGGTCCACACGCCCGGGGTCTGCCAGAACTGGCGCTCGGCGCCCCAGAAGCAGCCCAGACCGAAGTCCGCGACCTCCAGGCCCTCGGGGTAGGGGCCGGTCAGCGGATTGCCGAGGACGGTGTGGCGGGCGGGGACGGGGAACTCCGGCTGCGCGCGCCCGGGCAGTGCCTCCTCCGCGGTGGGCAGCTGCTTCTTGTAGCTGTTGAACAGCATCAGCGGGTCTCCTCCGACGCGGGTGGTGGGATTCGTCTGCGGATGTCCTGGCGATGGCCAGTGGCGTCCTGCGGATGTTCTGTCGGGTTCCGACCAGCACAACGTATGGGGGACGCCCAGGATTCCAGCGGTGTGTCCCGAAGAGCGCGGGGAACCGCGCGGCCGGCCCCACCGGGCCGCGGCCCGTTCCCCGGCCCCGGCCCCCACCGGGCCGCGGCCCGGGAACGACCGGGAT
>NZ_DATDBG010000165.1:0-11296 GCF_036524955.1 Streptomyces sp.
GGCCACGACGACCACCTCGAACCCCTGCGGGACGTACCCGGCCTCAAGCTGTCCCTCGGGCAACCGCTGCGGGACGCGGCCCGGCACATCGCGGGCAGGCTGCTGGCCCACCAGTTCCCCGCGCACCCCGATTTCGACCCGGAGAACACCGGCGTCGCGGTGCGGCCCGGCGACGTACGGACCGTTTTCACCCAGGTGCGGGCCGCCACCGAGGCCGGCGACCGGCGGGTGGAGGTGCCCGCCAAGGAGCGGGCCCTGATGCGGAACATCGCCGCGCCGCTCGGCCTCGGCACGCAGAAGGAGGCGTACTTCGAGCTGTCCACCCGCTGGCGCGACCACTTCCTTCGGCAGGCCAGCACCGGCGGCGTCACCGGCGACCTGACCGTCGTACGGCTCACCGAATGGCTCGACCGGCCCGAGCCGATGGGTCTGGCCCCCCACCTCGCCAACCTCGTCATCGCCTCCTACGCCGAGATGGACGACCGGGTGTGGGTGCGCGGCGGGGCGCTGCTCGACCCGGCGCCCGAGCCGGCCCAGATCAAGGCCCAGGACGCGCTGCGGGCCCAGCCGCTGCCCGACGAGACGGTGTGGGACGGGGCGAGGCGGCGGTACGAGGAGATCTTCGGCGAGAAGCCGCCGACGCTGCGGCGCGGGCGGATCGTCAGCCAGTTCGCCCGGCGGATTCTCGGTCAGGCGCGCGACTACCAACCGCACGCGGCCGACCTCGTAAGGGAACTGGAGAAGCACGCCGGGCTGCTCGGTCTCGACGACACCGACGACTCCGGTCGGCTTGCCCTGGCCCGGCGCTCGCTGGCGCTGCTCGACGCCCTGTCGGCCACCGACAAGGGGGCGGCCGGCGGCAGCGGCACGGCCCGGCAGACCGTGGCCACGCTGGCCTCCTTCGACCTCGGCGGGGCCTCGGCCTCCCGGTACGGGACCTCGATCAAGCAGGCCGAGCGTGTCGCCGCCGCGCTGGCGACCGCGGCCTGGGACATGCTGCGGCTCGCCCCGGGCTACGGGCCGCAGGGCGAGGCGGTGCTGGACGCCCTGCGCGGTGCGGCCCGTGCGGACCAGCGCACAGCGAGCCTGCCGGACGCGCTGAAGGACGCCCGGCGCGCCGTCGTGGCGGTGATGGAAGCACGCAGCCGGGCCGACGCGGCAGCCGCCAGGGCAGCCGCGGAGCCCGAGCCTGCCGCAGCTCGGCCCGGGCCGGGCTCGGTGGACCTGTCGACGCCGACCAGCCACCCGCCCGTACCCGAGACGCGACCGCCGCGCACGGCGGGCGGGCCGGTGCGGCGCTCCGGCGGCGGACGTACCAAGGCGTCCCGCGCGGTCGCGGAGCTGCGGGCCGAGCTGGACGAGTTGGCCGCGCGCGAACCGGACGCCACCGTCGAGATCAGCTGGCGTGTGGTGGAGGACGACCGGTGAGCCAGGCGGTCTCCACCAGTGCGGTGCGGCTCACCACCGGCACCGTCACCCAGTACCTGGCCTCGCAGTCCGGCCTGGCCGCGGGCAGACGCAAGGCGGTCCTGCTGCGGGCCGCTCCCGTCTGGGAGGGGCCGCGGGAACTGACCTGGGGTGAGCGGCGCGCGCGCGTCACCACGGCGGAATCACCGCTGGCCGTGTACGAGCTGGTGCTCGGCCACCTCGCGCCGGCCGCGGGCGGGCCCGAGGTGCTGGTGGTGCTGACCGACCGGGAGGAGGCCGAACTCGGCGCCGACCTCCTCGCCCGGGTCCACAAACAGCGCGTCAACGCCGTGGACACCTGGGACGTGGTGCGCGACGCGTTCGGCGCACAGCACACCGATCCCGGGCTGTCCGCGGAGAACTGGGCGGCCGAAGCTCTGCTCGACGCGACCCCGCCGGGCGGCTGGCCGCAACTGGCCAAGGGCCTGCTGCCCCGGCGGCACGCGCTGGCCGCGCTGGCACTGCGGCGGCTCGGAGCGGGACGGTACGACCCGGACGGGGAGATCCGGTCCCCGGGAGCCGCGGGCAGCATCGAGCTGGACGTGCACACGCTGCTGCGCTGGTCGCTGTGTCCCGGCGGGCCCGACCGGTTCCTGGCGCTGCGCGCTCCGGAGCAGGCCGGGCTGACCCGGTTCCTCGGCGAGGAGGAGCAGGCGGGGCTCGCCGGGCGGGCGCTGCTGGCCCTGGTCGCGGCCGAGCACGGGTCAGACGCGGTGGCGTTCGGCCTGGTGTGCGCGGCGCTGTGGGTCCACGCGGACGACTGCGCGGACGCCGAGGACTACCGGGCGCGCGGACGGGCCGAGCGTTGGTTCGGCGATGAGCCGCCCGCGCACGGCGAGGCGCTGGACGCGCTGGTCCGGGCCTTCGGCCGGGCGAGCGAGGAATTCGTCACCACCCTGCTGGCCCTGCGCACGGGATCGGGCGGGGAGGCGGACTGGGCGCGCCGGATCTCGGCAACGGTACTGGACCGGGCGGCCTTCCTGACCCGCCAGTTCGGCGCCGAGCGGGCGGCCGGGACAAGTCCCGTGCTGGAAGCGGGGCTTGAGCACCGCCTCGCGGAGGTCGGACGTGCCCTGACGGACGGGGACGCCGCTGCGGCGGACACGGCCGTGGGGAAGCTGCGGCGGCACCATCTCGCGGCACGTACGGACGCCCACACCCGCATCGAGCGGGCGCGGATGGCGCAGCGCCTCGCCCGGTGGCTCGCGACCGATCCGCCCGCCGCGTCGGACCACGTCGCCGACGGCATCGACCGGCACGTGCGGGAAACCGGCTGGGTCGACCTGGCGTTGGAGCACATCGAAGCGGGCGGCGACCCGGCCCCGGAGCTGCGGGCGGCCTACGGCACGCTGTGCGCCGCCGTACGAGCCCGGCGCCGGGAGATCGACCGGTACTTCGCACGCACCCTGGCCACCTGGACCTCGGCCGGGACCGATCCGGGGACGATGCTCACCGTCGAGTCGTTCCTGGCGCGGGTCGTCGGCCCGGTCGTGAAGACCTTCGGCCATCCCGTGCTCCTCGTCGTGCTGGACGGCATGAGCGCGGCCATCGCCGCCGAACTCGGCGAGCACCTGCGCCAGGACTGGGCCGAGTACGACCCGCTGCCCGGCGTCAAGGGCTCCCCGCACCGGCGGGGCATGGCCGCGGCCCTGCCCACCATCACCGCCATCTCCCGTACCTCCCTGTTCGCCGGACACCTGACGGCCGGCTCCCAGCGGGACGAGAAGGCGCTCTTCGGCGGCCACTCGTTCTGGGGCGGCCAGGAAGTGGCCGTCTTCCACAAGGACGACCTGCGCGCGGACAGCGGCGGCGACATGTTCGGGGCAGAGCTGTACGAGGCGATGACCGCCGACCGCACCCACGTGGCCGTCGTCCTCAACACCATCGACGACCGGCTCGCCAAGGAGCGGAAACACGGCGACGCGGCCTGGAAGCCCGGTGACATAGGGGGGCTGCTCGGCCTGATGCGGCTGGCCGCGGCACAGGGGCGGGCGGTGATCCTCACCAGTGACCACGGGCACGTCGTCGACCGGCACGGTGTGAAGGCCGAGGCGGCCGCTCCCCTGTCGGCCCGCCACCGTACGCCCGGCGGGCCGCTCGCCGACGCCGAGATCGCGCTGGCCGGGCCGCGGGTCGTGTCCCCCGGCACCGGCGGCGCGATCGTCGCGCTGTGGGACGCCGACTCCCGCTACACCGCGCTCAAGGCGGGTTACCACGGAGGCGCCTCGCTCGCCGAGTGCGCCATCCCCGTGCTGGCCTTCCTGCCCTTCGGGGCCGAACCTCCCAAGGGCTGGCGGGAGTTGGGCAGCCAGCAGCCGCCGTGGTGGTCCGCGGACATCGACGCCGCGACCGTGCCCGTCGTGCCGCCGGCGCCCGTCCCACCGGCCGCGCCCGCACCGGCGAAGCGGGCCGCGGCCGAGCAGCGTCACGCCGAGCGGGTCGCCGCGGGCGAGCAGTCGCTGTTCGAGGTCGAGATCGTGCCCGACGGCCTGGATGCCCTGCTCAAGGCGCAACCGGTCATCCCGGTCTCCACGGGCGATACCCTGGTCACCGCGCTGCTGGCCTCGGAGGTCTTCCAGGCCCAGTGGGCCGCGCTGGCACGCAAGCCCGACATCGCCAAGGTCGAGACCGCGCTGCGGGAGCTGCTCGACGCGGGCGGAACCCTGCCGGTCACCGCCCTCGCCCAGCGCACCGGCCAGCCGGCCGCACGGGCACCCGGCTTCTCCGCCGTCCTGCGCCAGCTGCTGAACTTCGACGGTGTCCAGGCCCTGGAGACCCTGCCCGACGGGCGCACCCTGCGGCTGAACCAGGCGATGGTGAGGGAGCAGTTCGGGCTCAGATGAGGAGCTGCTTGAGCAGCCCGGAGAATTCCCTCAGTTCGGCGATGCGTTGAGCTGTGAGCGGATCACTGTCGAAGTGCGCGATCTTGTTGCGGATGTTCTTCACCCTGATGAGGTCCTGGACGAACTGCGTCCGGTTGGTGTTCCAGTTCAGGGCCTGCCAGTTGGCCTCGGCGTTGGCGCACAGCGCCGGACTGGGCTGGTCCGTCCTGAGCAGCTTGACGTAGTCGCCGAACATCAGGTCCGTGATGTCGCCGGTCTGCCTGTTGCGCGGCTGCACCGCCCGGATGGCGTCCCCGCCGAGCCTGCTCCCCAGCCACTTGCGCAGCCGGAACTCGATCTCACCGACGAGGAAGAACGGCAGCGCGGTCTCATGGAAGCGGGTGGTGATGTCGGCGGCCGTCACGATTCCGCAGATGTCCCCGGTGTAGTCCCGCACCAGGAGGTAGCCGTGCTCGGTCATCAGCGGCAGGTAGCCGAAGACCTCCTGATGCACCTCGACGACCGGCAGCGAGTCCTTCACCATGGCGCCGGCGAGGGTGGGCATCGCGCCCGACGCGTACTGTCCGGCGATCGAACGCCAGGTGACGACACCCTTGAGATCGGACGTGCCCTTGATCACGGGGACTTGGGAGTAGTTCTTGGACAGCATGATGTACGTGGCCTGGCTCAGCTCCGCGCCGGGCCCGACAGCCGACAGGCCCGCGCGGGCGGAGGGGATGTCACCGATCTTGAAGGAGTGCTGCGGCAGCGTGCCGGGCAGCAGGTCCTCGCCCTCCTCGGCGTCGTCCTCCTCCGCGGTGCCGGCCGTGTCCTCGGCGACCACGAGCAGCAGAGCCCGCTGGCCGCAGGTGGCGAAGGACGGCACGGTGGCCAGCCTGGCTGCCCGCAGCGCGTCCGCGATCACCGGCACCGTCTGGTAGGTGCGCCGCCGCGCGCCGAACAGCGCCAGAAGGTCGGCCAGCAGCACATTGGTGCCCTTGAGCGCCAGCAGTTCTTCCTGCGCGGGTGTCCGTGGCTCCGTCATGAGCACCTCACCGGTCCGATCGGTCGCGGAAGACGGTGCGCTTGCCCATGGCCGCGTTCACCAGCTCCAGGAGCTGCTTGGACCGGTCGGCGTAGAAGCCGTCGAAGTCGCCTTCGCGCAGGGTCACCGGATCGACCAGGTGCGTGGCGACGGCGTCGTCGAACCACTCCGGCCGGATACCCGACTCGGCCGCCAGCGACTTCAGGTACGACGCGGGTGAGCCCGTCATGTTCCGGCTCGCCCGGTAGGACAGAGGCGTCTTGTTGACGATGGAGTTCGCCCGCTTGTCGGCCGGCCGGTTGCGGGTGAACCAGCCCTTGGGGAAGATCTGCCGGACACCGACCGAGTACTGGAGCAGCAGGCTCGGATTGAGCGGCTCCTCGTTGTAGTACCAGTCCACCGCGCCCTGCTTGACCAGCAGCGCGTAGATCCCCTTGTAGGCGGCGCTGTTGCGGGTGGTGAGGGTGTCCAGCCGGTAGGCGACGAAAACCGCCTCGGCGATCGTGTCCGGCAGCACGTGGGGATCGTCCGCCGTCCAGGCGAGGAGCTGTTCCACGTCCCGGGTGAAGCGGCTCTCCGTGGAGCCGCTGTACATCTCGCCGAGCACCCCGCACCAGTACCAGCGGGTGATCTGGTCCATCCGTACGGAGTCGTCCTCGATCCCGTCCTCGAGCACCGTCCGTACGGCGGCCAGCGGCACGAGCTGCGTACGGTACGGCAGGTCGTCGGCGCGGACGATGCACTGCCTCTCAAGGAACTTGCCCACCCACATGAACGCCGAGGTCACGCGTGGGGCCAGCCGGATGAAGTCCGCGAGCGGCAGCTCCAGCAGATCACGCCGCTTGCAGGAGACGGCAGCCGCGCGGCCCTGCTGCTTGCGTTCCCAGGTGAGCACGAGTGCGACGGCTTGCAGGAAGTCGCTGCTGGTCAGCCCGTCGCTGCCGCCGTTCTCCGCGGGCCCGAACACCGGATGGGACGCGCTGAGAGCACGCTTGATGCCCTGCCACACCTCCGGCAGGCGGTAGTAGTCGCCGTACTTCCGCTCGTAGCCGCGGTCACCCGCATACGTGGCGGTCAGCAACTCGAACACGTCCAGCGGCACGCCGCCGGTGTTCACCCGCTCGAACACCGAGCACACCGCGTCGTTCGTGGTGTTCGCGTCCAGCTTGATCATCGGGATCTGGAACGACTGGACGTTCTTCAGCACCTGCTCCTGGAACCGCGACCACAGGCCCCAGTTGGCGTCGTCCAGCCGGACGAACGCACGCTGCCATTCGCTGATCCGGTCGACGTCGAAGACCCGGTGCAGCGGGAAATGCGCGGCCTGGCACTCCCGTTCGGTGCTGCTCAAGTCGAGTTGCACCTTGCGCGCGAAGTCCGAACGCAGCACCTTGTCCTCCGGCACGGAGACGATCGCCTCGTCCCGGTCGGCCGGCGAGCCCACCGCCTTGGCGATGTCGACGTAGTACCAGCGTTTGACAGGCTTGTTGCGCGCGTCGGTGGTCAGGACCGGGCGGTCCAGGTGGAGTGCCTGGAAGAGCGAGGTGAGCCGCTGCTGGCCGTCCAGGAGCAGCAGATTCGGCGTCACGGCCGTGGTGGTCTGATCCGCCCCGGTCAGGGTCCGGGCCCGGAACGGGGACCTGCCGCCGGTTTCCAGGGTCATCACCACACCCAGCGGATAGTCCAGGGTCACCGTGGCGATCAACTCCCGAATGCGTTGGTCGTCCCACTTCCAGTCCCGCTGGAAGTCCGGGAGCTGCATGACCCCGGCGGCGACGTCCTCCAGCACCTTGCTCAGTTTGGGGCTGTCGAGACCCACGGTGTTTCCCCCACCCATGCGCTGATCCGTAACCGAGGATTCCATCCGCCACCGGTCCGGGACGTCAAGTCGGAAAGCCGTCCCGCAGGGCCTCCCCACCCACTTTCGGCCACATCGTTGCGGCTGTGGCGCGGTAACGTCCGGCCTGGCCGCCGATGGTCCGGATGGGACACTGTCCGGGTGAGCGCATCAGGTCCCCCGAAGTCCGCTTCCGCCGTCAGCGCCGCCCGCCGGCGTGACGTCATCGACGCCCTGCGGCGCGGCGCTGTACCGGAGAACGGACTTGACCTGCTCGCCACCGGGCTCGGGCGCTTCCAGACGGCGCTCGACGCCGAGCTGGACGCGGTCGTGGCCGGGTCGTCGGTCTTCAAGGCCGTCCGGGGGGAGTACGGGTCCGGCAAGACGTTCTTCAGCCGGTGGCTGGGCGAGCGTGCGAGGCGGCGCAATTTCGCCGTCGCCGAGATCCAGATTTCCGAGAACGAAACACCGCTGCACAAGTTGGAAACCGTTTACCGGCGGCTCACCGAACGCATGGCCACGTCCAGCTTCCCGCCCAGCGCATTGCGACCGGTCGCGGACGCGTGGTTCTACGCCCTGGAGGAGGACTCTCTCGCCGCCGGGGCTTCAGAGGAGGAACTGCCGGCCGCCGTCGAGCAGTTGCTTGTCCAGCGGCTGACCGAGGTGTCCCGGCACGCCCCGTCCTTCGCCGCCGCGCTGCGCGGCTACCGGGCGGCGCTCGAAGCGGGGGACGAGCCGACCGCCGCAGCCGTACTGGCCTGGCTCGGTGGCCAGCCGCACGTGGCCGCTGCGGCGCGCCGGGCCGCGGGCGTACGCGGTGATCTCGACCACTTCGGTGCCCTCGGCTTCCTGCAAGGTCTGCTGACCGTCCTGCGGGACTCCGGGCACTCCGGGCTGTTCGTCGTGCTCGACGAGGTCGAAACCCTGCAACGGGTGCGGTCCGACGCCCGCGACAAGGCCCTCAACGCGCTCCGGCAGCTCATCGACGAGGTGCACTCCGGCCGGTTCCCCGGCCTCTACCTGCTGATCACCGGCACGCCCGCCTTCTACGACGGCACCCAGGGCGTCCAGCGCCTCGCCCCTCTCGCCCAGCGCCTGGCCACCGACTTCACCACCGATCCCCGCTTCGACAACCCGCGCGCCGTGCAGCTCCGGCTGCCCGGTTTCACGCTTGACTCGCTGGTCGGCCTCGGCGGCACCATCCGCGACCTCTACGAGGCGGGCGCCGCCGATCCCGACCGCGTCCGGAAGCTCGCCGACGACGCGTACGTGGCCGACCTGGCGCGTGCTGTCAGCGGCGCGCTGGGCGGCAAGGTCGGCGTGGCACCGCGGCTGTTCCTCAAGAAGCTGGTCGGCGATGTCCTCGACCGGATCGACCAGTTCGAGGATTTCGACCCCCGGCAGCACTACCGGCTCACCGTCGCGAGCAGCGAGCTCACCGACGTGGAAAGGAATCTGGCGGCGGGCCCGGCCTTCTCCGCCGACGACATCGACATCGACATCGACATCGACCCGGACGTCCGATGACGGCCGGCGACGTGCCCGGCGACCCGCTGGACCGCCTCGACACGGTCGTACTCCACCACATCGTCAACACGCTCGGCTGGCCCGACCTCCGTCCCCTCCAGAAAGCCGCCATCGACCCGCTGCTGGACGGCGAGGACGCCGTACTCCTCGCGCCCACAGCGGGCGGCAAGACCGAGGCGGTCTGCTTCCCCGTGCTCTCCGCCATGGCGCGACAGCGGTGGCCGGCCGTCTCCGTGCTCTACCTCTGCCCGCTCAGGGCCCTGCTCAACAATCTGATCGCCCGCGTCGACACCTACGCCCAATGGCTCGGCCGCCGAGCGGCGATCTGGCACGGCGACACTCCGGAATCCCAGCGGCGGCGCATCCGCGCCGATCCACCGGATCTGCTGCTCACCACACCCGAGTCGCTTGAGGCGATGCTCATCGGGGAGAAGACGGACCACGCCCATCTGCTGGGCAGCGTAAGAGCGGTCGTCGTGGACGAGGTGCACGCGTTCGCCGGCGACGACCGGGGCTGGCACCTGCTCGCGGTCCTGGAGCGCCTTGAGCGGATCACCGGGCGACCGATCCAGCGGGTCGGGCTGTCCGCGACCGTGGGCAATCCCCAACATCTACTGACGTGGCTGCAGGGCGCCGGGGCCGGCTCCCGAGGGGGACGCGTCATCGCACCCACCGTTGTCGCCGCGGACGGTTCGTCCGCTTCGGGTTCTCTTCCCGCGGGCTCTCCCCCCGCCGGCGAGGTGGAACTCGACTACGTTGCCTCGCTCGACAACGCCGCCAAACTCATCGCCTCGCTCCATCATGGCGAGAAGCGCCTGGTCTTCTGCGACTCGCGGCGGCAGGTGGAGCAGCTCGGAGCCGCGCTGCGCGCCCGAGGCATCGTCACCTACCTCTCCCATGCCTCCCTGTCGGCCGAGGAGCGGGTCCGCTCGGAGCAGGCGTTCGCCGAAGCCCGCGACTGCGTGATCGTCTCGACGTCGACTCTGGAACTCGGCATCGACGTGGGCGACCTGGACCGCGTCATACAGGTCGACTCCCCCGGTACGGTCGCCTCCTTCCTGCAGCGCATCGGCCGCACCGGGCGGCGCGCGGGCAGCGTCCGCAACTGCCTGTTCGTGGCGACCCGCGAGGACACCCTGCTCCAGTCCGCCGCGCTGCTGCTGCTGTGGGGGCGCGGCTGGGTCGAGCCAGTGACCCCACCGCCCCAGCCCAGGCACCTGGTGGCTCAGCAGCTTCTCGCCCTGACGCTCCAAAGGCACACGCTGGGAGACCAGTTGTGGCAGCAGGAGTGGAACGGGCTGGCACCCTTCGACCGCTCCGGGGAGCCGATCCTGCGCCATCTCGTCCACGAAGGGTTCCTCGATGACGACGGCGGTCTGCTGTTCATCGGCCCGGAGGCCGAAAAGCGCTTCGGGCACCGGCATTTCATCGACCTCACCGCTTCCTTCACCGCGCCGCCGCAGTTCACTGTGCTGTCCGGCCGCACCGAGATCGGACGCATCGACCCGTCCGTACTGACCGAGGAGCGTCCGGGGCCCAGACGACTGCTGCTCGGCGGGCGGAGCTGGCAGGTGACGTTCATCGACTGGGTGCGCAAGCGCGCCTTCGTGGAGCCGGCTGACGGCGGAGGTGTCGCGAAGTGGTCGGGCGGGGGCATCGCCGGGCTGTCCTACGAGCTGGCGCGAGCCATGCGGGAGGTGCTTCTCGGCGCCGACCCGCCAGTGTCCCTCACCCGGCGGGCGGAGGCACGTCTTCGCCAGTGGCGGGACGACCAGGCCCCGGACATCGTCCACCCCGCAGGCACCTTGCTGACCCGCCTGGGCGACGACATCCGCTGGTGGACCTGGGCTGGCTACCGCGCGAACGCGACTCTCGCGGCCACCCTTGCCGCCGTCGCCGATCCGGTGCAGCGACCAACCGACTGCTGGGTGCGTCTGCGTCCGGACCTGACGCCCGAAATGTGGCACGCGGCCCGCGCCGACGCCGGCGAGTCACCGGTCCTGCCGGACGTCGACCGGCGCGCGGTGCGGGGTCTGAAGTTCTCCGCCGCCCTCCCGGAACGGCTCGCGGTGGCCACGGTCGCCGCTCGCCTCGCGGACTTCGAGGGAGCGTCGGCCGCCCTGGCCGAGCCAGTACGGCTGCACCTGCGCCGCCATTGATCAGACCCTCACCCGGCGAGGCGCCGCAGGCGTCAGCCGCCTGCTTTCGGGCCCGCCATGAGAACGCCCCGTCCGGGCATGACCGGTGTGCCGCTCATCACGGCACGCACGCCATCGGCCCTGGCCGCGAGCAGCAGCCAGGGGTCGTGCTGTCCGGCACTGGTCCAGTGCGGGCAAGGCGGTTCGCAGGGGAGGTGTCCGGCGGACGCAACTCTCCCGTAGATCGAAATATTGAGAGGTGAATCAATGGGGGAGCGCGGACGCGGCGTCGCCATGCGCGGGCCGAGGGGATCGACGCCGGCGGCGGCTCTCGCCCCAGCCGCGCCGCCCGTCCTCAGCACGGCGCACGCGCGCCGACCCCTCTCCCAGGTCTGATACGCTGATCCAGCGACATCGGCCCGCCGAAATGTCCGGGTGATCCAGCGGAAACCTCGGGGAT
>NZ_DATDBG010000166.1:0-2409 GCF_036524955.1 Streptomyces sp.
GGAGGGTGCATCGCCGGTGTCGACCGAAGTGTCCTGCGCCGACTGGGACGGCGAGTACCCTGAGCCGCTCGACACGTCGAGCACACAGTTCCGAGCTGGCACGCGCGTCGGCGCAACGCTCAAGGTCGAGCGCTTCGACACTACGGAGCGGGCAAGCGATTCCATGATGAAACAGTCCTGGGACGAGAGTTGCCAGGGCGAGTGGGTCGAGCTTCCGGACGAGATCTGGGTCGGCGGCCAGAGCCCTTGTTTTGGCGGCAAGCTCGGCGACCAGACGTTCTACGAGATCTACGTCGTGCACGAGACGGAACTCGCTGTGCTCCGGGTGGCCGGCGAGAGCGAGCTTCCAGAAGACTCGCGCAAGAAAATCGTCCTCGCCCTGCTCGCCGACCTCCGCACCTGAAGAGCACTGGTTCACCAGCTCCCACGGGCCGTGCCAAATCAGGTCGGCCACCTCCGCCTCGCCCGTCAGAAGCTCGCTGCGATGGCACATGCCGATGCCCCGTGGGCGACACCCGCCACGTCCCGCCACACCGACGCCATAAACCTGGTGCGGGAGTGCTGGCGCTGACGACACTCCGAGCGTGACCGTGGACGCAGGAGTGCTGCCCTGCGCCGAGTCCTCGACGTGCGTCGCGAAGTCCGGCTTGCTGACGCACGACCGAATGCTTGCTGACGCACGACCGAATGATGGCCGGTGCGGCAACCTCTCGGCCGTACTGGCGCAGGAGTTCGGATGGGAGTCGGAGCGGCTATCTGCGACTTCTGGACGGATCGGTGAGCTGGGTGCACTGCTGGAACCGGCTCGCTGACGCGAGTGTTGTCGATGCCGTACCGTCACCAGCGTCACCATCCCGGGCGCCTCCAACGCCCGCAGGTGATAGTTGACCTTCTGCCGGGGCAGCCCCAGGGCGCGGGCGGCCGTCGTGGCCGACCCGGGCTCGGCCAGGACCCGGGAGCGGATCGGGTCCAGCGCCGGCGCCGCCGCCACGGGGGTCTCGATCACCTCGACGTCCGGCACCTGCCACCCTGCTATGTAGTTGTCAATAGGGGCGTGAGGGCAGCGGATAGGGAGAACACCCGATGTGGCCCGACCCGGTTCGCGACAGTCTCATCGGTATGACCACAACTGCCGCAGTACCCGACCTCAAGGCGCGCCACCGGACCATGTGGGCCTCCGGTGACTACCCGCTCATGGTGGACACGTTCCTGCTGCCCGTCGGGCAGCGGCTCGCCGACGCCCTCCCGATCACCCCCGGTGTACGCGTCCTCGACGTCGCCGCCGGGACGGGCAACGCCTCCGTCCCGGCTGCCCAGCGCGGGGCCCACGTCACGGCCACCGACCTCACCCCGGAGCTGCTCGAGGCCGGGGCGCAGCGTCCCGAGGCCCAGGGCCTGGATCTCGACTGGGTGCCGGCCGACGCGGAGGACCTGCCGTTCGAGGAGGACGCCTTCGACGTCGTGATGTCCTGCATCGGCGTGATGTTCGCGCCCTTTCACCAGACGGCGGCGGACGAGCTGGTGCGGGTATGCCGGCCCGGCGGCACGATCGGGCTTCTCAGCTGGACACCGGAGGGGATGATCGGCGGGCTCTTCCGCACGCTGAAGGAGTTCGCCCCGCCCCCGCCGGCGGGGGCCCAGGCGCCGCCGCTGTGGGGCAGCGAGGAGCACCTGGCCGGCCTGTTCGGCGACCGGGTCGCGTTCACCACGCAGGTCCGCGACTCGCTGGCGGTCACCGCCTTCGCGCAGCCGCAGGACTGGGGCGAGCACTTCAAGACCTACTACGGCCCGACCATCGCCGCCCGGGCGAACGCTGACCGCAACGGCCGCGCGGCCGAGTTCGACGCGGCCCTGGCGGCCTTCTGCACCGAGTGGAACCGGGGCACCGAGGACCAGGCCCACTTCGAGCAGGAGTACCTGCTCACGGTGGGGACGCGCGTCTAGCGTCGGCAACGAGGCGACGGACAGGAGCGGCCAGTCCCTCTAGAGCTGACGGGCTGCGTACGCCGCCGCCTCGGTGCGGTTATGGACGCCGAGCTTGGTCAGGATCCGGCTCACGTGGTGGCCTGCGGTCTTCTCGCTGATCACCAGGGTGCGGGCGATCCGGGCGTTGGACATGCCGCGGGCGACCAGCGCGAGCACCTCGTGCTCGCGCGCGGTCAGCTCGGTGCCCAGCTGCGGCCGCCCGCCGGTGGCGCCGCCGAGCTCGCGCAGCAGCGCCGCGGCGGCGTCCGTCGCCCGGGCCGCTCCCAGGGCCCGGAACACGGCCAGCGCCGCGCGGACCTCCTCCGCCGCCAGCTCGGCCGAGTCGGCGCCGAGGGCCCGGGCGAGCTCGAGTCGGGCCTCGCCGGCGTCCAGCGGCATGGCAAGCCCGCCGAAGTCGGCCAGGGCCCGGCGGGCGGGCTCGGC
>NZ_DATDBG010000167.1:0-3196 GCF_036524955.1 Streptomyces sp.
AACCACGGTGGCCACCGCCGCCGCGCTGCGGAACGGCGCGTACGGGCCGGAGACGCCGGCCAGGGTCAGCCCCTCGTGCGGGGTGAACACCGCAGGGCGATCCTCCGACGCGGTGAACGCGACCGGTTCGGGCACACCGTCGTCACCCTCGACGAAGTAGCTGACCGGACGTTCCAGCGCGGTGGCGATCTTCAGCAGCGTGGTGATCGTGGGCACCATGTCACCGCGTTCGATCTTGTGGATCGCGGCCGCGGACACATCGGCCCGGTTGGCCAACTGCTGGAGCGAGAGACCCTGGTCCTGCCGCAGGCGCTTCAACTTCGGACCGATCGAGCTCACGATGCCGTCGACGTGTTCCTCGATCCGCACCGCGCCGGCCGGTCGGCCGCTGCCGTTCGTCATTTCGTGTTCCCCCTTGACGCCCGGAGGGCGTGCAATATAGTAAACGAAAGTTAATCATCGTGGGCGGTATTCTACGGTGTCGCCTGCCCCGGGCGGAGGTACTTGCGTGGTGCGCAGGGTGGTCATCGTCGGCGGCGGCGCCGGTGGGATGGGTGCCGCCGGCGGCGCGAAAGGCGCCGACCCCGACTGCGAGGTCGTCGTCTACACCGGGTTCGACGACGTCGCCTACAGCCCCTGCGGCATCCCCTACGTGCACGGGCGGGAGATCGACACCTTCGAAAAGCTGTTCCTGGCCTCCAAGCAGGCCTACGTCGACGCCGGGATCGATGTGCGCTACCGGACCGAGGTGACCGCGGTCGACCTCGCCCGCCGGGTGGTGCGGGTCGCCGGCGAGGGTGAGGTCGCCTGGGACAGGTTGGTGCTCGCAACGGGTTTCAACTATGCCGACCCCGGAGTGCCGGGTGGTGATCTCGGCGGCCTCTACTACGTCAAGAACATCCGCGAGGCCATGGAGTGGGACAAGGTACTGGACACCGTGCGGGCGGCCGTGGTCGTCGAGGCCTCGCCGCTGGGCGTGGAAATGGTCACGGCGCTCGCCCACCGGGGGATCGCGACCCACCTCATCGACCCCGGGCCCTGGCCGTTGGCCCAGATGGCCGACCCGGACACCATGGCGCCGGTCGAGGAGTCCTGGCGTGAGCTCGGGATCACCGTGCACTACAACACCACCCTCAAGGCGTTCCTCGGCGAAGGGCAGTTGCGTGCGGTGGCCACCTCCGACGGTGAGATCGCCGCCGACCTCGCCGTGGTCTGCACGCACAAGGAGCCGAACAACGCCCTGGGCGTCGCCGCCGGGTTGAAGATCGGCTCCACCGGCGGATTCGTCGTCGACGAGCGGATGGCCACCTCGGCGCCCGGCGTCTACGCCGCGGGCGACTGTGCCGAGATCCCGCACGGGCTCACCGGAATCCCGTTGCAGGGGCTCACCGGGAGCCATGCCTACGCGCAGGGCAAGACAGCCGGGGTCAACGCCGGCGGCGGGGTGCGCACCTACAGCTCGGTATACGTCCCGTGGGGCACCGCGGCCGGGAAGTGGATCATCGGCGGGGCGTCGTTCGGCGAGACCACGGCCACCGCGCTGGGCATTCCCTACGTGCTGGGCAGAGCGGAGGGCATCTCCCGCGCCCGCTACTACCCGGGCGTCAAGCCGGTCCGGGTGAAACTGCTCGCCGAACCGGGCAGCCTGCGGCTCATCGGCGCGCAGCTGGTCGGCGGCGAGGGCATCAAGGAACGTGCCGACTTCCTGGCGATGGCCGTCAAGTTCGGCTTCACGCTGCACGACCTGGCGCGGATGGAGAACGTCTACTCGCCGGCCATCGGTGCGTTGAACGAGCCGATCGTGGTGGCCGCACAGAACGGTCTCGACCGGGCGCGGACGGGCTGACATGGCCTTCTTTCGTTGGTTGCGCAGCAACTCCGAGCACTACCTGCTGATCGACGCGCAGCGCCGGGTGGCGCGCCGCCTCGGCGTCACCCCGCCGCGAAAACCCCACGGTATCAAGGAGTTCCTCTGGCTCCGCGGGTTCGCCCCGGTCTACCGGGTGCTGCCGTGGCCGGTGCGCCGCAAGGTCCTGCTGGCGATGCCGGGCAGCCACCGGCGGCCCTGGGCGCCGCCGCCCACGGCGCCCGGACCGGCTGTGCCGCAACAGATTCTCGGCAAGGTCAACCCATCAGGGAAGGGAGCTTGACATGGTGCAGATCGTCGGCGAGCGGGTCAGCAAGGGTGACGCGATCGTCGATTACGAGGACAAGGTCTTCGAGGACATCCAGGCGGAGCCGGGTGAGCAGGCGTGGATCCTGATGCACACCGTCCCCTTCGAGGGATCCGTCGGCCTGGTGAACATGCTCACCGTGACCCGGATCAATCGGAAAGGGTTCGACACCCACCTCGTGCTGTACGGGCCGGGATCGCTGATGGCCTCGGCCACCCGGGGATACCCGAAGGTGGGTGACGAGCCGTTCCCGGGTGCGATGAGCTACAACCGGCAGCTGCAGACCTTCATGGACGAGGGCGGGCACGTCTACGCCTGCCGGTTCTCCGCGGCCGCGCTGTACGGCATGCGGGAGATCGACATGATGGAGGGCGTGCGGCCGATCAACCCGCTCGACGTCCTGGACGCGGTGCTCACCGCCCGGCGCGCCGGCGCGCTGGTGATGCAGACCTGGACCGTCTGATCCGACCACCGAAATGGTGCGGAACATCGGCTCGCCTGGGGCGAGCGGAAGTTCCGCAGAGTTCGCCCTCGCACGGCCGTCACAGCGAGGCGTACAGGCGGGCGTGCTCGGCCGCAGCCCGGTCCCAGCCGAAGGCCGGGACCAGGGCGCGGCCGCCGCTGATCAGCCTCACCCGCAGCGCGGCGTCGTCCATCAGCCGGCGCATCCCGGCCGCCAGCGACTCCGGGTCGCCCGCCCGGGTCAGCACCGCGGTTTGCTCGTGCGTGAGATACTCCCGCAGCACGGCGATGTCGCTGCAGACGACCGGCAAATCGGCAGACATCGCCTCGAGCACGGCAAGACCCCAACCCTCCTTGACGGACGGGAACACCAGCGCGTCGGCGCTGCGGTACCACTGCGCCAGTTCGGTCTCGCCGACCGTGCCGGCCAGCACCACGTCCTCGCCCAGGCGCAGGCCCAGCCGCGGCAACAGGGCCAGGGCGTCCTCGCGGTAGGCGGTGTAGTCCTGGAACGAGTGGCCGCCGATCACCACCAGCGCCGGCGGTGGTCGCGTCGACCG
>NZ_DATDBG010000168.1:0-7765 GCF_036524955.1 Streptomyces sp.
CGTCCATCTTGGACCGCGGGGTGTCCTCCGGCATGAGAATGACCGCCGTGGTGCCCAGCTCCCGTGCGGCCAGGGCGACGGCCTGGGCGTGGTTGCCCGAGGAGTAGGCGGCGATGCCCTTGGCGGCCTGCTCCGGGGGCAGCCGGGAGGCGGCGTTGTAGGCGCCGCGGAACTTGAACGCGCCGATGCGCTGGAAGTTCTCACACTTGAGATGGACCTCCGCGCCGACCAGTTCGTCCAGGGTCCGTGAGCGCAGCACGGGGGTGCGGTGCGCGACGCCCTTGATCTGCGCGGCGGCGTCGCGGACATCGTCCAGGGTGACCGGCGGTGTGTTCGTCATGCTCGTACTCCGTCCGTGTTGGTGCGGTCGAGTGCGGCCCAGGGCTTGTTCCGCCGCAGCCGGTGGCCGACGGCGACGGCGTCCACGGCGGAGTCGATGTCGTAGCCGAAGGTGGTCGGCACCGCGGCCGTTCCGGCGACGCCGGCGATCTCAGCGGTCGGGGCATGGGTTCGGTCGACGGCGGTGATGCGAGGTCGATGCACAGGGGCGCGGAAAGCTGACGCCCGAGCTCCTGGAGGGCGGCCGAGGAACGAGGCCACCCGCGGAAGGAGTGAGCAGGAAGACCGGCCGAGAGCCGAACACCTAGGTGCGGCGATGATCGCGCCCTGTTCCTCAGCCGACATCGCGCGCTCCACGGGGTGCACCCCGCACGCGGGCCGCGCCTCGACCTCGGCCAGTACTCCGGACCGCCCGGAGACCGCGACCGGGTCCCGGCTGCGGAGTGCCGTCGGACGGGGTGCGCGCCGACCTGCCGGGCGCCGGTTCCGTGAGCGGCCCGCCGCGCGTCATCCGTCCTCCCAGAACATCAACAGAGCCGCTCCACAGCGTCCTGGACACCCAGCCCGGATGCAAGACCGAAAATCATCGCGGTGCCGTGAACCGACCGCTCAGCAGCCGGCCGGCGTTGGGGACGACGGTCGGCAGGCCGAGTTCGGTCAGGATGCGGAAGGCGGTGGCAGTGGCCGCCGACAGCACGGGCAGACCTGCTTCGTCCTCGACCGGCTGGATCGCCGGCAGCGACGGCATCTGCACGCACGCCGACAGCACCAGGGCGTCGGCATCGGCCAGGTCGAGACGCCGCCAGTGGTTCCGCAGGTCGTCGGGGTCGAGGCGGGCGACCGCCAGATTGTCGGGCACCTCCAGGCTCAGCGCGTCCACGACCTCGACACCGGCGTCCTCGATGCATGCGCAGGCCTCAGGAGCGCCCGGCCAGGGGTCCGCGATCGGTCGGCGACGACCTTGGTCGGTCTTCCTCCTTGCTCCTTCCGCGGGCGGCCTCGTTCCCCGGCCGCCCACTCCGGGAGCTCGGGCGTCGGCCCTCCGCCGAGTGGCCTACTGCTTGGCGGTCAGGCGCACGGCGGGGTCGAGACACCAGGCCAGGACCGAGGGCCAGGGGCCGTAGCCGTCGGGGACGGACACGTGGCCGGCGCCCGTCAGCAGGTCGACGTCGCAACCGAGCGGCCGGCCGAAGACCTCGGCGGCGCCTTCCGGGCAGTACGGGTCGTTCTCGGAGCACGCCAGCCGAGGCGTCGTCACGGCGAGCTTCAGCCTCGTCAGGTCGAGGGACGCGGGGGTGAACCCGGCGATCGCTTCCCATGAGAACGCCGCCGGTCCCGGCGGACCCACCAGGAGGACGCGGTCGGCGGCGGGCGCCCCACCGCCCCGCGCCGAGACGTGGAGCCAGGCCACGCAGCCCAGGCTGTGGCAGACCACGATGCGCTCCCCGCGCATCATCGCCAGCTCGGCCTCGATCGCCCCGGTCCAGTCGGCGAGTACCGGCCTGTCAGGATCGGGCAACTGCGGATAGAACACCTGTTCCCGGTGTTCCCTGAGCCGCTGCGCGAGGTCGTACTGCCAGTGCTCGGCCGGACGCCGGTTCTCGACACCGTGCAGGATCAGAAAGCTGCGGTTCCACACGGTCGACACCCTATGCTCCGCCGCCCGAGGCGCGGGCGGTCCTCACCCGCGGCACAGGCGGTCGACGAGCTGCCGGGCGAACGTACGCGGTGTTTCCAGCACGACGCGGACAGCGGCGTCCGGGCGGGCGGGGTAGCCGCGGTACCGGCCGCGCAGGTCCGCGACGACCATGCCGCGAGCGGGGCCGTGGCCGGTCTCCACGTCGACGGGGACGACGGGGGCCAGTACGGGTACGACGTCCCCCACCGCGATGGCGGCGGCGAGCGGGTCGTGGCAGGCCGCCGCGCGTACGCCGAACACGTTGCGCTCGTAGAAGTCGAGGTAGTGGCGGAGCACCGAGGCGGCGAAGGAGGTGGTGCGGCCGCCGTGCCGGGCCAGCTCCCCGGCGAGTTCCTCGGTGAGCAACTCGTCCATCGTGACGTCGAGGGGGACGAGGGTGACCGGCCAGCCGGCGGCGAGCACCGCGCGGGCGGCCTCCGGGTCGTGGTACACGTTCGCCTCGGCGACCGGAGTGACGTTGCCGGGCACACCGATCGCGCCGCCCATGACGGTGACGTGCTTGACCAGGGCGGGGAGCCCCGGTTCCAGCAGGAGCGCGGTGGCCAGGTTGGTGAGCGGTGCGGTGGCCAGGATGTGCAGCTCGCCGGGGTTCTCCCGGGCGAGCCGCACCATGAGTTGCGCGGCGGGTTCGGTGGTCGGCGCCGTGACCGGCTCCGGCAGACCGGTGCCGCCGAGGCCGTCGTCGCCGTGGACGTGGGACGAGGTGGCGACCTGGTGTCCGAGCAGCGTGGCGGACGCGCCGACGGCGACCGGGATGTCGGTGCGCCCGGCGAGTTCCAGCACCCGCAGGGTGTTCTTCGCCGCGGTGGCGGACGTGGTGTTGCCGAAAACCGTGGTGATCCCCCGGATGTCGACGTCGGGGTCGGCCAGCAGGTAGAGCAGTGCGAGCGCGTCGTCGACGCCGGTGTCGCAGTCGACGAGAAGGATGTTCTTCGGCATGACCGGTTGTCCTCTTGATCCTGTTGTGGTGCTGCCAGGGCAGCGGGAGTACGGGGCGGTCGACCGCGACCGCCGGCCGACGCCCGGCAGCCGGCAGCCGCTGGATCGGGAGACGGCGAAGCAGACGAGGAACAGTAGCGCGACGGTCCGCGGCAACGGATGGACCTCGCGCCCGCGCCTCTGGGCGGCCCGGACGAGGACGTGGCCGAGCATGCCGCCTGCGGGTCGCGGAACGGCCCGGCCGACGGGAAGGCAAGCCGAGGGAGCCGCAGATGGCAGCCCCTGCCCGGCCCGCGGAGGACTCGCGCTGCGCTGGGTGCGGTGCGCACGATCCCCGCGCCCCGTTGCCTGCGACGGGGCGGGCCGTTGAGCTGCGGGGCACCGCGGCGCCGCACCTCAACGGAATTTCAACATTTCGTTGAATACTGGGGCGGTCGCATTGCCGGTCCATTTCCGATACATGAAAGCAGAGTTCCGAATTCCTACCGTCACGTCGGTCGTCAGTCCGCCGCACCCGGCTGGGGCGGTCTGCGACCGCACCGAGGCCGGTGGCCGGCCGACCACAGCAAGGAGTTGCCCGCCCGGCCAGGGCGTATCGCCTGAAGTCCGACGGCCGGGATTCGGCCGGATCGCCCGGGAGACGGGGCTCGGCTACGAGGCGGACGAGTCCCGGCTGGACCGGGCGGTCGTCCTGCTCTTCATGAACCAGGCCGCCCCGCAGCACCCGCCTCGACGCACCCCTCCTCGACCTCAACCGCGTCCGCCTGACCCTCACTCACACCGCGGCCGGCTGAAAGGCCGGTGCCGTGGACGCGCTGTAACGCCGTCGCTTCGACGCTTCGGCCTGCCACCAGGCCGACCACCGCTCCCGCCACCGTGCGGCAGGGCTGCGGTGCACCGCGTGCAGCCGCGCCGGGCGGGCGCGAGGCGGCGCGCGCGAGCCCCGGACGCGCGTACGCCGGCACGTACGCGGGCCGCGCTTTTCGGGGGCTTGACGACCGCTTCACCGCCACTTGGTGAGATGAACCCGCACACCACGGAGACGCTTCCCACCGTGAGGCAGGGTTCGTATGAAGCACATGCCGGTCCGGGACATCAGAGCTGACGGTCACACGGACGCGGTCGCCGGCGACGCAAGACTGGAGTCACTGACCGGCCTGCGCTGGTTCGCCACGTTCGGGGTCTTCCTCTCCCATGTCAACATCCTCCTTCCGCTGCCGCACACCCGCGGACTGTTCTCGCTGGGCGAGTCGGGGGTGTCCCTCTTCTTCATCCTGTCCGGCTTCGTGCTGGCCTGGAACTGGACGGCGGACGACACCGCGAAGGCGTTCTACGGGCGCAGGTTCGCCCGGGTGTGGCCGCTGCTGGTCGTGGCGGTCGCCCTGCCGACGGTCTTCGCCGCGACCTCCGAGGGCGGCCCCGCGGTGGCGCACCTGCTGCTGATCTCCTTCTCGGCGGTGCTGCTCGTCCAGGCCTGGGTGCCCGGCTGGATCCTCCTGGGCGCCAGCCCGGTGACCTGGTCCCTGTCCTGCGAGGCCTTCTTCTACGGCCTCTTCCCGGCCACCATGCGGCGGTTGACCGCCACCCGGGCGCGCGGCCTGGTGCTGCTGGTCGCCGGAGCCGTCGCGGTGGTCTGGGCGGTGCGCGTCGCCCTGTGGTTCGCCTATCCCCCGACGCGCCACGTGACGAGCCTGGACGGATACGGCCCGGCGGTCTTCGCCCTCTACTCCCCTGTCTCCCGGGTGCCACAGTTCCTGATCGGCATGGCCGTGGCGATCGCGATGCGCCGGGGCTGGCGCGCGGTGTCGGTACGGACCGCGTGCGCGGCTCTGCTGGTGCCGCTGTCCGTACTGTGGCTGCTGCGCGGACACGCGTTCAGGAGCGCCGTTCTCTTCGACGGCGTGGACGCGGCGGCGACCCCGTTCCTCGCCCTGCTGATCGCCGCCCTGGCGGGGCGCGACCTGGACGGCGGCCGGTCGTTCCTCCGGAGCAGGCCCCTGGTGCGGCTCGGCCAGTGGTCCTACGCCTTCTACCTGTTCCAGTTCACCGTGCTGCTGCCGGTCGCCCTCGCGGCCAACCCCGGCCGGGAGGTGGCCGACTTCTTCACCGACCCCTTGGCGCCCAGCGCCGGCTACCTCGGGTACGCCCTGCTCGGCCTGGCCATCACCCTGGCCGTCTCGGCCGGCTTCTACCGGTTCCTGGAACACCCGCTGGAAGAGAGGCTCCGCCGTCGGCTGAGCTCGGCACCCACCCGCGGCCGGCCGGTCCGCCCGAGGTCGCCCGAGGGGGTGGCGTAGGCCGGACCGCCCCATCCGGAACCGCCGCGGCGCCATCCGCTCGGCGGAGCGCTGACCCCGGCCGTCACCCGGCCGGCCGTCAGTCAGAAGTAACGTTTCTGAGGATCTGGTCGAGCAGCTTCCCGAGTTGCTCGACCTCCTCGTCGCTGAACCCCGCCAGCATCCGCTGCTGGCTCGCGAGCGCGACCGTCTCGATCTCCGCGTACATGTTCTCGCCGTCCGCGGTCAGCGCCACGGTGGCGGCTCTTCGGTCGGTGCCGTTGCGCGTACGGACCACCAGCCCGCGCCGTTCCATCGTCTCCAGGTGCCGGGAGAGCGTCGGACCCTCGATGCTCAGGTACTGCGCGAGGGCCCGCTGGATCATCGGCCCCTCCCTCTTCAGTGTGGCGAGCATCGTCCAGGTGGCGAAGGTGGCACCCGACCTGCCCAGTTCCGCCTCGAAGAACGTCCGGCTCTCCTTGGCTGCGAGGCGCAGCTTCGGGGCGATGCTCCGATGCAGCCAGGCGGGCCCCGCCTCCGGCGTCGCCGACCGCCCAGCCGGGCTCTGCTGCTGCCTCCGCACCGCTGCCTCCGCTCTTCGCCCGTCACCCAAAAGAGTATCCCGGCGTGGGAGGCGCCCGGCCGAGGACGAGTGGCCGGGTAAAAAACAGTTCGTTAGGATGCGAAGTATTGAGACATTGGAGTCCTCGTGAGCGATGCCAGTATCGGAGCGGTCGTTCCCGCCCCCCTGACCGATCCGCAGGCGCCGTCGCGGCGCGCGTGGCTGGGGCTGGCGGTCATCCTGCTCGCCGCCTTCATGGAGTTGCTTGACGTGACCGTGGTGACGGTCGCGTCCCCGGAGATCCAGAGTTCACTCGACGCGAGCTATGCCCAGGTGCAGTGGATCCTGGCGGGGTATCAGCTGACCTTCGCCGCCGGCCTGGTGGCGGGCGGAAGGCTGGGCGACATCTACGGCTGCCGCCGCGTCTTCGTCAACGGGGTGCTGCTGTTCTCCGGCGCCTCGGTTCTGTGCGCCGCGGCGACCAGCGGCACCACGATCGTGCTGTTCCGCCTCCTGCAGGGGCTCGCCGCCGCTCTGATGTTCCCGCAGGTGCTGTCGATCATCCACGTCACCTTCCTCGGCAAGCACCGGGCGGCGGCTTTCGGCGCGCTGGGCGGCGTCACCGGGCTCGCGGGCATCGCCGGCCCGCTCATCGGCGGTGTGCTGATCCACCTCGACCTGTTCGGCACCGACTGGCGGGCCATCTTCCTGATCAACATCCCCATCGGCCTGCTGGCCGCGGTCGGCGCGTGGCTGCTGGTGACGGAGTGGAAGTCGGACCGGCGGCCCGGCCTGGACCTGTGGGGGACGGCACTGGGCACCGCCGCGGTGGCCCTGGTGATCTTTCCGCTGGTGCAGGGCAGGGATGCCGACTGGGCCTGGTGGATCTGGGCGCTGCTCGCCCTGTCGGCGCCCGTCCTCTACCTCTTCTGGCGGCACCAGCGGTGGCTGGAGCGGCGCGGCGGCTCGCCGGTGGTCGACCTGAGCCTGTTCCGCGGCGGCTCCTTCGGGATCGGCCTGCTCGTCGAGTTCACCTGCTTCGCCGGTGTCTCCGCCTTCTTCCTGGTGCTCGCGGTCGAGCTGCAGGCCGGTTACGCGTGGTCCGCGCTGCGTACCGGTATGGCCTTCCTCCCCGTCGCGCTGGGTACGGGGCTGGCGTCCGGCATCGCCATCCCGCTGCTGCCCAAGCTGGGCAAGATCGTGCTGCAGATGGGCGCGGTCGTCATGGCCCTGGGCATGGTCGCGCTGATGTTCACGCTGCACGCACACCCGCACGACCTGACCTTCTGGAAGCTCGCGCCCGCCGGACTGGTGGTGGGCCTCGGCCTCGGCATGATCGTGACCACGGTCAACGACGTGGTGCTCGCCGAAGCGGTCGGGCCGAGCGCGGGTTCCGCCGCCGGGGTGCAGACCACCGTCGGGCAGGCGGGCAACGCGGTGGGCGTCGCGGTCCTGGGCGCCATCTTCTTCGGCCTGCTGAGCGGCAACGCGACGGCGGCGGTGCGGGACTCCATGCCGGAGTTCCGGACCGAGCTGCGGCAGGCGGCGGTGTCGGCCCAGACCGCGCAGGCCCTCGAGCGTTCCATGGTCACCTGCTTCTCCGACCAGGCGTCGGCCGACGACCCGGGAAAGCTTCAGCCGGCCTGCACCACACTGATGACCCAGGCCCAGCGGACCGGGAACCCGGCCGTGGTCGAGCTGGTGGGCGAGAACCTGTCGAAGACCAGGCAGCAGCACTTCTCGGACTCGATGCGGACCGGTCTGTACTACGAGGTGACGGTCCTCGGGCTGGTCTTCCTGCTGGTCTTCCTGCTTCCGCTGCGCCGCGGCCTGCAGGCGGGAGCGGCCCACTAGGCGGCGGTGTCCGGAGAGTGGCGGCCCGCGCTCGGGGGGCCGCCTTGGGGGCAGGGCTCGGCGACAGAGCGTTCTCGGGGATGGGCGAGCGGGGGG
>NZ_DATDBG010000169.1:0-23168 GCF_036524955.1 Streptomyces sp.
AGCTCGCCTTCCGCCCGGTCCTGGACGGCGCGGCGACCGCCGGCCTCCAGCAGAAGTACACCGCGCTGAACTGCGGGCCCACCGGCGCGCCCCTCGCTTCCACGTCCGACGAGCCGACGGCCGCCTGCGACCGCAAGGCCCACCAGAAGTACCTGCTCGGCCCGGTCGCCCTCGACGGCTCCGATGTGAAGAGCGCGACGGCCGGACTGGACGCCAACGGCGGCGGCTGGATCGTGAACCTGGACTTCACCTCCGCGGGCAGCGTGAAATTCGCCCGCATCACCGGCACGCTGGCCGCGCAGGTCGCGCCGGCCAACCAGTTCGCGATCCTGGTCGACGGTGACGTCCTGTCCGCGCCCTCCGTCCAGCAGTCCATCACCGGCGGCAAGGCGCAGATCTCCGGCGGCTTCACCCGCGAGTCCGCGCGGAACCTCGCCACCCTGGTCACCACCGGTGCCCTGCCGGTCGAACTGACCGTCAGCGACATCACGCGCGTGTCCTAAGGGCCGGTCTGACACATGGCGCCGTCCGCCCGCGGAGCGGGGCTCGTGGTGTCCGGTGCGCGCGATCGCACGGCGGAGGGCCGTCCGCGCAGCGGGAGTAGCGGGAGTAGTGGGCGCACTGGGCCTGCTCCGACGATCCCGGCGACGCGGCGAGCACGCGTGCCGGGCGCCGCGGGGCAGGCGGGATGTGTCGGACAGACCCTGACGCGGTGCGGCGCCCGTACGCCGACCCCGGCCGGACCCGCGACGTCAGTAGCGCAGCACCGCCGCGATGCGACCGGAGTGCGCCAGTGCGCCGTCGGGCAGGAAGTGCACCCGGGCGCCGGTGTCCAGGGCCTGCTCGGCGATCTCGTCCACGATGTCCTCGCGGGCTCCGCGTTCGCCCGGCGCGGCGGGTACCAGATGGTCGCCGTCGTCGCGGACGGTGGCCCGGTAGTCGTCCTCGATGGCCACCAGGGCGACGCGGCCCTCGGAGACGGACTGCCACACCTCGTCCACGCCGCCCGCGAAGGACTTGCGGCCCCGGGCCTGGTCGAGACCGCGGAGCACCTCGGCGACCTGCTCCTCGTCCCGCCTCCGCGCCGCGTCCCGCAGCGCCCGCCGCAGCGCCTCGCCCGGCCCCTCCGCGAGACCGCCGTGCACGATCCGGGCGGCCGCCTCCCGTGCCACCGGACCCGCCTCGTCCAGTGCCGCCAGCGCCTCCGTGTCACCGACCACGTACAGCGGGCGCGGATCGGCGGCCAGTACGGAGTCGGTCGCCTCGGTGACCTCACGCAGGAAGCGGCGGGTCTCCTCGTCGTCGAAGATGCCCGGCGTGTCGCCGATGCGCTCCTGCCGCTCGGGGTCGAAGTCGATCCGCGGGCGCCGGACCGGGAAGGGGCCCGAGAGCCGCTGGGGCACGCGGCCCCGGCCGCCGCTCCACATGGTCGCGACGTCCCCGGACACCGCCAGCACCCAGAACGGCTGGCTGGCGGCGTGGGCCGCGACCAGGTTGCGGGTCAGGAAGGTCTGCGCGAGCAGGACGCGCGGCGGCACCGGCCGGTCGAGCGACCAGATGTGGTGCTCTCCGGGTGCGGCGAAGATCGCCAGCCCGTCCTCCGCGTAGACCAGGTCCACCTCGGCCCCGGCCTGGTCGAGCTGACCTATCACGTCGATCCGGTCGGAGCGGGAGACCTCGGGGTCGTGGTGGACGGCGTTCTTCGCCTCCTCCAGGAGGTTCCGCAGCCGGACGGAGTCCTCCGCGTGGTCCCGCTCCCGGCGGTGGGTGGGCAGCAGGACCGATACCGCGGGGTACTTGCGGGGGCGGCGCAGCTCGGCGAGCGCGGCGGGGGTCAACGGCTGGCGCATGGAGGGCATGAGCGGACCTTTCCGGCGACGTCAGGCCGGGCCGCGCGTACTTCGGCACGGCGAGCAGGAGGGCGCGGCGAACGACACGGCGGTCCCACGCAGCGACGCACGCTGGTGGACACCGCGCGTTCCACGCGGGCACCCCTTCGACCTCTCTCTTTCCCTTCCTGGATATATCAATGTATCGACTTCCGCAGCCGCAGAGCCGCCTCTCCCGCGCCGCGTCGGCTGCCCGGTACGGGCCCGGCGGACCTCGCCGATGGGATAGGTTGAGCGCGCACGCACACCCCGCGTACGGCCCGGAGGGCCGGCGCGCGAGCCGAGGAGGTGGGACCGATCACCGCCAGTACTGGACGGGCGCTCCCGCCGTACGGCCCCGCGGTCTGAGACGGCGTCCCACCCGGCGTCCGGCACGAGACACAGCCGCGTCGGGGCCGGGGAAGCAGCCCTCGTGTTCCCCGAAAGGCTCAGATGCCGGACTTCGCCACCCCCCTGCTCGAATCGACCGTCACCGCCACGCTCCGGGCCGCCGGCTGCGTCTTCGCCGAGGACGAGGCGCACCTGCTGATCTCCGCCGCCCGCACCCCGGACGACCTCGCCGCCATGGTGGAGCGGCGCACCGCCGGGTTCCCGCTGGAGCACGTCGTCGGCTGGGCCGCGTTCTGCTCCTTGCGGATCGCCGTGGACCCCGGCGTCTTCGTGCCCCGTCGCCGTACCGAGTTCCTGGTCCGGCGGGCCGTCGCCCATGCCGCCCGCACCGGCGGCCCCGGCACCGTCGTGGTCGACCTGTGCTGCGGTTCCGGCGCGGTCGGTGCCGCGCTCGCCGCGGCGCTCCCCGGGACGCGGCTGTACGCCGCCGACATCGACCCGGCCGCGGTGCGGTGCGCCCGCCGCAACGTCGCGCCGTTCGGCGGGCAGGTGTACCAGGGTGACCTGTTCGCGCCGCTGCCCGCCGACCTGCGCGGCCGGGTCGGGCTCCTCGCCGCCAACGTGCCCTACGTACCCACCGAGTCCGTCGGCCTGCTGCCGCCGGAGGCCCGAGACCACGAGGCGCGCGTCGCGCTCGACGGCGGACCCGACGGGCTCGACGTGCTGCGCCGGGTGGCCGCCGAGGCCGCCGGGTGGCTCGCGCCCGGCGGCGCCCTGCTGTTCGAGACCGGCCAGCGGCAGGCGCGGACCGCGGTCGGGATCGTCCGCGACGGCGGCCTCCGGCCGCGGGTCGCCACGGACGAGGAGTCGTACGCGACGGTCGTGACGGGCGTCAGGCCGCCGACCGTATGACGGCGGGGGCCGTCCTCCCCTGTGGGACGGCCCCCCTGCCGGTCAGTCCGCCTTCTGCTCGGCGGGCCGCAGCCCGGCCGACCACTTCTCCTCGATGTTGCCGAACTTCCAGACCGCCACGGCGACCGCCCACGTGCCGAAGAACAGTCCCACGATCAGGTAGCCGACGATGTTGAGGTCGAGGCCGCCGGCCCAGTCCCAGAAGGCGCCGTGCAGCCCCGCCTTCTCGGCGACCAGGCCGAGGAGTTCCACGGTGCCGATGATCAGCGCCACGGCGACCGACAGGCCGGTGATGGTCAGGTTGTAGTAGACCTTGCGGACCGGCTTGGAGAACGCCCACTCGTAGGCGAAGTTCATGAACGAGCCGTCGATCGTGTCCAGCAGCGACATCCCCGCCGCGAAGAGCACCGGCAGGCACAGGATCGCGTACCACGGCAGCCCGGAGGCGGCCCCGGAACCGGCCAGTACCAGCAGCGCGATCTCGGTGGCGGTGTCGAAGCCGAGGCCGAACAGCAGGCCGAGCGGGTACATCTGCCACGGCTTGGTGATCGACTTCATCACCCGGCCGAGCAGGCGGTTCATGAAGCCGCGGTTGTTGAGCTGCTCCTCCAGTGCGGCCTCGTCGAAGTGGCCCTGGCGCATCCGCCGGAAGACCTTCCAGATCCCGGCCAGGACCAGCAGGTTGATGAAGGCGATGAGGTAGAGGAACGTGCCCGACACGGTGGTGCCGACCCATCCCGTGACGTCGTGCAGCGTGGAGTTGTCGTCGGCCACCGGGTCCGCCAGCGCCCGCACCCCGAGCGACAGCAGGAAGGCGAGCGCGAAGACGACGCTGGAGTGGCCGAGCGAGAACCAGAACCCGACCGACAGCGGGCGCTTGCCCTCGCTCATCAGCTTCCGCGTCGTGTTGTCGATCGCGGCGATGTGGTCGGCGTCGAAGGCGTGCCGCATGCCGAGCGTGTACGCGGTCACGCCGATGCCTATGCCGAAGGACTTCGTGCCGAGGCTGTAGTGCTGCGGGGCGACGATCAGCACCAGCGTCAGCCAGCCGATCACGTGCAACGCCACGACGAAGGCGCCCATCCCGGCCAGCCGCCCCCACTCCGCCCTGGTCATCGAGTCGGAGATCCGTCGCCAGCGGGACCCGGCGACGGCGACCGCGGTCTCGGTGGTGGTGGTCATACGTTCGTCCTCCGTCAGGGGCGTGAGCGCCTAAGTGCGGCAGATTACTAGTTGCAATCTACTCGCAATAAGTCCGCGCCCCCACCCCCGGCCCGCCGGCCTGTTGTCACGTCCGACGGAGCACGCAGTCATCGCCGGAGCACGCAGTCACCGCACAGCGCACCCGCGCGGCCGGGCGCCGCCCGGTAGATCAGGCAGCACGAGCGCCGCTGGAACGCCCCGGTGGACGTACGGGTGGCGGTACCGCGCAGCGGTGGCCGGTCCAGCACGAGCGCGGCGACGGTACGGGCCCGTGCGGCCCGGTCGGGACGGGCGGCGGCGATCATGCCCGCGGCGCCGTTCACCGCCGAGGCGACGTTGCCCCACGCGATGCGCGGGGAGACCCGCAGCGCCGCGAACTCCTCGCCCAGTTCCCGTACCGGGCCGTCGCAGACCTCGCGGGTGAGGGCGTCGGCGAGCTCGTCGGGCCCGCTGCCCGCGTCATCGGTCCCGGCGATCGCCGGCCTCGCCGGCAGCGACAGGGGGTACGGGCCGCCCAGCGCCGGCTGCCAGCGCAGAGCCGCGAGCCGCAGCCCGTACGGGACCTCGCCGTACAGCACGGCGAGGGCGAGACACGGCGAGACCAGCCGGGCGACCACCCCCAGATGCGCCACCGAGGCGGCCACCCGCGCTTCCACGTCCCGCGGGGGCCGCCCGCCGCCCGAGGCGAGCGCGCCGCGGACGGCGGCCACCCGCTCGCGCAGCACGGAGGGATCGGTGCGCAGTTCCGCCATCGACCGCCAGGGAGGCGCGGCCGGCCGGCCCGCGTCATGCGTCCGCACGGCGAAGAACGGACCGAGGGCCGCCAGGCCCGACTGCCACGCGGCCGGTGCGCAACCGCCCCCGCCGGAACCGTCGGTGGCGGAACCGGTCACGCCCCGACCGGACCGACCCGTGTGGCCGCCCCTGTGGCACCGGCCCGCTGCCCGAGCGCCCGCTCGGCCAGCGGCGCGAAGACCAGGCCGAGCACCGACCACAGCAGGAGCTGCGCGGCCACGGAGTAGACGCGGAAGGAGAACAGCACGTCCGCGGGGAACCCGGGATACACGATCCTGCCCCCGTCGTCGGTGAGGGGCAGCGGCGTCTCGGTGGTGTGCCGGCCGAAGTGTTCCTTGTTGTAAGCCAGTTGCCCGACCGCCGGCAGCAGCGCCATGACCACGCCGACGGCCACCACGAACGCCCCGGCGGCCAGCAGCGTCGCGTTCCAGTTCCCGAACCGGGACCTGAGCCGCTGCCCGAGCCACACCGCCAGCCCCAGGAAGAGCAGCGAGCACACCACCATGATCAGATACAGCCCGGTGCGGGCCCCGATGGTGTCCTCGTGCCCGATCGCCGGGGGACTGGCCGGGTACTTCAGGAACGGCACCAGGTACAGGCCCAGGAAACCGCCGCCGGCGACCAGCAGCGCCAGGCTGCGGGGCCGCAGACCGCCGACCCGGCCCAGGTACACCGCGTAGACGACGGCGAACATCGCGCCCATCGCCGTGCCGAACAACACCAGCCCGACGCCCAGGCCCGCATCGGCCTGCACACTGCGGCTGAACAGTTCGGCACCCGCCGCCTCCGCGGGCAGCCCGGCGGCCTTGTCGAGCGCCGCCTGTGCCGCGTCCCGCCCGCTCTCGTAGCCGATCGCCCTCGATATCTGCGGTTCCGCGAAGATCCGCGCGAAGACGAATGCGAGAAAGCCGGCCACGGCGCCGGCCAGGACGCCGCGCAGAATGAGTCGCTTTTCCATGTCGAAATGTCTGCCGATCCGTCAGTTCGATCAGTCAGTAAGGTCTGTCAGCTCGTTCGCGTCGGACCGTACTCAGTGACAGGGAAAACCGAGGAAGTGCCGGGCGTCGTGGGTGAACTCGTGGATGTGCATGTCCTTGCCGAACACCGAGACGGCGCCCTGGTCGACACCGATGAAGTAGTAGACGGCGAACGCCAGGATCGCGGTGCCGACCAGCCACAACACCGCCTTGGACACCGGCAGGACGACAGGCGTGGCGGAACCGGCGGAAGTGGACACGGTGCTCACGGATGGGCCTCCTTCAGGGATTCAGCGTCCCTCGGTCAATGGGGCGTCGTGACGGCGGAGTATCTGACTGGCCGGTCACCTTGCGGGTGACCGGATTCACAGTGGCGCGACCGTGCCGGATTTCCACCGGCTTCCTCACACCGTCACAGGGGCCAAAGGTACGGTCCCGCGAACAGCCGCGTCAATGCGTCGCACGTGTCCTGTGCCAGACTCCGGTCCGTGAAACAGATCCACGTCATCGGCATCGGCCCGGGCGACCCGGACCAGTTGACCCTCCAGGCGGTACGGGCGCTGGGCCGCACGGACGTGTTCTTCCTGCTGGACAAGGGCGAGGAGAAGGCGGACCTGACGGCCCTGCGCGAGCTCATCCTGCGGCGGTACGCCGGCCCGGCCCACCGGGTGGTCGTCGCCCGCGACCCGGACCGCGACCGAACCGCCCCGACCGCGGCGTACGCGCCGGCCGTCGGTGACTGGCGCCGCCAACGCGCCGACGTCTACCAGCGGCTGATCGCCGGGGAACTGGCGGACGGCGAGTGCGGCGCCTTCCTCGTCTGGGGCGACCCCGCGCTCTACGACAGCACGCTCGGCATCCTGGAGGAGGTGCACGCCCGCGGCGCCGACGACTTCGAGTGGACCGTCGTCCCGGGCGTGAGCAGCGTCTCCACGCTCGCCGCCCGCCACCGCACCGGGCTCAACCAGGTCGGCCGCCCGGTCCAGATCACCACCGGACGACGCCTCGCCGACGGCGGTCTCCCGGACGGCGTGGACGACGTCGTCGTCATGCTCGACGCCCATCAGGCCTTCGCCGGACTCACCGACCCCGGCCTCCACATCTTCTGGGGCGCCTACCTCGGCACCCCCGACGAGATCCTGATCTCCGGCCCCCTCCCGGACGTCGCCGACCGCATCCGCACCACCCGCGCCGAGGCCCGGCGGCGCAAGGGCTGGATCATGGACACGTACCTGCTCCGCAGGGCCGGCGGGTCCTGATGCGGCGGGTGCCGAGGCCGCGGGCGGCGCCGCGGCCCGCGCTGACGGGGCACGCTCCGGTCCGCGCTCTTCCGGAGCGCCGACCCGCCACGGTGGCCCGCCGGCGCGCGGCGGGCGCGGTGCGGGCCGCGCCGGAGGGGGCGGTTCGGATGCGGCGGCCGGGCGGTTCGCGGTGGCTGCGATGCGGCGGGTGCTGATCCTCGGGGGGACGGGGGAGGGGCGCCTGCTGGCGGAGCTGCTGAGCGGGGATCCCGGGCTGGAGGTGACCAGTTCGCTGGCCGGGCGGGTGACCGAGCCGCGGCCCGCGGCCGGGCGCAGTCGTATCGGAGGTTTCGGGGGAGCGGCGGGGCTCGCCGGGTGGCTTCGCCGGGAGCGTACCGACGCGGTGGTCGACGCGACGCACCCGTTCGCGGCGGCGATCACCCGGAACGCGGTGGCGGCCACCGCGGCGGCGGGAATCCCGCTGCTGGTGCTGCGGCGGCCCGGCTGGGCGGCCGGGCCCGGCGACCGCTGGCTGTGGGCGGACAGCCTGGCGGGCGCGGCGGCGCTGCTGCCCGCGCTCGGGCGGCGGGTGTTCCTGACCACGGGCCGGGGGGACCTCGCCGCGTTCGCCGCCCTGGAGGGGATCTTCTTCCTGATCCGCTCGGTCGACCCGCCCGGGCCCCCGCTGCCCGCGTGTCACCGGCTGCTCCTCGCCCGCGGCCCGTTCACGCCGGACGCCGAGTGCGCCCTGCTGCACGAGCACCGCATCGACCTCCTGGTCACCAAGGACAGCGGCGGCACCGCCACCTCCGCCAAGCTCACCGCCGCCCGCGAGGCGGGCCTGCCCGTCCTCGTCGTCCGCCGCCCGCCGCCGCCCGCCGGCGTACCGCTCGTCGCGGACCCCGCGGCTGCCGCGGCGTGGCTGCGCCGGCTGCCGTAGCCGGCTGCCGCAGCCGGTCGCGGTCCGTCACCGGGCCCGTGCCGGACGGACCGCTCACCCGGGGAGGCGGGCGGCCGCGCCGCGAGGGATGATGGGAAGACGTATGGTCCTTTTCGCCCTGCCCGGGAGGCATCCATGGACGACCCGGAGAGCACGGAGTACCCCGAGAACTACGAACTGGTCTTCCAGGCACCCGCCGTCGAGGACGACGTCGTCGTCGTCCACCGCACGGAACAGTCCGGAGCGGGCGGCTACCCGATCTACGAGGACGAGACCGGGATCGTCCGCGCGGAGATCAGCGCGGACGGCGAGGTCCGCATGATGGCCAGCGGCGGCCACCAGGCCCCCGACGTACCCCTGGCGGTACGGTCAGTGCAGCACTGAGACGGACACGTCCGTTCCCGCCAGCACCCGAACGCCGACAGAACCGGACGGCCGCGAGCCCCGGGCTCACCGGCCGCTACGGTCGCGTCCGCGCTCCACCAGCAGCGCCCGGTCGCGCGCCGCCAGCACCGCCGCGGACAGCCCATGGATGTCGTACGCCCCGTGGTGGCGGCGCCCGTTGACGAAGAACGTGGGCGTGCCCGACACCCCGCTCAGGGCCGCCGACTCCATGTCCCGCGCGATCCGCTGCGCGCCCCCGCGGGCGCGCAGCGCCTGCTGGAAGATCTCCACGTCGAGGCCGATCGCCTGCGCGTGCTCCAGCAGATCCCTGATCTTCAGCTCCTCCTGACGGTCCATCAGCCGGTCGTGCATCTCCCAGAACCGGCCCTGCGCCGCGGCGGCCTCCGCCGCCTCGGCGGCCATCTGGGCGTGCGGGTGCACGTCGGCCAGCGGCAGATGGCGCCACACGTACCGCACATCACCGAAGTCCGCGAGCAGTTCGCGGACCACGTCCTCCGCCTGCCCGCAGTACGGGCACTCGAAGTCGCCGTACTCGACGACCGTGACCGGCGCGTCCAGCGGCCCCCGTACGTGGTCGCGGGCCGGGTCCACCGGTTCGGCGAGGTCCACCAGGGACTTCGCGGTGCCGAGCAGCGCCCGCGCCCGCCGCTCCTCGGGCAGCCGCGCGGTCACCAGGGCCACCACCGTCGTGGCGAGCATCGCGAACACCACCGCGCTGAGCACCCCGATCTTCGCCTGTTCCAGCTCCCGCCCGTCGAAGGCCAGCGTCGCGATCAGCAGCGACACGGTGAAGCCGATGCCCGCGATGGTGCCGCCGCCGAGCACCGCGGCCCAGCCCACCGGAGGCCGCATCCGGCCCCGGCTGAACCGGGTGGCCAGCGCCGACGCGCCGACGATCCCGACCGGCTTGCCCACTCCGTAGCCGAGCAGGATGCCCAGCGTGATCGGCGAGGTGAACGCGTCCGACAGCAGCGCGCCGTCGATCTGGATACCCGCGTTGGCCAGCGCGAACAGCGGCACGATCACATAGCTGCTCCACGGGTGCCAGATCCGCTGCAACCGGTCGTTGGGGGAGACCGCCAGGGTGATGCCCAGCCGCGCCTCCCGCTCCAGTTCGGCCGTCGGCTGTTCGCGGAAGGAGCGGAACAGTCCGGTGGCGCGCTCCAGCGCGTCGCGGGGGGCCGGGTACGCGTACGACAGCAGGCCCAGCACCAGGCCGACCACCAGCGGGTCGACCCCGGAGTCCAGCAGGGCCACCCACGCCGCGATGCCCAGCACCGCGTACGCCAGGCCCCTGCGCACCCCGGCCCGCCGGACCGCCAGCACGACCAGCAGAATCCCGACGCCCACCAGCAGCGGGGTCCACGAGATGTGGTCGCTGTACGCCACCGCGATCACCGCGAGCGCCACGAAGTCGTCCACCACCGCGACGGTGAGGATGAAGGTGTGCAGGCGCCGCGGGAAGCGCGAGCCGAGCAGCGCCAGCATGCCCAGCGCGAACGCGGTGTCGGTGGACATCGCCGTGCCCCACCCGTGCATCGACGGGCGGCCGGCGTTCACCGCGAGGTAGATCGCGACCGGCACCACCATGCCGGCGATCCCGGCCACCATCGGCAGCGGGATACGGCGCCGGTCCCGCAACTCGCCCAGGTCGAACTCGCGGCGCGCCTCCAGGCCGACCACCAGGAAGAACAGCGTCATCAGCCCGCTGTTCACCCACTCGCGCAGGTCCAGGTCCACACTCCAGGCGCCCAGCCGCACCGACAGATGCGTCGCCCACGCCGTCTCGTAGCTGCCCGGCGCGGCGTTCACCCAGATCAGCGCCGCGACCGCGGCGGCCAGCAGCACCGCGGCGCTGCCCGTCTCGGTACGGATGTACGCCCACGCGGACGCCGCCGTCGTACGGTCGCGATCGGTCCCGTCGGACGCCCTGCGGATCAAGGGCATCGTCAAGCCCCGGAACATCCAGCCTCCCACCACTACGTTTCCTGCCCTCACCCTGGCACGAGCCCACCGGGGACGGCTCGCCGAACCGGTGGGCGGACACGGTCCAGGGGTCCGGGTGCCGCAGGAACACGAACCGCGGACGGTGTTGCGGGCATTCCGGCAGATCACGATCGGGAGGGATATGTCATACGGTACGACGACCGAATGCGCGGTCACGGCACCTGGGCACCTCCCGGGGCCGTCCGGCGCGGCATCCCGGGTGGGAGGATGGTCTCGGCCGGAGAAAACCAGAACCACGACGACGAGGGGCGGCCGTTGATGGCACGGGACGATGCCGTGATCGGCTGCACGGGGGAACTGCTCATCGCCACACGCGGAACGGCCGGGCCCGGCGAGGTACTGGTGCGCGTCAGGGGCGGCACCGAGACGTTTCTCGCCTGGTCCGACGAACCCCTGGCCAGGGGGACCACGGTCCTGGTGGTGGACTCCCGCGGCACTCGCCAGGTGGACGTCATCGAGTGGGCCGACCCGCTCGACGCCCCGGCCGGCTGAGCCGCGCATGTGAAGGAGACGAAGATGTTCGGTTACCGCGTGCCCGCGCCCGACGAGGCGATGCTGATCTCGGGCAGTCGGCGAGGGCTGGGAGGTGCGCCGTTCCGCGTCGTGACCGGCCACGGCACGTTCGTACTGCCGATCTTCCGCAAGACCCGGTTCCTGACCCTTGCCATGTGCGAGGCGGAGGTCGCCGAGAAGTGCGTGACCCGGCAGGGCATCGCGCTGACGGTCAAGGCCGTCATCGCGTTCAAGGTCGGCAACGACCACGAGAGCATCGTCAACGCCGGGCAGCGCTTCCTGTCCGACCAGGACCAGATGTCGGTGCTCACCGGCCGTATCTTCGCCGGCCACCTGCGGGCCATCATCGGCTCGATGACGGTGGAGGAGATCGTCACCGAACGGCAGAAGCTCGCCTCCGAGGTGCTGGAGACCTCCAAGTCGGAGATGGCCAAGATCGGGCTGAGCGTCGACTCGCTGCAGATCCAGTCCATCGACGACGGCGACACCGGGTACATCGAGGCGATGTCCCGGCCGCACAAGGCGGCCATCCAGCGGCAGGCGCAGATCGCCCAGGCCCAGGCCACCCAGGCGTCCGCCGAGGCGCAGCAGGCCGCGGCCCGCAAGCAGGCGGAGTACGCCCGGCACACCGCGATCGTGCAGGCCGAGTACAACGCCGAGGTGGACCGGGCCCAGGCGAAGGCCGCGCAGGCCGGACCGCTGGCGCTGGCGCACGCCCAGCAGGAGGTGCTCGCCGCCCAGACCGAACTGGCGCTGCGCGCCGCCGCACTGCGCCAGCAGCAGCTCGTCGCCGAGATCGTCAAGCCCGCCGAGGCGGAGGCCGCACGCATCCGGGTGCTGGCCGCCGCCGAGGCGGAGCGGATGCGGGTCCAGGCCGCAGCCGCCGCCTCGCACGACCGGGTCGCCCTCGACCGGCTGCTCATCGACCAGCTCCCGCAGATCGTCAAGGAGGCCGCGGGCGGCCTGTCCGGCGCCAACGTCAACGTCCTCAACGGCGCGGACGGCCTCGGCGAGATCGCCGCCGGCCTGGTCGGCCAGGGCCTGACCATCCTCGACTCGGTCCGCAAGAACCTCGGCGCCCCCGGCGCCCACGCCGACGGCTCCGGCAGCAGAGGACTGCGCGGCTATGCCGCCCCGGCCGACTCCCGCGACGGCACCCCGGGACGCGACGTCGCCACAGCGGACGCCAAGCCCGACGCCGGGCCCTCCTCAGACGGCCCGGCCGACCGCGCGTGATCCTCCGCGCGGGCGCTCGTCGGCCCGCCCCGGACACGCTACGCGCGTCGACCTACCGTTCCGGGCCCGTGCCCGACCGGTCCGGCGGACCGGCCCTGGCGCTGTCGCGGACGACGAGCGAGGGCGCGAGGAGCACACCCGGCTCCTCCGGGACCTGCTCGCGCAGTCGCGCGACGAGGAGCCGTATCATCGCCCGCCCGATGTCCTGGAACGGTGGGCCGACGCTGGTGAGGGCGGGGGTGATGAGGGAGGCCGTGGGGCAGTCGCCGAAACCGACCACCGCCAGGTCGCGGCCGACCTCCAGCCCGAGGTGCCGCGCCGCCGCGTAACAGCCCAGTGCGAAGGCGTCGCTGGCGGCCACCACGGCGGTCGGCACGGGCGTGCGGCTGAGCAGGCGCAGGGCGCCGCGGGTGCTCTCCCACGGGGTGTCCAGCGCGTGGTCGCAGGCGTCGGTGCCGAGCCCGTGCCCGCGCATCGCCCGCCGCCAGCCGGTCAGCCGCGGCTCGTCCTGGCCGGACGTGCCCGGCCACCCGATGAAACCGATCGTCCGGTGCCCGGCGGCGACCAGGTGGTCGACGGCAGCCGCCGTACCCGCCGCCGCGTCCACCGCGACCCACAGGTCGTCCGGCCCGGTGGTCGGCGGTCGCCCGTAGCACACGAACGGGGTCTGACGCCGTTTGAGCCACGGGGGCCGGGGGTCGTCGGGACCGACCCCGGACAGCACGAAACCGTCGACGGTGCCGGTACGCAGCATGTCGGCGTAGCGCGCCAGCTCGTCCCCGGTCCGCCCGCGGCAGAACAGCAGCAGCAGGTAGCCCTCGGCCTCGGCGGCCGAGGTGAGGGAGTACAGGAAGCGGTCCTGGGAGACGCCGACCGGGCCGAATTCCTCGGGGTCCAGCCGGTATCCGATCTGCCGGGTGTCCTGGGTGCGCAGCGAGCGCGCCATCCGGTTGGGGACGTAGCCGAGCCGTTCGACGACGGCCAGCACGCGGGCCAGGGTGTCCGGGTGCAGGCGCCGGGGCGCGTTGAGGGCGTTCGAGACGGTCTGCCGCGAGACCCCGGCGGCCTGTGCCACGTCGATGATGGTCGGGCCGTGACGACCCCGGTGCGTGGTCATGACGCCTCGCTGGACTCGGAAGGCGATCAGGTTATCCGAGCGCGGCCTGTGCGTGAACGGTGGAGGTCAGAGGGCACTACCGGCAGTTCTGCCGGTGGCCGGAGGAGCGGGCCGGGCCAGATCGCCGGGCCGGGCCTCTGGCGCCGGGGCGGCTCATTCCTTATACCTATGCGGTGGTGGCCGGGCTCCATGTCTCTCCCTCTTCGGGAGAACGGGATTCCGGACTCCGGCGCGGGCCCGGCAGGTGTTCTTGACACTCGCCTCGGCCCCTCGCTATCAAGCCGTGTGAACGTTCATATCCGGGCCCGGTCCCTGGGGAGGTGCTGCACGTGAGCGGCGAGTCCGAGCGACGCACCGAGTGCTCCGACACCGGCCGTCGCGGTCGCCCGTCGATGAGGTGACCGCCGCCCGGGGCACCCGGTCGCGTCCGCTCCGTACGGCCGTGGGACCACCTGTCGTCCGCACGTCCGGCGGCCGGACGCACGCCCCGGGGAGCAGCGGGATTCCCGGGATCCTCGTCCCGCACCGCGGCGGCCCCGCCGGGTGGCCGCCGCGGTGCGGATCCCTCCACGCGCCGGACACGTAGGAGGTTGGTGAGCTCAGCCGAAGCCACACGTTTCTCTGCCGGTCACGAGCGGTCGCTCACGAGGCGACAGCCGCTCGCTGAAGAGCTGAAGAGCTGAAGAGGAAGGACTCCGTGTCCCAATTACTGGTCTGTGACGAGCCGAAGACTCCCGTCGGCGAGCAACGCATCTGCAGCCGAACACAGTTGACGCCGATCAGCGCCATCCTGCCGTCCGACACCCCGCGTCTGGAGGGCGAGGTCGAGGAACACGCGATCACCCTCGCCGAATCGGAGGCGGCGCTGCCTCCCATCGTCGTCCACCGGGACACGATGCGGGTGGTGGACGGCATGCACCGGCTGCGGGCGGCCATGCTGCGCGGTGACGAGCACATCGAGGTCCACTTCGTGGAGGGGACCGCGGAGGACGTCTTCGTGCTGGCCGTGAAGCTCAACGCCGAGCACGGGATGCCCTTGTCGCGGCAGGACCGGGTCGCCGCCGCCGCGCGCATCGTACGAAGCCACCCGCACTGGTCCGATCGCCGCATCGCCGGGGTCACCGGCCTGTCCCCGGGCGTGGTGGGCTCGCTGCGCGGCCGGGCCGACGACGAGGCGGTGGCGCAACTGACCCTCAGAACAGGGCGGGACGGGCGCAACCGCCCGGTCAACGGCGCCGCCGGCCGCATCGCCGCCAGCCGGGTCATCGCCGAGACGCCGGACGCCTCACTGCGGGAGATCGCGAGCAGGGCGGGGGTTGCTCTCGCGACCGCACGGGACGTGCGCCAGCGGATGAGGCTGGGGCAGGACCCGGTCCCGCCCAAGCTCCGCCCCGCCGAAAGCGGTGACCCGGCCTCCTACGAGGCCGAGTCCCGGGCACCGGAGCAGCCCGCGGTCGGCACCCCGCCGGTCCTGTGCGAAAGCGTGCTCTCCAGCATGCGCAGGGACCCGAGCCTGCGCATGTCGCAGACCGGCCGGACCCTGCTGCAGTTACTCGGCAGCCATCTGCTGACGCAGGAGCAGCGGCAGGACCTGATTGCGGGGATCCCGGCGCACCGTGCCGCCGACGTGGCACGGGTGGCCAGGATCTGCGCCGACCGCTGGCTGCAGTTCGCCAGCGACGTCGAGGGACAGAGCACCCCGGGCGAGACCGGCGCGCGGGAGTCCCGTCGCGTATCCCCGCTGCCGTCGAACACATAGTGTGACGACGCGCGTAGACCGCTCCTCGACCACTGTCTGCCGCGCACGGCCCGCTCACCGTCGAGGGGCGCCGTCCGCCGGACAACACATCGCACGCAAGGGAGTCACTGGTGGTCAATCCGTTCGATGATCCACAGGCCGGCTTTTCGGTACTCGTCAACGCCGAGGGCCAGCACTCGTTGTGGCCGGACTTCGTCCCGGTACCGGCCGGCTGGGAGGTGATTCACGGTCCGGCGGCGCGGCAGGAGTGCGTCGAGTTCGTTGAGCGATCGTGGACCGACATGCGTCCTCGGACCCTGACCGAGGCGTTCGGCAGCAACTGAGCCCGGTCGCGCAGGCAGCCGGGTCGGCGGGTGGCGCGCCCGCCGACCTTTCCGCTGCTCGTCCGCCCGGCCTGTCCCGCCGGCTTTCCCGCCGGCCTTTCTGCCGGTTCTCCGCAGTCGGCCGGAGTCCGCTCCGGTGCGGCCAGGTCAGTCGGCCGCCGCCCCGGCGTCCACCCGGAACCTGTTGATCGCCGCGGCGTGCCGGGCCCGCATCTGCGGGTCACGGACCCCCAGCCCCTGGGTCGGGGCCAGGCACAGTACGCCGACCTTGCCCTGGTGCCGGTTGTGGTGCACGTCGTGGACGGCCTGGCCGGTCTCCGCCAGCGGGCGCACCGCCGAAAGGGTGGGATGGATCCGACCCTTGGCGATGAGGCGGTTCGCCTCCCAGGACTCCCGGTAGTTGGCGAAGTGGGTGCCGATGATCCGCTTGAGGTTCATCCACAGGTAGCGGTTGTCGAAGGTGTGCTCGTAACCCGAGGTGGACGCGCAGCTCACGATGGTGCCGCCGCGGCGCGCCACGTACACGCTGGCCCCGAAGGTCTCCCGGCCCGGGTGCTCGAAGACGATGTCCGGGTCGTCACCGCCGGTGAGCTCCCTGATCCTCGCACCGAACCGCCGCCATTCGCGCGGGTCCTGCGTCCGCTCGTCCTTCCAGAAGCGGTAGCCCTCGGCGGCCCGGTCGATCACCAGCTCCGCGCCCATGCGACGGCACACCTCCGCCTTCTCCGGGCTGGACACCACGCACACCGGGGTCGCCCCGCCGTTCAGCACGAGTTGCGTGGCGTACGAGCCGAGGCCGCCGGACGCGCCCCAGATCAGCACGGTGTCGCCCTGCTTGAGACGGGCGCCGTTGGGGGAGACGAGCTGCCGGTAGGCGGTGGAGTTCACCAGGCCGGAGGCGGCGGCCTCCTCCCAGGTGAGGTGGTCCGGCTTCGGCATGAGCTGATTGGCCTTGACCAGAGCCAGTTCTGCCAGGCCGCCGAAGTTGGTCTCGAAGCCCCAGATCCGCTGCTCGGGATCGAGCATGGTGTCCCCGTGCCCGTCGGGGTGGTGCAGCTCCACCGACAGGCAGTGCGCGACCACCTCGTCGCCGGGGCGCCAGGCGACCACGCCCTCGCCGGCGCGCAGCACCACACCGGCCAGGTCGGAGCCGAGCACGTGGTACGGCAGGTCGTGCCGGGCGGCCTGCGGGGAGGTCTTGCCGTAGCGGGACAGGAAGCCGAAGGTCGGCAGCGGCTCGAAGATCGAGGACCACACGGTGTTGTGGTTGATTCCGCTGGCCATCACCGCGACCAGCACCTCACCCGCGGCCGGCTCGGGCGTGGCCACCTCGTCCAGGTGCAGGGACCGGCGCGGGTCCTTCTCCCGGCTTGGCAGCCCCTCGAACATCGCCGTCTCGTCGGCGTGCAGGGTGACACCCCGGTAGAACTCGGGCACCGGGAGGCTTCCCACCTCACCCGGCTCGCCCGCAAGGATCGCATCGAGGATCTTCTGCATGTGTCTCCGGCCCTCTTTTCGGCTTGGTCGTGCACAAAACGGGACACTGGTAATGCGGGTTTCCCATGGGAGAAATACGATCGAGTCGCTCCGGGATGTCCGTTTCGCCATCGCCTTGCCGGATTGTGGGGGCAAGTGCGTGATTCATGCTGGCACCCGGCCGACAGCACAGTCCAGCCACCCCGGCCCGGGCCGGGTATGTCAAAGGGTGTTCAAGGACGGCCCGGAGGTGTTCAACTGTCCTGGTCGGTCAGTTGAACACCTCCGGCACCCCCGGCGTCGGCCCGCCGATGCCTCCGCACCGTGATGGACGCGGAATTCTTGACTATCGTCCGATGTGTTCCGGTTGTGGAACGCAAAGCCTCTGGCAGTGGAAGTCCGACGGTTTTGCGACGCACGGAACGGACGCGGGCGGGTCGGGCGCATCACCTTTCGGGAGGGTGCTGGAATGGTCGAATTCCGCGTGAATCGCCGGTGGCGGAACTCCGACTGGACGACCGCGTCCGGCACTTCTTCCACTTCCTCGGCCTGGACGAGGCCGACCGGTCGCCCAAGTGCGCCGCAGGCCGCGAACTCCGCGTCCGGCCTTTCGCCCGCCAGTGTTTCGTCACCACCATGCCGTTGCGACCCCGGGCGCTTCCCGCGGATGCCCAACGGCTCGCGCTCCGCCGTCCTCCGCCCGGCCGAACGCCCTGGATCAGCCAGGTCCGCACCGCCGCCCACGGCGACCTGACCGGCGGCCTGTCCATCGACCGCACCTGCCGTCACGGCCCGCTCATCAGCCAGGCCATGGGCGCGCGGTCCGGGCCCGGCCGCCCGGCGACCAGGCCCGGGATCGGCAACGGCGTGGCCGCCAGCCTGTCCAACGCCGCCGTCGCGCCGCTGGAGCCGACCGGGATCTCCTTCATCCGGTGCGCCGTCGGGCAGTCGGGCGAGCGCTACCCCGACGCCTCCTGGAATCCGCGGCTGCCGGCGCACGTCGACCGCCCGGCGCACCGCGTCGTCGAGGGGGCCCGGGGGCTCCTCCCTCCGGCATCAACGACCGACGCCGGGCGGCTGTTGCGTTGCCGGCCCGCCTCGGTGCGGCCCGGCCCCCTGGGCGCGCCTGCGGAGATGCGGCGGCCCCCCTGGTCGGCCTGCGAGGTCTCTCGGACGACCGTCGCGGGCGACCACGCGGCCGCCTTCGGCGGGTCCGGCGCGTGGCCGGCCGGCCCGGAATCCGCTGCTCCGCGGCGTACGGCCCGAGCCCTCCGGCCGGTGAATACCCGTCAGTGGGCGCCCGCCCTCCGTTCCTTGACGGGCCGCAGGGCTTCGTGGATGCTGACTTGCGAATGGCGGGAAACGTTCGGGAAATTCCGACAGGTGTGCCGATCGGATTTCCTTCATCCCCCGGTGAATCGTCGGTCAAGCGATTCTTCCGGCCTATGACAGCCGATTTTTCAAGCGATGTACGTGAACGGTTTTCGGTGATCTGTGCCATGGGCCGGGTGTCGTCGGAAATACGGTGGAATCGCCACGAAATGTGCCGGTTCCACCGGGCGCGCGCGCGTAGGTGTCGAGTACTGAGAGGACGGTCGGATGCAGGGCCGCGATTCCGAATCGCTTGTCGACCATTTCCGTGCGGTCTTCGGCGAGAGCCCGGAGCAACAGATCTTCCGGTTCCTGGTGGACGGCGAAGGCGAGCCGCACGGCATGACCAACGCCGTGTTCGACCTGCGGGCCCGCACGATCGCCGCGGCGCTGCGGGAACGCTTCCCCGCCGGGGAACGGGCACTGATCATGTGCCCGGCCGGACTGGACTACGTGACCTCCTTCTTCGCCTGCCTGTACGCCGGCCTCATCGCCGTGCCCGTGTACCCGCCGGACCCGGCCTTCCTGATGCGCACCCTGCCGCGGCTGATCGGCGTCATCGAGGACGCCCAGCCCGCGGTGATCCTCGCGCCGAGCGGGACCGTCGCCCTGGCCGACCGCTTCGCCGAGCACGCCCCGGCGCTGCGGGACCTGGCCTGGCTTGCCGTCGACGACCTCGACACCGCGGCCGCCGACGGCTGGCGTGAACCCGGCACCGGCCGCGACGACCTCGCGTTCCTGCAGTACACCTCCGGCTCCACCGGCCGCCCCAAGGGCGTGATGGTCAGCCACGGCAACCTGATGCACAACATCGGGTCGATATCCCGCCAGCTCTACCGAGGCGACCCCGACCAGCACATGGTGACCTGGCTGCCGCCCTTCCACGACATGGGCCTGATCTTCGGCCTGCTCACCCCCGCCCACGACGGGTTCCCGGTCACCTTCATGTCGCCGTTCTCGTTCCTGAAACGGCCGCTGCGCTGGCTGCGGGCCATCTCCGACACCGGCGCCACCACCAGCACCGCCCCCAACTTCGCCTACGACCTCGCGGTGGCCAAGGTCACCGAGCAGGACCGGCAGACCCTGGACCTGAGCAACTGGCGGATCGCCGTCAACGGCGCGGAGCCGATCCGGATGCAGACGCTGGAGCGCTTCTCCCGCGCCTTCGCCGAATGCGGCTTCCGGCACAGCGCCCACGCCCCCTCCTACGGGCTGGCCGAGGGCACCCTGATGGTCTCCACCAGTGACCTCGCCGCCGAACCCGGCGCAGACCTCGTCCACCGCGACCTGCGGGCCGAAGGGCTCCTCACGGGCGCCGCCGAGGACGCGGGCCCCCGCGAGGCGGTGCGCACCGTGCTCAGCTGCGGCGTCTCCCCGAGTGACCAGCGGGTCGTCGCCGTGGACCCGCAGACCCGCGCCGCCCTGCCCGACGGCCGGGTCGGCGAGCTGTGGGTCGCGGGACCGAGCGTCGCGCACGGCTACTGGCGCCGCCCCGAGGCCACCGAGGAGACCTTCCAGGCCCACCTCGACACCCGTGAAGGACCGTTCCTGCGCACCGGCGACCTCGGCTTCACCGACGGCGACCAGATCTACGTCACCGGCCGCATCAAGGACGTCATCATCGTCGCGGGCCGCAACCACTACCCCCACGACATCGAACGCACCGTCGAGAACGTCGACCCGCGCCTGCGGCGGGACTGCGGTGTGGCCGGCGCCCGCGAGATCGACGGCGAGGAACGCCTCGTCGTCGTCCAGGAGTACCGCGGCAGCCGCTCGCCGGAGGAACGCGCCCGGGTCATCGCCGCCATCCGCGCCGAGATCGCCCGCGAACACGGCCTGCAGGCGTACGTCGTCGCCCTTGCCCGCGCCGGGACGGTGCCGAAGACCTCCAGCGGCAAGCTCCAGCGCGCGGCCTGCCTCGACGCCCTCCTGGCGGGCACCATGGAACCGCTGGCGCTGTGGCGGGCGGACGAGGCGGATGCCGACGCCGGCCCGGCGCAGCGGGACACGCCCGCCACACCCGGCACGTCCCGGTCCGCCACGCGGACCGGCGCGCGGGACGCCGCATCGCCGCCTCCCGCGCCGGGCGCGGCCGAGATCGAGCAGTTGCTGCGCGAGGCGCTGGCCGCCGCGACCGGCGGGCGGGCCGACGCCGTCGACCCGGAGCTGCCGTTCGCCGGGTACGGGCTGCGGTCCGTGGAGATGGTCACAATGGTCGGCGACCTCGAACGCCGCCTGGGCGTGCCGCTGGAACCCACGGTCGTCTGGGAGCACCCCACCGCCGCCAAGCTCGCCCGGCACCTGGCCGGGCAGTCCGCCGCGCCCGGAGCGGGCAGGCCCGCCGGCGAGCCCGTCACCTCCCTCGCGGCCCCCGCGCTGGCCGTATCACCCGCGGCCGCCGAGCGCGGACCCGCCGCGGCCGAGCCGATCGCCATCATCGGCATCGGCTGCCGCTTCCCCGGCGGCGTCGACGGCCCCGACAGCTTCTGGCGGCTGCTGAGCGAGGGCCGCGACGCGGTGACCGAGGTGCCCGCCGAGCGCTGGGACACCGCGGAGTACAGCTCCGACGACCCGCAGGAGCCCGGGCGCACCAACAGCCGGTGGGGCGGATTCCTCGACGGCGTCGACCGCTTCGACGCGGCCTTCTTCGGCATCGCGCCGCAGGAAGCCGCGCGCATGGACCCCCAGCAGCGCCTGCTGGCCGAAGTCGCCTTCGAGGCGCTGGAGAACGCCGGGATGCCCACCGACCGGCTGGCCGGCTCACCCACCGGTGTGTTCGTCGGCATCTCCACCTTCGACTACGCCACCGACCAACTGCGCGACCTCGACGCCATCGACGCCTACACCGGCACCGGCAGCGCCCTGAGCATCGCCGCCAACCGCCTGTCGTACCTGCTGGACCTGCGCGGCCCCAGCCTGGCTGTGGACACCGCCTGCTCCTCCTCGCTCGTCGCGGTCCTCCAGGCGTGCGTGAGCCTGGAGCGGGGCGACTGCGACCTGGCCCTGGCGGGTGGCGTCAACCTTGTGCTCTCCCCGGCCACCGCCATCAACTTCAGCAAGGCCGGAGCGATGTCCGCCGACGGCCGCTGCAAGCCGTTCGACTCCAGGGCCGACGGATACGTGCGCTCCGAGGGCGTCGGAGTCGTCGTACTCAAGCCGCTCAGCCGCGCACTGGCCGACGGCGACCCCGTCCACGCCGTGATCCGCGGCGGCGCCGTCAACCAGGACGGCGCGAGCAACGGCCTGATGGCGCCCAACCCGCAGGCCCAGGAAGCGGTGCTGCGCGCCGCCCACCGCAAAGCCGGCGTGCGGGCCGCGGACATCGGGTACGTCGAGGCACACGGCACCGGCACGATCCTCGGCGACCCGATCGAGGCCAAGGCGCTCGGAGCCGTCCTCGGTGACGGCCGCGACCCTGCCCAGCCGTGCCTGATCGGCTCGGTGAAGTCCAATCTGGGACACATGGAGGCCGCCGCGGGCATCGGCGGCCTGATCAAGACCGCGCTGGTGGTCCGCCACCGCACCGTGCCCGCGACCGTGCACTATCGGGAGCCGAACCCGCACATCGCCTTCGACGACCTCCCAGTGCGGGTCGCCGACACCCTCCAGCCGTGGCCGGCCGGTGCGGACGTCCCCGCCCTGGCCGGCGTCAGCTCCTTCGGTTTCGGCGGCACCAACGCCCACCTGGTGCTGGAACAGCCGCCCGCCGTCACCCCCCAGGCCCGGCTGGACACCCCGGACGGCGCCGTCGTGCTGACCGTCTCCGCCCGCGACGAACAGGCCCTGCGCGACCTCGCCTCGGCCTATGCCGACAAGCTCGCCGCGCCCGGCCCGGCTCTGGCCGAATTCGCCGCCGCCGCGGCGGTCCGCCGCACCCACCACGAGCACCGACTGGCCTGCACCGGCTCCTCGGCGGACGAACTGCGCACCGCGCTCGCCGCGTTCGGCCGCGGCGAGGAGGCGGCCGGCCTGTCCTCCGGCGTCCGGCGGGTGGGCTGGCGCCCCAAGCCGGTGTTCGTCTTCTCCGGACAGGGCCCGCGCTGGTGGCCGCTGGCCGGTGACCTGCTCGACGGGGAGCCGGTGTTCCGCGCGGTCGTCGAACGCTGCGACGCCCTGCTGCGCCGCCACACCGACTGGTCCCTGCTCGACCAGCTCACCGCCGACACCGGCCGGTCCCGGCTGCTGGACACCGCGGTCGGCCAGCCCGCCCTGGCCGCCGTGCAGATCGCGCTGGCCACCTTGTGGCGTTCCTGGGGCATCGAGCCGGCCGCGGTCGTCGGACACAGCGTCGGCGAGATCGCCGCCGCCCACGTCGCCGGCGTGCTCACCCTGGACGACGCCGCCGCGCTGGTCACCGCCCGCGCCCGGCTGATGGCGGCCCTGCCGGAAGGCGGGGCGATGGTCGCGATCGCCGCACCCGAGGACGAGGTCGCGCCGTTACTGACCTCCGGCGTCGACATCGCCGCCGTCAACGGGCAGCAGGCTCTCGTGGTGTCCGGCGTCGAGGCCGAGGTGCAGGCCGTGGCCGCCGCCCTTGCCGCACGCGGCCGCCGAACCAGCAGGCTGGCGGTGTCGCACGCCTTCCACTCGGTGTTGATGGATCCGATGCTCGACGACTTCGCGGCGGCCATCGCCGTCGCCCCCCGACCGGCGGTGGTGCCGATCGTGTCGGGC
>NZ_DATDBG010000170.1:0-2737 GCF_036524955.1 Streptomyces sp.
GCGCTGCGGCCGCTCGTCTCTTCGGGCGTCGCGGCGTGGGTGACCAGATACGCAGCATCCTCGACGAGGCGGACACGGGGCGGGGCGTCACCGTGCTGGTCGCGGGTCCGGCCGGAGTGGGGAAGTCGGCGGTCCTCGACCTGGCCGACGCGCTGGCTCGCCGAAAGGGCTGGAAGGTGGCGCGTGGAGCCGCCTCGTCGGTGGAGGGCCCGTGGCCCTACTCGCCGGTGCTCGAAGCGCTCAGCGCACTGTGCCGTCGCCACCCCGCGCTGCTGGACGGCCTGGGCGACAACTATCGAGCGGAGATCGAGCATGCCCTGACCGGACGGGAGCTCGGGTGGACGGGGGAGAACAGCCACCAGAAGCTGTTCGTCGCGGCCGCCGAGCTGCTGCGTGTCGCGGCCGCGGGGTCCGGGCTGGTCCTCATGGTGGACGACGTCCACGATGCCGACGAGGCGTCCCTGCGCCTCCTCCACTACCTCTCCCGCTTCGTGGTTGAGGAGAAGGTCGTCCTGGTGCTGGCCCACCGCGAACCCGCGCCCGCCCACCTCGAGGAGGTCACTGCGAGCATGGTGTCCCGCGGCGCCGGGCTGCTCGTCGAGCTGGACCCGTTGGACGCTGCGGCCTCGCAGCGCCTGCTCATCGACAGGTTCCCCGACCTGGATCCGGATGCGGCCGGGGAGATCGCGCAGACGGCCGGAGGGCTGCCGTTCCCCATGATCGAGATGGCGCGAGCCCGGGTGAGCGGCTCCGGCTCGGTGCCGGCCATGCTCCCGCCCGACGCGCTCCGGACCTTCCAGCGGGTCGCCCTGCTCGGTCAGGGGTTCAGCACCGACGAGCTCCTCGCCATCAGTGACGGCACGGAGGACGAGACCTACGACCAGCTGGAGCTGGCGTTGGCGGCCCTGGTGGTCGAACCCGGCGAAGCCGGCTTCCGCTTCCGGCATCCGCTCGTCCGCGAAGGGCTGGTGCGGGAGGTGCCGCCGCACGAGCGCTCCCGCGGCCACCAGCGCGTGGCCGAGGCGCTCGCGCGGCTCGACCGCCCTCCGAGCCAGGTCGCGCACCACTACCTCGCCGCGGGACTGGCCTCCCGGGCCGTTCCGTACGCCGTCCAGGCCGTGGAGATCGCCGGGGCGCTGGGCGCCTACCGCGACGCGCTGACCCTCGTCGACGGCGTACGCGAGCACGCCGGCCCCGATCACCTGCCAGGCCTCCTGGCGAGGCGTGGAGACCTGCTGATGTCCCTGGGCGAGCCGGGCGCCGTGGAGGCCTACACCGAGGCAGCGCGGATCACCACCGGCACTCGGCACCGGCTGGTCCGCGCCCGGCTGGCCCGGGCCGCCGCGGTGGGCGGTGACCTGGAGGTCGCGCGTTCGGCACTGGCGGGTCTGGACCTCGAGGGCGACGAGGCTGACGCGTCGCTGCTCCTCGGGCAGGGGATGCTGGCCTATTTCACCGGCGACATGGAGACCGCTCGGAGAGTGGCGGCCGAGGCCCGCGAACGGCTCCGCGGGATCAACGACCCGTGGCAGGTGGTCGACCTCGTAGGACTGCACGGCTTGCTGGCCCACCATCGCGGGGAGTGGTTCCCCAGCTTCCGCACCGAGCTGCGACGGACACACGGACAGGAGCGGCTGGCCGGCGCCCTGTTCGATGCGCACCTGTGCGTCGCGGAGAACCTGCTCTACGGCCGAGAGCCGTATCCCGAGATCATCGCCGAGGCAGAGCAGCTCCGACTGCGGGCCCGCATGGCTGGTGCGCTGCGGGGCGTGGCCTTCGCCTCCGCGCTGATCGGAGAGGCGGCCCTGATGATGGGCGACCTGACGCGCGCGGAATCGGAGCTCGAAGAGGCCATCACCCTCAACGCGGAACTCGATGCGCTCGGCGGCCAGGCACACGGCATGCAACGGCTCGCCGAGGTGCGACTTGCCCAGGGCCGCCCCGACGAGGCCAGGCAGCTGCTCGACGAGGCACTGCTGCTGGCGCGGTGGTCCCCGATGGGCATGCACGTCCTGCAACGCATCTTCGGGACCCTGATCGCCTCGGAGCCCGACCCGCAGGCGGCCCGGCTCATGGTCGACCGGGCGGAAGAGACCCTGGGGGAGCCGGACCGGTGCTGGTTCTGCACCGTGATGCTCGCCGTCCCTTCCGCGACCGCCTGCGCTCGCGTGGGAGACCTCGAGGACGCCCACCGCTTCCTCGCCTCGGCCTCGCGGTCGGTGGAGCTGTGGGGAGACACGTCATGGAAGGCCGCCGTCCTCGAGGCGCACGCCGAGGTCGCGCTCGCGGAGGGCGATGCGGAGCGCTGCCGCACGCTCAGCAGGGAGGCCGCCCAGGCCTACTCCGCCGTCGGTCACACCGGGGACGCCGCCCGGTGCCTAGCCGCCGCCTCATCCTGCTGACCAGCGCTCGAGGTTGACCGACCCGGACGCGATCACGGTCGGGCTCGGTCAGGGCGCGACACGTCTCGGGAAGGTGCGAGGAAGGCGCCCGCACCGGCTGCATCTGTGGCGGCAGCCAGAGGGCACGGCCGAGCACACCTGGGCCGAGGTGAGCGGTCAGTCGTGAGGTGCCGCCCACCCGCAGATACCACGACGGCCACTGTGACGAGTCGCGGCGATCTCCGGCAGTAGAGCCAGCGACGCCTCGCTCTCGTTCTGCCGGACCGGGCCGCAGCCCATTCCGGTACGCCCGCGGGAAGTCGCAGGGAAGGCCGGGGGAAGTTGCCGCTCCTAGC
>NZ_DATDBG010000171.1:0-3446 GCF_036524955.1 Streptomyces sp.
GGATCGTGGTGCGGGCACGGACTCCGCAGGGCACCGCGGTCTGTCCGGTGTGCGGCGCGTCGTCGGGGCGGGTGCACGGATCTCACCTGCGGACGGTGGCCGACGTGCCGGTCGACGGACGGCGGGTGGTGGTGCGGGTGCAGGTGCGGCGCTTGGTGTGTCCCACGCGCGGCTGCCGGAAGACCTTCCGCGAGCAGGTGCCCGGGGTGCTGGAGCGTTACCAGCGCCGGGCGGCCCGTCTGACCGGGCAGGTCCAGGCCGTGGTCGAGGAGTTAGCAGGTCGGGCCGGGGCCCGCTTACTGGCGGGACTCGCGGCGGGCCTGTCCCGCCACACGGCCCTGCGCACGCTGCTGCGCATCCCGTTGCCCGCCGGGCGGACGCCCCGCGTGATCGGCGTCGACGACTTCGCTCTGCGTCGGCGGCACCGCTGTGTCACCGTGGTGATCGACGCCGAGAGCCATGAGCGGATCGACGTGCTGCCCGACCGCACCGCCGACACACTGGAAGCGTGGCTGCGCGAGCATCCAGGCATCGAGGTCGTGCGCCGTGACGGCTCCGCGACGTATGCCGAGGCCATCCGCCGCGCCCTGCCCGACGGGTGCAGGTCGGCTGACCGCTGGCATGTCCGGCACAACCTGTGCGAAGCCGCCCTGAGCGAGGTGAAGGCACACAGCACCTGCTGGGCCGCTGTACTGGACGCACCGATCTACGACGGGCCCCGCGCGCAGACGACCCTGGAACGCTGGCACCAGGTCCACGGCCTCCTCGACCAGGGCGTCGGCCTGCTCGAATGCGCCCGCTCCCCAAATACCGCGCCGGCCTTGTCGACCCCTACCGCGAGCACCTGCGCAAACGCCGCGCCGAGGACCCCGCAGTCCCCGTCAGGCACCCCGCCTCCTGCCAGGCCCGGCGCCACCGCTGCACCGAGCGCACGCTGCCCCGTAACTCCTTGGCGACCACCGCGGTCGAGGCCCCTGCGGCGAACCGCTCGGCTGCCTCCAACCGAATCCGCTCACGGAAACGCCTGCCGCTCAGACGTCAGCCCACCACCCTGCGGATACCTCAGACAACGGCATACCGCAACGATCAACCCTCGTCACCCCCCAACTACAAGCTCAGTAGTGGGGCGATCGGTGCTGGGAGAAGTCGCGCGAGATGCTTCGCGGCGGCTATGAGCGTTCGGTCGGCGAGGTACGGGCCGATGATCTGGATGGCGAGGGGCAGGCCGTCCGGGGTCTTCCCGGCTGGAACGATGATCGAGGGGAGCCCGACGGGGCCAGCGAGGTTCAGCCAGCTCGTCTGGTCGAAGTAGGAACGCTTCTCGCCATCGACGGTGATGTACCGATGCGGGACGGGGAGGTCGGTCTGGTCGTCGACAGCGGCGGTGGGTGTGGCTGGGGTAATGAGGATGTCGTGCCGGGTGAAATAGTCGGCCCACTTGGCGCGGAGCTTGTGCCGGTCCTCGTCGGCTCGGCACCAGTCGCGGTGCCGCATCGTGCGGGAGCGCAGGTAGAAGCTGCTGGGGTCGTCGGCGGGGATCGCCGCAGCGGCCTCGATATCGGCGGCGAACGCGGCGTCGGTCGCCGACGCGGAGGCGGTGGCGTACATGAGGCGCTGGAACAGGCGGTCGCTCTCGGCGAAGTCCACGGGCCGGGAGCTGTCGTCGATGCTGGCGCCGGCACTGCGGGCGAGTCCGGCGACTTGGTCGAGGAGGGCGCGGGTGGCGGAGTCGACCCGGCAGTAGGCGTCGTCAGCCCAGATGCCGACTCGGTACTGGCTGACGCTGGTGAGTTTGGGGGCGGGGAGGCGGATCTTCCAGGCGGCGCCATCGGCCAGGGATGGGGCGGCGATCACGTCGAGGAGGACGTCCAGGTCGGCGGCAGTGCGGGCGATCGGGCCGAGCGTGATCATGTCGGAGCTGGTAAGCCAGCCCGGTGGGCGGGGGATGTGGCCGCGGGTCGGCACGATGGGGCTGGCGCCGCGGGAGGTGCGCAGGGCGTGGACGCCGCAGTACGCGGCTGGGAGTCGCAGGGAGCCCGCGAGGTCGGAGCCGACTTCCAGCGGAGTGAGACCGGCGGCGACGGCTGCGGCCGGGCCGCCGGAGGAGCCGCCCGCGGTCTTGGTCTGATCGAAGGGGTTCTTTGTCTTGCCGAAGATCGGGTTGGACGTCTGGATATCCTGGCACATGGTCGGGACGTTGGTCTTGCCGATGACGAGGGCGCCGGCCGCGCGCAGCAGGGCGACGACGCCGGCGTCCTGGTCGGGGACGTGGTCGGTGAGGTCGGTGGACCCGCACGTGGTGCGCATTCCCTGCGTTTCGAGGGCGTCCTTCACGGTCATCGGCAGGCCGTGGAGCGGACCGAGTGTAGTGCCGGCCTCGGTGAGGTGCCGGTCGGCGTTGTCGGCGGCGGCGCGGGCGCCCTCCGCGTCGAGGGTGACCACGGCGTTGATGCCCGGGTTGGCCTTCGCATGGTGCTCGAGAAGCTGGTCGAGCAGGGAGCGGGCGGTGATCTCGCCCCGGCGTAGGGCGGCGAGCTGGGCGCGCGCGGAGGACAGGTGCGGGGCGGTGGCGCTCATGACGTCCTTTGCATCGGTCGCCTCGGTGGCGGAGGCCGGCGTCGGCAGAGAGGCCGCGGCGGCGGTCGACGCGGGGGCGGTGAGCAGGGTGCGGCGGTTCAAGTACGGGCTCCTGCGGTGTTTCTGGGCTCCGCCTCGGGCGCGGCCGGCGCCCTGAAGTAGGCCGCTACGCGCACGAGGTGGCGAAGGTCTTTGCCACTGCAGCCCCCCAACCGGCAACCGCCCTGACCACCACGACCCGGCGGATGAGAGATCTTCCACCATGAGGAGACCGCCAGGCAAGGAACTATCAAGCCTTCCATGGTGCGGCCGTGACCAGCAGGGTCTGTACGGCCTTCGGCCCTGTCACACGTTCGTGCGATACGGCTGGTAATCGCGGCGCGGGTGGATTCCAGTACTTGCGGAGCCGCAGATCAACCGCAGAGCGGTACCCCGACGACTGCGCGACCGGCAACATCCACGCCGGTTTCCGGCAGGCCGCCCTTCCGCGCCGCGTTCCGGTTCCCGCGGCGGGACACACTCCGCAGCGGTCATCCGGTCATCTCGTTCCCCGGCATCCGCCCCGGCCTGGCGCACCCAGCCCCGCAGGGCCTCCTGCGAATGCCGAGGTCCTGCGCGACATTCACGATCGGTCGACCCGTGGTGCGGGGCTTCGCTGACGACTCGCTCGCGGGTGGAGTTTTTCTGGGCCCGGGTGCAGGTGACCTCCGCCGGTGCCTTCTGTGCTCAAGGCGGGCGGGTACGGTCAAGGTCGGTCTGGAACGCGCTCGGCGGTGCGCCGACCACCCTGGGCATCGGCAACCAGTCCATGCTCACCCTCCCGTACAGCTGACATCCGGTCCGGAAACCCGGCCTGGGTACGGTCACTC
>NZ_DATDBG010000172.1:0-2918 GCF_036524955.1 Streptomyces sp.
CCGGCGCGACCGGCGGCGCCCCGCCGATCGGCAGCCGCGGTCACGCCCACGGCGACCACCGTCCGGTGAGAGCCATGGGCGTCACCCCCGTCCGTCGAGGACGGCCCCGCGGGTCAGTCCGCCACGGACGCGGGCAGGCTCTGGACGAGGGACTCTAACCGGCGCAGCGCCTCGTCGCGCTGTTCCACCTCCTGATGGAAGTCGTCGCGGTACTGCTGGACGATGCCGCAGCGGGTGGAGAAGGTGTCGCGACCCTGCCGGGTCAGTGCCGCAAAGCGGATCATGTCGTCCACGCTCAGACCGGCCGCCCGCATCACGCCGATCAGCTCCAGCCACCCCAGGTGGTCCGCGCTGTACCGGCGGCGTCCGCCAGGACCACGGCTGACGTTGTGGATCAGCCCCAACTGCTCGTACCAGCGCAGGGTGTGCGCGGCCAGCCCGCTGATCCGCTCCATTTCGGTGATCGTGTAGAGCTTTCTATGGGCAGTGGCCCGGTCTTCGGACATGTGGGGGACCTTCCCTCGGGATTACGGGGTCTTGGGCGGTGTCGAAGTGCCGAAGCGGCGGTAGCACTCGGCGGTGGCACTCAAGGAACCTGTTCGTCGCGGTCCGGCCGCGGGAGGTGTCACCAGGGACGCCGACCTCTCCACGGACCGGGAGCGGGGACCGTCCCGTCGGGGAGGGCGGACCGCTGGGAGCCTTTCGGCGTCAGGCGGGAGCCGGGCCGCGTCGACCGCCCCCACACCTACCGGCCGCCTCACCGGGAAGGAGGGCTCCGCGTATCGCTGGTGCGCCCTCGCGGCCACCTCCGCTGCCGTCTCCGCGGCCGAGGCGCAGCACCGGGCACGGCCGTACGACCGGTCGGCTTCCGTGGCGCGGCCGTCCGCTCCCCGGCCGGCTTCGGGGTCGGCGGCGACCCCGGTCTGCGGCGGCGGGACAGGAGAGCCCAGGCTGGTCATTATCACTCCTGGATCTCGACAGAGTGCTCCTTTCCTTTTTCTTTAGTACTCTCTATGGAATCATCTCCTTCCACCCTCCAGTTCTCGGACACGAGGGGGGAGCCGAAGCGGACGAACGGGTGTGATTCCGACGGGAATGCAGGCAGAATCTGTGCGCGGTCACGAGGCGAGTCGCGAGTGATTACACCGGGCACTTTCCGGAGTGGTCAGGCCATAGGTTTACAGGGCGTGTTCCCGGTGGCCGCGGCAGGCCGTCGGCGGCGGTGATCCTGTCCCGTTCCGTGCGGCGGACGATACTGAGGGCGGTGTCGCACAGGCGGCCGTCACGCGGACACCCGGCCGGTACCGCTCGGGAATCCGCCGCGGGATCCGCGGACGCCGAACCGCCGGCTCCCATAAGCAGCCAGGACCGCGACGTTGTCGCCTCGGCACGACCGACGGCCAGATGGCGCGACGGGTCGTCACCCGACTCCCGGTGCTCGGGCCGTTCACCTGCCGCGTCACCTCGGCGCCGACGCTCCGGCGCGCGACTGGTCGGGGCGACGGGTGGTACACGGCCGTGCGGGAATGGACAACATCAACATCGTCATGTCGATCCTTCCAAGCAAGGAAGACCCGGAGTCAGACCACCGGCGGGCTGATGATAAGCCTTTAACGAGAGATGCCGCAATAACGACGCCGGACATCGGATAATGCTTTCCCGCCGGTTTCAGGAAGGGGCTTCCGATAGCTGATACAGGAACGTAAAGCACCCTTTTGCGGTTGTGTTACGACCGGCAACAGACCGATGAAAAAGGGAGAATCCGGATATGGCGTCCGTTCCGCGAGGAGACGGACCCGGTCACCGGACGCCGATAAGGCGGGGCACCTCACCGATCCGGAACGGCACGGGACGCGGACTCCGGCGGCCTGTGGCGGCGCACATCCGGCGCCGATCGCACAACGTACCGCGTTGCGCACGCCGGAGCCGAGGCCGCCGCGGAGGGCGTTCTCCGTGAGCGGTCTCGGCGAGGTGCGGAAGCGGGGTGCCGGTCCGTGCCCGGGAACGGCGGCCGGTGCGGGACGCCGTCGCCGGCCGCCGTCATCGCGACGGCGCGAGGCAGGGCCCGCAGACCGCGCTACCGTGGCCGCCCGGTGTGCCCGCGGCCGGCGCCACCGGACGGCTGGAGGACCCCTGAGATGGCCGCGACGACCCGCTCCGGTTGCTCGTGCGGGAAGAAGTGCCCCCCGGGAAGCACGTGGTACCGGAAGTCCGCACTGGTCAGCGTTCGCCATCGGGCGACGGCGTGCGGAGGCGCCACTTCGTCCTGCGCGCCGGCCAGGGCAAGGATCGGGTACGGCAGCGGCGGACGTACCCGGGCACCGTGCTCGGCGAGCATCCCGAGGTCCGCGCGCAGCGTCCGCACCACCGCCCTCGCCACCGCCCGGTGGCCCAGCGCCGGGGCAGCAGTGCCACCCAGCGATCGCAGCCACGTCAGCAGGCTTTCGTCCGTACCGCCGACCGGACCGCCCGGCCTGCCGGGACGGCTGCCGGAGACGACCAGGGCCAGCGGCGGCGGCAGCCCGTCCGCCAGCAGTCGCAGTGCGGTCTCGTACGCGATACGCGCCCCCATGCTGTGGCCGAACAGCACGAACGGCCCGGTGCTCGGGAAGGAGCCGAGCACGCCGTCCACCACCTCGTGCACGCGGGTGAGCAGTGGCTCGTGGTACCGCGTACCGTGCCCGGGGAGTTCCACCGGGACGATCTCGAGCCCGGCGTGCGCGGCGGCCCGCCTCCAGGGGAGGTACGCCTGGGCCGTGCCGCCCGCGTGCGGAAAGCAGTAGACGCGTACCCGGCCGCCGGTACCCGCGTGCGGCGCACCGGTGCCGCGGGCGGCGCCGGTGTACGGCGTCCAGGGGTCGGTCATCGGGCCGCCCTCTCGCGTGCGCTCCCCGACGCCGGGGCCCGCCGTGGCGGCG
>NZ_DATDBG010000173.1:0-100436 GCF_036524955.1 Streptomyces sp.
TGCTGGGGGGGGGCGTTCCCACGGGCGGCCATCAGACCGCGCGGTAGTCAACCGTGCAGGGTGAGCCGGGCCGGTGCTCAGGGATGCGAGTGCCGGTCTCGTCAGCAGGGGCGCCACAGGCCGGGCATTCGCTGCGGGCGCGGGCCTTGTCCGCGCAGGACTTGCACAGGTACTTCCGGTCGAGGGACAGCGGGTTCACCGTCACGCTGGTGCCGATCGGAGTCAGAGCGTCGCAGGCCTCGCAGCGGGCGCCGAGGAGGTCGGCGAGCTTGTAGAGCTGGTCGCGGAAGGTGGCGCGCTCGCCGGGGAGCATGTCGTTGACGATGCGGCGAGCCTCGGGCATGTCCTCGTTGAGGACGGCGTACAGGGCGGCGGTCTCCGCGAAGGAGGTGACGGCGGGTCCGGGCATGTCGGGTGGTCCTTCCTGGTCAGGCGGCGGGGGCTGATTGCCTCGTGGGGTGCACGGTGGGGGCGTGCACCCGGGCGGCCATCAGGTCAGTTCGGTGCGGGTGATGAGCTGGTGGGGTTCGAGGGAGACCCAGTCGCAGCCGCCGCGTGCGTGGACCGCGCCGTCCTGGTCCTGCCACGCCTTGTCGACCGCGAAGGGGATGCCACGGGCGGCCTGGACGAACGCGCCCTTCGCCGCGTCCTTGGTCGCGTACACGCCGAGGACGGTGCCGCCCTCGTAGTCCTCGCCGGAGGACAGGATCCAGACGACCGGCCCGGTCGGGGTGGTGGTGCGGTGGTCGATGCCCTGCAACGTGGGCTCCTTCTCGGTCAGAGGCTTGAGGTGAATAGCGCGGCCGGGGTGGTCGGGCGGTCGGTATCGGGGCGACCTGGTAGGCGCCCCGGCGGGCCGGGGCGGCCGGTCAGGCGGCGGGGGTGAAGTGCTCCCGCCGGACATGGGCGAGGCATCCGTGGCCGTCCTCGCCGACGAGGGTGAAGTGGGTGCGCGGGTCGCACCAGCAGTCGTCGTCGTAGTCGGTGATCTCGTACATGTGGTGGTGCGACTGGATGATGAACACCGCGCCGCGGTGGGCGGTGAGGCTGCCGTTGTAGACGACCGGCGTGCCGTAGGCGACCGGCTCCGGCGTCGCGGGCATCCAGGCCGCCATCCACTCCGCGACGAGCTGCTCCAGGACCAGCTCGTCGTCCTGGACTCGGGCCGGGGCGCCCGAGGTGCGGGCGAGGTGGTCGTGGCGGTCCATGACGTAGTTCACGGCGATCTGGAGGGTGCGGGCCTCGCCGGCGAACTCGTGCTCCCCGGTGGTGGGGTTCAGCCACTCGCCGTGCGCGAGGTGGCCACGCTGGAGGACGACGCCGATCTCCTCGCCGTCCGTGCCGGTGACGGTGTAGCCGCGCAGGTCGCCGTTCGTGCGCCCCTCCCAGCCATCGGTGATCCACGCCCACTCGCGGAGGGCGTCAAGGTCCATGCGGGTGAGGGTGACCGCGCAGCCGCGGGCGACGGTCAGGGAGGGGCGGCCGTGGTTGAGGGCCTGGCGCTGCTCCCGCTCCCACTCGCGGACGAGGCGGGCGGTGACGGTGGCCTTGGTGTGGTTGCTGCTGGTCATGTCCGGTCTCCCTGCTCGCCGCTTCCTTGTGGCCACAAACATACCGAGTTTGTAGCCACAAAACAAGGGGAGCACTCGGCTTTTTGTGGCTACAAAACTCGGGTGTTCACCTTGTCTCTCGTGGCCACAAACCGATACGCTCGCGGAATGACGTCCGATCCCGAGACCAGCTACGACACCCCCCGGAAGTTCCGGGCACCCGACGACGAGTGGGAACCCTTCGAAGCAGCCACCAAGGCCGTACACCCCGAGGGCCGCAGCCCCCGAGGCAGGGTCATCCGAGAATTCATGCGCTGGTACATGCGCCGCCCCGGCTCGAAACTGCCCGAGAGGCCCCCCGTTGGCCCCTGGTCCGCCCCCGCTCGTCCCGAAGAGGGGCAGTAAGCCATGACCGCGAAGCCGCCTGCCGATGACGAGGTCCGCCAGCTCCTGGTGCACCCGGTCGTCTGGCCCGACCTTGTCGCGTGGCTCGACCGGCGCGGCATCGACGTGGGGCTGATGCCGCCCGCAGAGGACGACCTGCCCACCTACGTCATGACCCCGCGCCTCGCCACCCCCACCCGCCCCGCCACCGAGGAGAGTTGAGCCCGTGACCTACCGCCCGTACCCGTCCCCGGATCGTGCCCGCCACCAGCTCGCCCGGGCCGGCGCCGCACTCGACCCGGTGGACACGCATGACTGGCATCACGCCACGCCGGACGCCGGGTTGACGTGCCGCCGCTGCGGGCTCGCCCACAAATTCTGGTCGGGCGACGACTGCCCCGCCGCCACCCCGTCCAACCCGGGGAGCAGCCGGTGAGCGCGGCTCTACGCCGAAGCGGACGTTAACACCCGCCGAAAATGCGGCCCCACGCTCGGCGTATGACTACATGGAGCACGGCAGAGCGCACCGAGGACACCGATTTCCGCCGCCTCAGCCGGGCAGGAGGCAGGCCTGGGCGGCGAAACCGCATGCTGCGCGGGGCAGGCGAGACTCGCCGGTGGAGATTCGGCTCGGGACCGATCAAGATGACGCATGACAGAAGCCTCGGCGGGGGCTCTGTGACCGCAGGGCTCCCGCCTTCAGGCTCATCCGACCAGGGCTAACGCTTGGCATCCCCAGCGCATACCTCGAACACGGTTCTTTGGTCGCCGGCTGCGGCCTGACCTCTTCCCGCCGCGTCCTCCCGGTGCAAATATGCACGCACCCCCCACGGCGCCCCGTCGTCCTCCCCTCCGAGCGGCGGGGCACTGTCACGCCGGGCTGCCGTCCTCCCGCGCCCCGTACCGGCGGGGCTGGACGCTGCGCGGGTCGTAGACCCGCCGGTGCCGCCGCAGCCCTTCACCGAGCTGGGCACCCGCCGGGGTCATGCCGACCTCGTACACCACGGTGCCGTCCGGCCAGTCCTCGCGGCCCCACAGCCACGCCTCCCGCCACCGGCCCCCGGTGTGGACCCACAGGGCCGGCCAGCCCTCCCGCTCTGGCCACCACCGGCGCCGCACCGCCTTGGGCTCGGGCCAGTGGCCGGCGGGGCGGGCGTCTCGGCCGGGTGGGAGCCATCCCCAGCGCATCGCACCGTCGTCCCACCACACCCTGATCGTGCGGTCGTCACGGAGCCGGATGCGGTAGGCGGTCCGGTCGCCGTAGTCGTACTCCTCGACGGCAAGGGCGTGCTGTTCGCGCCCGTCCAGGCGGACAGTGACCGCGCGCTCCTCTCGCGGGCCGAGCCACCGCACCACGGGCAGCAGGGTGCACGGGAGGCGATCGATCACCTCGGCGTCGCGGGACAGGCCGGTCACACCATCGAGCGTATGACCGGTGTCCGGTGTCCGCACGAAAAATGGGGGCGCCCCTCCACATCACCCATTCAACTCTAGGATTGACACCCATTCAATCCTAGGGTTGAATGGGTGATGTCGAAAGGGAGGGACCCGATGAACACCACCGCCGCAGCACTCCAGGCCAACGTCACCACCGCGACCATCCGCGCCTGGTGCCGCACCGGCGTCATCACCGCGGTGAAGGCGGCCGGCCGGTGGGCCATCGAGGCCGCCTCCCTCGCCCACCGCATCGCCATCGCCGCCATGCGCACCCGGAAGGCCACCCGCGTGAACCTGAACGCCACCTACACCTACACCCCGGCGGGAGAAACCCGGCCGGGGACCATCAGCCCCCGCATCAAGACCCGGACCACCCGCAGCGGCATCACCCTCACCAGCATCGACCGGATCGCCCCCCTGCTCGCCGACCGCATCGACGCCATCGAGGACGAAGGCGACCGCCTGCACACCCTCACCGTCCTCGAAGGCGCCCGCATCGTCATCGCCGACCAGCCCCGCCCCGGCTTCGACCCCGCGACCGTCCGCGACGAGGGCCGCCTGGCCACCACCTACCGCGGCACCCGAGACCTGCCCATCTCGGTCGTCCTCGACCTCGCCGAGCAGATCCGTACCGCCCTCTGACCCGATCGCTCCTCCCCGTGCATCCTCACGCAACCAAAGGATTCGATATGTCCGGAACCCCGCAGATCACCACCGCCGACATCCGCGCCCTGCTCGACTCGCCCGCCGAACAGCCCGCGCTCTACATCGAGCTGGACGAGGACGACGGCACTCCCGGCAACCTCGCGGTGTGGGCCGAGGCGCTCGTGCCGCACCACACCGTCGTCCTGACGCGGGAGCAGGCCGAGGACTTGCTCGGCGACGCACCGAGCTCGGCCGCTATCGCCGGATGCCTGCCGGACCTGCAGCAGGATGCCGACGAGATCTACGCGGCCATCGCCGAGAGCATCGGTCACGCATGAACCGCGCCCCGATCCAGACCGAAAGACAGTCCGCCATGCTGACCATCGACTGGACCCAGTACGACCACCTGCCGCCCCGCAAGCAGTACGACGCCGTCGGCAAACTCATCGACCAGGCAAAAGCCGCGGTCGCCGCGAAGCGCGCCGAGATCGCCGCCAACCTCTCCGCCGACGTCGGCGCCCAGGCCGCCGCAGAGACCCTCGGCATCTCCGGGACCCGCGTCTACCAGCTCGCCGCCCGCCACCGCGCCGCCGCCACGCAGACGACCGCCGAGTACGCGTACTGGGCGCAGATCAACGACGGCAGCGAGCGGCGTTACCTGGGCTACATCCGCGAGGTCATCGAGGCCGGCGGCGGCGACCCGGACCGCTACGACGTTGACAGCATCGGCGACGCCTACCGGGACGCGATCCAGGCCGAACTGCCCGATGGTGTGGTGTTCGCCCGGGAGGAGTTCATCGGTCCGTACCCGGCACCGGAGGGTGCGCGGGAGGAGATCCGGGCGGCGGTGGCCCGCGTGGACCTGTGGGAGATCATCGCCCGCCACGACCTGGACGAGACCGAGTCGGCCTGACACGCCCGCCCGGCTGCGGTACGGTAATCCCGCCCCGGTTCACCGGGGTTGCTCCCCGCACCTGCGGGGATGTTCCATGGATTCAGGCGGATCACGGTGAACCGCCATACCTGCTCCCCGCTCACGCGGGGGTGTTCCTGTTCAGCACTTGCAGTCGTCCCCGCCGTGCGGGGGTGGACCGACCCTGACGGGTGGGCCCTTGCTGGCCGTCTCACCCTCTCCGCACAGGCGGAGCTGACGAAGCCCTCGCCATACGGCGAGGGCTTCGTCGCGTCCGGATGTCGTCGGGTCGGCGCCCTCGGAGGGCAAGCCGTCGCAGTGGACTTGCACAGTATCGCTGTGCAATACTGACACCACTGCACAGCAACACTATGCAATGGGGGAACCGTGAAGTACACCGTCACCCACACCTGCGGCCACGCCGCCACCCACGACATCTACGGGCCCAACACCCAGGGCCAGCGCGAGTACAAGGCTGGCCGCCTGGCCGAGGGGCCCTGCCCCGACTGCCGGGCTGCGGCCCGCGCCGAGCGCCACGACCAGCAGGTCGCCACCGCGCTGGACACCGCGCAGACGGCCATGCCCGCCCTGACCGGCACCCCCCGGCAGGTGAGCTGGGCCGAGACCCTGCGCGAGCGCGCGCTGGCCCGACTGGTGGACGACCCGGCCGCCGTCCGGCACGCCGCCACCCTCACCGACGCCACCTGGTGGATCGACCACCGCAACGCCCTCCCCCAGGCTCTGACCGAAGGCGCCACCCAGCACGCTGCCGAGTCGGACAGCCACAGCCCGGCCCAGACCGAGACCGTCCTGCCAGCCGACGCCCCCGCCCCGCCCACCAAGGAGGAACTGCTGGCGATGCTGCCGCTGGTGGAGTCGCCCAGGCCGACGCCCGAGGAGCTGGCCGAGCGGGACGCGCACGCGGAGCGCTCGCAGAAGCAGCGCGAGATCTTCGACGCGGCCCCGGAACTCCGGGGCGCCCGCGACGTCGAGGTGGCGCGCATGCTCGCGGTCGCCCTGCGGCAGCTCCTGGACGCGCGGGCGGCAGGGTCGGACCGCGTCGCGGAGATCACCGGCATGGTCGAGGCGCTGCGGCGCGTCGTGCTGGAGGTCCAGCGCATCCCCATTGGTGTCGTCGGCGCCGCCTGGGCCCCGCCCGCACGGTCGCCCGAAACCGCCCAGTGGGCCGACCTGACGCCCGAGGAACAGGACGCAGCCCAGTACCACTGGCTCCGCCGGGAACTGGACGCCTACGCCTCGTACTGGTCGCAGACCGATCCCGCGCACCGCGTCCGCCGGGCGTGGATGGAATGGCGACTCGCCGCCGGCACCGCCGACGACCGGCTGGACGGCCTGGCGAGGGTCGCCGCCGAGGTCAACGCCCCCGGCACCAAGGGCCGCCTGTCGTACCAGCAGATCGCTGACGCCGTACCGGAGGAGCGGGGCCGCAGCTGGGGGCAGTGGATCGTCGAGCGCGGCAAGAAGCTCGCCTGACACCGGCGGCCCCCGTTTCGGCGGGGGCTTCGTCGTTCCCGGCTACGCGGCGCGCGCGGCCATGTGGAGTCCTTGTACGACGTCGTACCGCCCGCCTATCCCGGCCTCGGCGAGCGCGGCCCGCAACTCCTCCTGCGCCATGGTGGCGGCGGCCATGAGCCGGGCGTGCTCCGCGTCCTCGTCCGGCGTCCACGGTCGGCGCGGCGTCTTCGAGTTTGCGGAGCCAGCCGTCGACGGTGGATCGGTCGGCGGTCACCGCTCGCTCCCGCCCTCGGGCGCGGCGTGGTGGTCGCAGTGCTCGCCGAGGCCGGGGCACTTGCAGGTGGCTGCGGGGCTTGGCCCGCTCCCTTCGGGCGCCACCGGCACGGCGGGGGCTGGCAGCCCGAGTTCGTCGCGGAGCCGGTGCAGGCGTTCCGGGGGCCAGCAGCCGAAGGTGTGCCGTCGGAGCAGCTCCGGATCGGTGTGGGGCCTGGCGGAGTGCAGGAGGCGCAGCCAGTCGGAGTCGATCCATTCGACGCCGCTGTGCTGGCGCGTGCAGCCGGTCGGGCCGGGCAGTTGGCGGCCGAGGCAGGCTACTTCGATCAGCGGGTAGGAGAAGCGGCCGATGACGAGGTCGCACGCCTGGTGGTCGCCGAGTCCGTCCCGGTTGTTGAGGTGGTCGACGGTGTCACGGCGGATCTCCCGGTCGATGACGAGTGCCGGATCGTGGCTCAGGCAGATCGCGTAGTAGGTGCTGCTCACGGGTTCCTCCGTCGTGCTCGCGTGAGGGCTCTTCTGGTGGCCCGGTTGGGTGGTGGCGGGTCGGGCTGGTCGTCGTCGATGACGACCTCGACGCGGGTGAGTTCGGTGCCCCAGGTGACGCCGGGGCGGCCGGCGTGCTCGCCGCGGGGCGCGCTGGCGGGGCCGGTCATGGCCGGTCCTGGATGTTGGCCGACTGCCCGGTGAGGGCGGCGTCGATCTGGTCGGCCATCCAGCGGGAGTTGGGGAAGTCGCGCATTTCGTCTGCGAGTTGGCGGACGCGTGCGAGTGCGGCGGCCATGGCGGTGTAGGTGGGGATGTCGGGTGAGCAGTCGCCGCGTCCGCAGTGGGGGCAGTAGCCGCCGTGGGTGTTGACGGGGAGCCCGGCGGTGTCCGCCGCGCTGGGTGCACTGGCCTGGGGTGATGCGGTTGTGGGCCCGGTTTCTGTCCGGTCGGATGCCTCGGGTGCGTATCCGTCGACGGGTCCCCAGGCGGCGCCGCCGCGGTCGCTGGAACCGGTGTGCATCCCGGCGTGGCCGATCGGCAGTTCACAGATCCGGCCCAGTGCGCCGTGAGCGGCCGGGCATCGGTTGAGGAGTTCGGCCAGCTCCGGGTCGAGGTCGTCGCTTTCCACGTCGCCGGGGAGGACACAGTGGGCTCCGTCGTGGCCTGCGGGTTTGATGCATCCGGCGCCGGGTGCGCGGTCCTCGCCGAACGTGCAGAGGCCGTTCGCGAACGGGTTGGTTCCGGTGGTCACGGGCGGAGCTCCTTCAGGCTGGTGGTGGTGGTGGTGTCGGCAGCCGCGTCGGGGACGTCGAGGATGGCGATGGACGCGCGGCATCCGGCCTCGGTGCCGTCGGCGAGCAGGTGCGCCGCGTCCCGTACCCGTGCGAGTGCGGCTTCGGCCTGGGCGGCGCGCTGCCCGTTCTCGATGGCCCGGTCTGCGTACTGGCCGAGGAGGTCGGTGAGGCGGGCCACCTCCTGCTCGGCCTGCTTGGCGCGCTCCAGTTCGGGCCGGAGCGCGGCGAGTACGACGTCGGCGAGTGTGTCCGCGTCGGCGTTGGCGTAGGTCCCACCAGCGTCATCGAGGATGCGGGCGACGCGCTGCCGGAGCGCGGGGTCCACCGGGGCCGGGGCGGGCTCCTCGCGGAGCGCCCACCAGTCGACGGCCAGGTAGACGAGCTGGTTCGTGCGGTCGATGCGTGTCACCCGGCCGGGCCCGGTGAGTCCGGACTCGGACTCGTACACGGTCACGTCCTGCCCGGGTGTCAGTGGGCCGTCGGCGTCTTCGAGCCTGGCGCGGGTGTAGCCGCCGAGGGGGGCGCGGATGTTCGGGTCGATCTCGACGCGGACCAGGCGCGCGGGCTGGTCGGGAACCGGATCAGCCGGACGGGGCTGCTGGGGCTCGGGCATCAGGCGCTCCTGTCGGTGGGGTTGGCGAGTTCGAGGAGCACATCGGCATGGCAGGGCTGGTCGGGCGGGCACCAGCACATGAGGTCCCGGCCCACCAGTTCCGCGCGCGCCGCCTCCGCCAGGGACGGGCACTGCTCCAGCCAGCGCCGGTACATGGCGACGGCCTGCTCGCGGGTCGCGTCCTGGACGAGGTGCCACGTCACGGACTTGTCCGGGTGGACGAACGGGTGCCGCTCGCCGGAGGTCTTGCCGGAGCGGCCTTCGCGCTCCCACTCGGACCCGTCGAGGGCGGGCATGCGGACCTGCGTGCAGGGGTTTCCCCACTTGCTGCCGCGGCCGACGTAGACGGCGCCCTGGGGTGCGCGCCAGCCTTTGGTGCGGCGGCGTTGGATGCGGGCCGGGCTCACGCGGCACCACCGTCCTGGGCGGCGGTGCGCCGGTCGATGGCCTCGATCCAGGCAACGGCGACGGCGGCGACCTGCACCAGCTCGGCGCGCAGCCGGGCCGGGTCGCGCTCGCCCTCGGCCTCAGCGACCTCCTCGGTGAGGATGTCGGCCCACGTGCCGTAGCCCGCGCCGAAGGCGTCCTCGCACCACTTGCGGGCGAACTTGGCGCGGTCCTGCTGGGACAGATTGCCGGTGCCGTCGGGGTGGTTCTGCTGGCCCCAGCGGTCGTCTTGGCGGACGCGTTCGGCGAGGACCTCGGCCAGGACGTGGTCTGTGATGACGATCGGGTTGCGGGTGGGCTGGTTGGGCATCGGGTCTCCGTGGTGTCGTGGCGGTCAGGCGGCGATGGCGGTGATGCGTGCGGGGCAGAAGCGGGTGCCCTTGCCGGTGGTGAGGTCGAGCCACCAGAACTCGCCCATGGAGCGGTCGGGGCTGACGCGGAAGAAGCAGTCGACGTACTCCGGGTGCCCCAGGCCAGCGAGCACCGGGGTCAGGTACGGGATGGCGTGGGCTGCGACGGCGCGGGCGAACTGGTTCGGGTCGTCCTCGGTGAGGGTCAGTTCGGGTACCGGGTTGGCGGTGCCGACCTTGCCGAACTCGATGCGGTAGGTGGTCACGTGGGTCTCCTTGGTGTCGTGGCGGGGCTGGTGCCCGGAGGGGGCCCCGGTGGTGCCGTAGCAGTCGGCGGTGATGCCGGCTTCCGCCAGGAGGGAGAGGATCCGGGTGTGGCGGTTGTGGAGGGTGCCTTGGGCGCCCCAGGCGGCGATGACGGGGCCGCCGTTGGTGGTGCGGGCCGCGTGGCGGATGAAGAGGTCGTTGTGGGGGCCGACGGGGTCGGGGTGGTGGTGGAGGTGGCGGGGGTCGGTGGAGCGCAGGGCGAAGAGGTTGACTATGGCGAGGCCGCCGCATCCGGCGTCGGCGGTGAAGCGGACGACGCGGGTGAGGGTCGGGTCCGTGGTGGTGGCGTCGGCCGTGCTGGGGTTGAGCATGATCCAGCAGGCCAGTGGCCGGGCGGGGTCCCAGACCCGGGTGAGCAGGTACCGGTAGATGCCGTCGGTGTCGAACACCGCGGAGGCGTAGTTCCCGGCGAGGTCGTGTTCCTCTTCGAGGACGATCCCGGCGGGCGGGTCCAGGACGTCGGGTGCGGCCGGGGCGCTCACCGCTCGCCGCCTTCGGGGACCCAGAACGGGGCGGTGTGGCCCATCTCGGCCAGGCGTACGTCGATGCTGCGCATCGTGCGGGCGACGATGTCGGGATCTTCCCCGGGGGCGAACACCGGCCGGTGCGCCCGGTGTAGCTCCTGCGCGATCTGCGCGCGCAGGCGCTGCTCGGCGGCCCCCTCCAGGAAGTGGCGGACGGTCCGGTTGTGGCGGGCGTCCTCCAGGGGGTGGTGAGCGCCGGACTCCATCTCGGGGATGCCGTCGGGGTTACCGGCCTCCTCGATGAGGGCGTGGATGTCGATGAACCAGCGCGGAACCGCCTCGGGCATGACGCCCCAGTCGTGGGCCCACAGGCCGTGGAGACGGACGACGTCCTGGGCGCCGTGGCGGGCGTACAGGCGGGTCTCGGCGGCGGTGGTGTCGGCGAAGTACCCAGCGATCTCGTCGCGGATGTCGGCGTAAGCCCGGACGTCCTTGTCGAACGAGTCGAAGACACCGAGCGGGTCGGTGGGAAGGTACGGCCAGACGTTCTCGCGCATCCACTCGTCGTGGTAGACGGCACGGACGTCCAACTCCCCGTTGACGGCGTAGTAGTCGTTGCCGTCGTCATCGGTTAGCGCGATGGAGACCAGGCCGCGGCGGGTGAGGTCTGCGCGGAGGAACTCGGTGTCGAGGTAGACGTGCCGGATCGTGCTGGCCGGCTGGGGCGCCGGTGCACGGCCGGCGGCGAGCATGAGGCCGATCAGGACCGGTCCGATGCCTTCGCCGAGGTGCCCGTACTCGGCGAGCCAGCAGTCGGTGTAGTCGCCCATTTTGTAGTCGCCGCCCTTGTAGCCCTCGTAGGTTTCGCCTCGGGCGTTGCGGGCGGCGGCGAGCATGTCGGCGACGGTGATGTCGGTGGCGGGTTCGAACGCCAAGTCGTGGTAGTAGCCGCGGTAGGAGTGCGGGCTGTCGAAGCCGTGCGGGAGGACCAGGGACTGATCGGCGGCTTCCAGGGCTTTGATCAGGTCACTGAGGATCATGGTGTCCTTTCAGAACAGGAGGGCGAACAGGGAGATGAGGGCCGCGAGGGCGGCCAGGACGATCGCCGTGGCCGGGATGGACCAGCGGGCGTGCGGCTGACGGGCGGTCACTGCGGGTCCGGTGCGGTGAAGGGAGCTCCGGCGATCGCGGCGAGGTTGGTGAGGGCCGCGCGGATCGTGGCCGCGTTGTGCCGGGACGGGTACTTCGCTACGTGCTGGGCAATCGACAGCCACGCGGCGCGGGGGTCGGCGAGGACCTTCTCGATGGCCTGCTCCAGGCACGTCGGGCCGGTCTCGTCGTCGTCCAGTTGGGCGTGGACCCATCCGATCGGCTGGAGGCGTGCGGTCATCTGGCGGAGCTCGTAGCCGCATACGGGGCAGAGGCCGGGAGTGTTGTCGTATCCGTCGGCGTGCTGCTCGCGGTGGCCGGGGTTGTCGTATTCGGGCAGGTCAAGCGTGATCTTCATCGGTGTCCGTTCTCGGAGTGGCCGGCCGCAGTGCACGGCTGACGGCTACTTGCTGGCCGTGTACTGCTCGGCGCCGGTGGGAACGTGGCCGGTGCCGCGGCAGTGGTTGCACGCGGCGACGTTCGCGTCGGCAACGGCCTGGGTCCAGAAGGCGACCTGCCGGTCCCATTCGGCGAGGGCGGCGGCGTAGTTGTCGCCGGTGACGGTGGTCGGGATGGGCAGGTGCAGGGTGCGGCTGACGGTGACGGGCCGGTTGCGTCCGGTCTTGAGGGTCTTGCCGGTCCTGTGGCTGATGTCGCGGACGAATCTGGTCTCGGGCTGCTCGTACGGCACGCGGAGGTCGACGTAGACGGCGGTGCTGTCCTGGAAGCCGTCGAAGCAGTGCGTGACGCGGGGCATGCGCTTGATGAGGGCGATGATGTGTTCGCGCAGGCCGTGGAGGCGGCCGGGGAAGAGGTGCTGGTACTCCGGGCGCTGGGTGATCGAGTCGAGCAGGTTGACGGTCCAGGTGGGGCCGCCCGGGGCGGGGGGTTCGCCGCCTTCGAGGACGGTGAAGGTGCCGTCGATGTGGGTCTCGGTGGGCGGCTGTTCGACGGTGATGGACCGGTACAGCTCCCACAGCCGCTCGGGGGTGGTGCCGCCGTTGAGCTGGCGCCGCTCCTGCCACTGCTCGACGGTGAGTTCGGCGGGGTATTTCACGGAGGCTGTATCGGGGTCTTCCAGGACGTACTTGGTGGTCTTCGGGCTGGTCTTGGTGACGGTGGTGATCCGGGTGGCCTCGTGGTCGGTGGCCCACCAGTGGGTGGTTCCGATCTGGGTGAGGGGTTGTCCGTCGGCGAGGATGGCGATCGTGGTGTGGGGGTCGGTGCGGGGGAGGTGGTAGAGCCAGCGGCCGTCGGGGTGGCGGATGGCGTAGCGGGCGAAGTCCGGGTTGGTCATCGGGAGGTGACTGCTTTCTGGCACGCCGGGCAGACGCCCGGGCGGGTGTTGGGGCGGCCGGTGGCGAGGGTGCCGGTCTTGCCGCACGCGGTTTCGACGGTGCCGTACCAGTTGTCGTTGTCGGGCTTCTTGATGCGGTGGTAGACGCGGCCTCCGCGGAGCCGTGCGCGGTGGATCGGGTAGAGCTCGGCGGTGGTTGCCACAGGGCGGTCCTTACGTGGGTGGGGCCGCGCCCCGCGGGCGGGGGGGTGGGGTGCGGGGCGCGGCCCGGGGACGGCCTTCCTCTCCGAGGGAGGGGTTCGGGGAGGCGGCCGGGTCTGCGGTTGGTCAGGCGGCGAGGGCGAGGCGCGCGGCGGCGGCCTGGTAGACGGCCTTGCGCGGCCTGTACACCGCTGCGATCGCCGCGACCTGGGCCGGGGTGAAGCGGGTCGTGGTCCTCATGTGGCGTCCGGCGTGGACGCGGGCGGGGGCGCCGGTGATGCCGAGTTTGCGGGCGTTGCGGCGGAGGCTGGAGGCGACGGTGCGGGCCTGGGTGGGGGCCAGGCCCGTCGCCATGGCGTGGGTGGTGAGGGAGGCGCTGCCGCGGCGGGCGATGCGCGAGGCGGCGCGCTGGGTGCGGGTGCGCTGCCGGAGGGTGGCGCGGGCGGTGCGGGCGTTGGCGTTCATGGGTATCCCCCGGAGAGTTCGGGTGGGTCGTTGTCGGCCCTCCGAGCATACCCAATAAATCATTACGTGCGCAATGATTTTAGCGAGAGGTTGTTCCGTCAACTCGCCTTCGGCAGTGGCTTGTCGTTGACGAACGCCCGCGAGCCCTTCGACTCGCCGGGCTTCCGTGGGGTCCGGATCGGCCCGCCCACCCAGGAGTGGGAGAGCCCGCACACGATCCTCCGGGCCACCTCGCGCCTCACCCCGTACGCCATGGCGATCTCCAGGTCCGTGGCCCCGTTCGCGGCCCGGTGCCGCATGTCGAGAACCTCCTGGTCCGAGAACGCCCGCAGGGCCCCGTTGGCGAGATCATCCGGGAAAGGCTCGCCGCGCTCGGCCGCCAGCTTCCGCTGGCGCCTCACGAAACGGCCCGTGGCCCCATCGCCCAGACCGTGCAGAACGTCGAAGCCGGCGAATGACAGGCCCTTCGCCACGCCGCGGCGGACGGCCTCCAGCCGCTCCTTGTCGGTGACCGCCACTGGACGGCCCGCCAAGTACGCGGCGACGGCGACTTCGTCGACCACGTCCTCCCCGTCCTCGGGGGCGTCCTGTTCGGCGAGGTGCCGCAGCGGGGTGCGGTCGTCCCACACCGGGGTCACCGGCCGGCCGCCCTCGTCGACGCTCAGCCAGCCGAGGGAGCTCGCCACCGACCGGTCCGGGTCGACCAGCCCCGCGAGAACCACGACCAGCGCCTCGGTCTGCCGGCTGGTCAGGGCGTCCAGTTCCTGCCTGATGTCCTCCGGGCCGCCGTCTCCGTGCACCAGGCAGGCCAGGCGGGCAGCCACCGGCAGCATCGCCTCGGCCAGATCACCGCGCGCCTGCGCGGCCGTGCCGGCGCTCACGCCGCGCTCCCAGCCGCCGCGTCCTCGCCCCGCCCGGCGACAGCGACCGGGGCCCGGTTGATGGTCGCTACGTTCGTGCCCAGCACGCGGGCCGCCTCGTGCGGCGTCGCGCCGCCCTCGAGGAGCTCCAGGAGGCGGCCGGGGTTCGCGGTGAACTCCTCGACCCGCGGGCCGGCGCGGGCCGGGCGGCGCTCCCACCTGCCGTGCATCGCACGCCGCTCGTCCTCGGGGACGCCGCCCCACACCCCGTAGTCCTGGCGGGTTTCCAGCGCCCATTCCAGGCACGCCTCGCGCACCGGACAGCCGGCGCACACCCTCAAGGCCGGCCAGCTGTCCCTGGGCTTCTTGGGGAAGAACGTCTCGGGGTCGATGCCGCGGCAAGCGGCCCGCTTCCACCACTGGCTCCGCGGCATTACGAGGTTCACGTCGGGTCTCCGGTCGGGTTGAGGAGGGTGATGTGGGCCGGGTCCATGGCATCGAGGTCGGTGATGACCAGGACGAGTTGGGCGCCGGGCACGGGCGTCCCGATGCGCGGGTCGGGGCCGAGCAGGCGCGTGTGGTTGTCGTCGGGCAGCACGCCGGCGTCGACCAGACCGTCGACGGCGGCCTTCGCCGAGGGTGCCCAGTTGCCGGGGTCGCGGCGCCGGCCTTTCGTGTCCGGGTGGATCACGAAGAAGACGTGCGCGCGTTCCAGGGCCGGGATCTTCATGTGCCGGGCGACCGACCAGGCCGCATTCCGGATGACCTTGACGCGCTCGGCCTTGCGCCGGAAGTGCAGGTTGTCGTTGGCGTTGACCAGCAGGGTCTTCGCCGGGAGTTCGATCCGCCACGACGGCGGCCGGACGATCCCGGGCAGGGTTTCGAGGCTCGCGGTCACCCGGACACCGCCGGGAAGTCGTTGTGCTCGCGGCCGTCCAGGAGGCGGCCGGCGCGGCCCTTGCCGACGCGGAGCATGATCTGCCCGTCGACGTCGCTCTCGTCGCGGAAAACGATCGTGGTTCCAGCGCGGGCCCGCTCGGGGACGTCGGGGCCGTAGTTGCTGGGAGCGATGACCCACTCCCCCCATTGTTTGAAAAAGTACGGCACGCGGGCCTGGGTGCACTGGTCGCGGAGGCTGCGTGCCCAGCCGGGGTGCATGGGGCGCGCGCCAGGGCCTGACTCGCCGCCGACGACCACCCAGCCGATGCCGGGGGCTGACCCGTCCGTGACCCGCCAGGGAACGGTCTCCTCCTCGGTGGAGCAGTCGAGGCAGACCCAGTCGCCGCCGTCCCAGTCCCGGTCGTGGTCCCTGTGGTCGCGGTCGAAAAGGGTGACCGGGCCGAGCAGCGGCTCTGCGCTGATCCAGCGGACGGCGGCCGGGGTGTCGAGCAGTGCGGGGATGCGGATGTCCGCCCACTGCTGGTTCTCCACGCTCACGCCGAGCCACAGGTTGGGCAGCGGCCACGCCCACTGGTCCGCTGGCAGGCCCTTGCCGAGCGCCCGGGAGCGGACCTGCGCGACGAACTCGGGTTCGGTGAGCAGGGTCCGCATCCGGGCGTGCCGCTTGGTCAGGAGCTGGAAGGTGTGGCGCCGGGCAGCAGCCATCACCCCGAAGACTTCGGCGATCCACGCCTGGTCGATGTCCGCGTGGAATAGGTCCGACATCGAGTTGACGAAGACGCGGGTGGCCTTGCGCCAGGCCAGGGGGTCGTTCATGCGGTCGGGCTTGACGCGGACGTCGAAGCCGTGGGGGAAGGCGGCGCTGCCGCGGAACCGCTCGGCGATCGTCTCGGCGTAGCAATTGTCGCACCCCGGCGAGACCTTCGTGCAGCCGGAGACGGGGTTCCAGGTGCGGCCGGGGGTGCCGTCGTCGTTGCGGGTCCACTCGATGGTGGTGGCTGTGGTGGTCACGGGTGGTGGACTTCCTTCTCCGGCGTGGTGAGCTGGGCGGCGAGGCGGCGGCCGTGGATGGCCCAGGCGATGGGCGGAACGGGCCGGCCCAGGCCGTGGAGGTCGGCGTGCGGGGTGGTGCAGGCGTCGGCGGCCCGGCGGGCGGTGTCGAGGTCGGTGCCGCTGGTGACCGGGGTGAGGTGTTCGGCGCCGTTGCGGCACAGAGTCAGGGCGGTGAACGTGTCGCCGACGCATCCGGAGTGCCGCAGGAGGGTGCGGTGGTCGAGGCGCTGCGCGACCTGGTCTCCGTTGGGGTGCCAGGCGGTGACGCGGGCGTGGATGCCGCGGGCGGTGGCGGCGAGGGCGGCGTGCGCGACCTCCGCCTCGGTGTCGCGGCTGGCTCCGGTGCGGGCGGTCCGTACGGGCAGCGGCGGGGGCGGTTTGACGAGGCTGATGCCCGTCCGGGCGGCGTGCTGCTCGGTGTGGGCGGCGGCGCGCCTGGTGGCTGCGGACCGGCGCACCCTGCGGGCGGACTTGGTGCTCACTGGCCGTTCTCCTGGTCCTCGAAGGCGATCGTGGTCTGGGCCGCGGCGGTGGCCTGCTGGTGGAGGCGGAAGGAGATCACGGCGGCCCCGTAGCCGAACACGTAGGCGCTGTAGGAGCCGCCGGCCTCGTGGAGGTGCGCGGTCATCTGCTCGAGGCGGCCTTCGAGGACGTGCAGGGGGATGCCGGCCTGGTGGTCGTCGTAGACGTCGGCGATGCCGGCGGCGCGTTCGAGGCGCTCGATGGGGGTGTCGTCACCGAGCGGGGCCGGGGCAATGGTCAGGGTGCTCATGGCGGGGTGGGTGGCCTTTCGGGCGCGGGGTCGGCGGGCGGTCAGGCGGTCAGGCGGAGGCGGGGAAGGCGTCCGGCGAGCGTGTCGGCGGTGTTGGCGGCACGGAGGATCCGGCCGATGACCTCGCTGGCGGTGGGCGGCTGCGTGGCGCCAGGCGGGGGTTCGGCCGCGTACCGCTCGATGTGCTCAATGTGGTCGGGCAGCGCCGTGGCCTGGTCGGAGGGCGGCTGGGTGTCGAGGCACGAGGACAGGAACGCGACAGCGTCCATGACGTGGGTGTTGGCGTGGATGAGCCGGAGGGAGGTGTTCTCGTCGTCGAGGAAGGCGTTGGGGGTGGCGCCGGTGACGGCGCGGTAGATCGCGGCGGTGATGCTGAGTCCGCCGCCGTCGAGGGCGAAGTTCGCGCCGGTCCAGAGCCCGAAGTACGTGAGGTTGTAGGCGGCGGCGCGCAGGGTGCGAGCGGTGTCGGGCATGGCTGTCTCCGGGCGCGGCGTGGCGGCGGGTTGGGGGGTGCCCGCCCGGCTCCGGGAGCTGGCCCTGGGGGCTGCTCGACCGGTGCCGGGCGGCGATCTACAGGTGGAGTTCGTGTTCGGCGGCGTACAGGGTGTGGCAGGCGTGGCCGTGGGGGTCGGGCTGGGTGCAGCGCCAGGCGCCGTCGGGGCCCTGGCGCATGTGCTGGGCGGAGCCGAGGGTCAGGCAGTCGTGGCACAGGGCGAGTTCGTGGCCGCAGGGGAGGTGCATGCCCAGGGTGTGGGCGGTGGTGGCGGAGATCGATGCCCGGTAGGTGGGGTCCGGGCATCCGTCGTCGCCGGTGGTGGCGCCGTCGGTGTCGATGCCGAGGTCGGCGAGGGTGCGGGCGGCCTGCTCGCGCTGAGCGGGGTTGAGGGCGAGGTAGTCCAGGCTGTGGGGCTGGTACGCGGTGGTGGCGGGTATGCGGGCGTGCGTGAGTACGGCCATGGTCAGCCTCGATTCGGGTACTCGGCGCGGCGGTTGGCCTGCGCTTTGTCGGCTTGACCACCCTAACTCTAAATAAGTACGCGCGCAATCATTTTCTCATCCGGGCATGAAGAAGGCCCCGACCCGGCGGGGAAAGCCGGGTCGGGGCCAGGTGGTGAGGGGTTAGCGGAGGGTCCGTTCGATGTGGTCGCGGTGGGCCACCAGGACATCGGACGCGCTGTAGTAGTAGGTCACACCGTGCCGTTCGCGTGGCGCTCCGGCGAGCCAGCGGGCGAGCTGCTTGGGCGTCACCGGGTGCCCGGTGTCTGACAGGAGGGCAACGCCCTCCTTGATCGTGATCAGGTCGCGGATCGGAGGATTGGTGGTGGCCACTTGGGCTCCCATCGGCGTGACGTGACCGGGCGGTCGCAGCTTCACCAGGCCGTGGGACGACTGTTCATTTGTGATCGTTCATCGAGCGATCTGGGATGTACACGTGCGTACGGGGTTGGACTACCGGACTGGGTGTCAGGTTGCAGCCCGGAACATCAAATCTTCTACGGCTTTCTCGGCGATCTGCTGGAGGTTGAACCGGCGCGGCCGGGCGCGCTCGTCGGAGTCGTACTTGGTGTTCATGCACACCGCGGCCCGCATAGCGGCAACCCACCTCAGCGAGAGGCAGTCGCACGACGGGCAGCGCTCGCGCCGGATCGCCGTGATGTCGTCGGCGCGCAGGGCGTGTTCGAGGGCCTGCCGGTAGACGATGGCCTCCCCCGCGCGGCGGGCGCCCTCGCTGAGTTGGGGGGCCTGCTGGGCCCACCAGGAGTAGACGGCCGCGTGCTCGGGGGGGACGGGCGGGGTCATGTCAGTGTTCGCCCGGGTGTGCTCGACCAGTTCGGCGTGGGAGGCGACCATGTGGTCGAGGATGCCGGGGTCGATGAGGGAGCCGGGGTTCGCCCGCCGGGTGCGGCCCGGCACCAGCACCGACCCCGTCCGCGGACGGGTCTGAGTGTCCGCCAGGTGCCGTACATTCGCGGCTGCGTACGCTGCGGCGGCGCTGGCGGTGTCTCCTGCGTTGCTCATGATGTCCCCATCCGCCAGTGCCCCGCGGCCTCGGGGCGCGGGAGTCCTGGAAGGGGGCTTGCGGGCGCACTCGGGACCGGAGACAGTCACTCCGGGTCGTTTCCGGACGCCCATCATGGCATGCGCGAACCCGTTCAGACACGGCTTGGCCGCATTCGGCGGCCAGGAAATCGTACGGTCACCGAAGGATGCGAGGGCGGTGACCTGTGTGTAGTCATGTGACGTGCGATACACCGCCAAGCGATGGTGCCGCCGGGGCTGGGTCCCTGACGGACACCACATGTGACGGTGTGTCACGTAGTCTCGGGCGTGTAGCCAACGTAGACATCGGGCGCCCAGCCGGCCTCGCTGAACATGCCGTCCAGCGTCTCGTGCTGCTGGGGGTCTAGGACGCCGGTGGCGAGCGCACCGTCGAGAATGGGCCGCACACTGTCCAGGGTCGTCCGGTAGGCCTCAGCGGTGTCCGGGTCCGCGAGCGACAGCCCGCGGCTGCGGAACTTCGACTGGATCAGGGTGGCCAGTTTCACCAAGTTCGGGTCGGGCAGCGCGGCGGCGAACTGGGGCATGGGTGCGCGCTCCTCGTCTGCGGTGTGGTGGTCGTGGTCTCCGGCCGGGACGGAACGGAGATAGGGGCGCCCTGGGGGCGCGAACGGTGATCCTGCCGCAGCGGACATCTCGGTCTCCACCCGGCTGGGAAGGGAGGGCCTGACCAGGATGCGGGTGCCGGGCGGCCCGAACCCTGGGGTGCCCACTGTGACACCCCAACGGGTCGGTGGCATGTGCGTGCGTAAGATTGGCGTCAACGTAACCCTCACGTGATGCGCTTTGGGCCGTATGTGACGCGTGATGCGGCGTATTGTGCCCGCCCCTGTGCCCCGGGTGTGCAGACCGCCCCCGCCGGGGGCCGGAGTTTTGCCGACAACGACCAGTGCCTGCGGGGGCGTGAGACCTCATGGGCACGCGGCCCGCGAGACGCGGTCAGCGTACCGTGCGACCTCCCCCCGCGGGTAGAGAACTGCCCGGTTGGCCCCACGCGGGGCAACGGGGTCCAGCATGGGCGGTGCTGCGAACCGCGTACTGGCCCGTGCCCCGGCGGCCCGCCCCGGTACCAGAGGCGACCAGAACGGGTCGGGGCCACACTGCCCCCGCGCCGTGCGGAGTGGAAGGGCTCGTTGCCAACAGTCACCCGATTGAGTGAAAGCCGTGTATGGGTTGACGGTTAGGACGCATCATTCCGTTCGGACCGGGGAAAAAGAGGTCGCCTTGTGCCCCCCGCTGCCGGGGGGCACACAGGTCAGCGGCGCCGCTTGTCCGACAGCGCCGGCAAGAACAACTCCAGGGCCGCGTCAAGGAACTCCGACCGGTTGGCGAACCCCTGCTGTGCCGCGAACTCGTCGTACCGGGCCAGTTCGGCCAGAGTCGGCCGGAACGACTGCTGCACCGTGTCCCGAGCACGCCCGCGCACCGTCTGGCGTCCGGCCGGGGCCTCGCCGAACAGGCCGTCCGGGTCGTCGTCCTCCTCGAACACCGGGGTCTGCCGGTGCCGTACGTACTCCCGCATCTGCTGCCACAGATCCTCACGGTAAGCGCGCAGGACCGCGCGCTTCACGACGACCGCGTTGGTGGGCTCCGCCCCTGCCTCGACCTTCTGCGCGAGCTGGTAGGCGGCGAACCGGTCCCGCACCGAGGCGGACACGTTGATGGTGCACTGCACCGCCCGCTGGTCCGCGGCCATGGGCGCGGGCGCGGAACGCACGCTGAGAGGTCGCAGGGGGCGCGGTTCGACGGGAGCGGGGGGAGGCGGTGCCGGGCGGTGAACCGGCTCCTCACGCACGGCCAGTTCGGCATAGCGCACCCCTGGCGGCGCGGGCGCGGGTTCCCCGGCCGGCGCGGGGTCCGGCTGGGCCGGGACCGTGAGCGGCGCGGGCTCGGCGGCCTGTTCCCCGGTGGCCGACTCCGGGGCAACGTCCGGGGCGGCCTCCCTGCCGACGGTTGGGGTCTCCGTCGCGGTCTGCTCGGACGGGGCGGGCGTCGGGCGGCGGGGGCGCCGTGGCCTGGAAGCGGCCCCGAATGCGGCTGCCAGGGCCCCGTCGTCGTCGACCAGGCCGCCGCGCCGCTCCTTGGCCTCGCTCACAGGTCCTCTCCTTCCGCGTCGTCGTCGTCGTTAAGGTCGTTCAGGGCTTGCGCTACCTCTATGGCCAGGGCCTGGTAGTCGGAGGCGAGCAGTTTCATCGACTTCAGGACGCCGGGGAACTCCTTCTCCAGCTCCTTGGCGCCCTCCCTGCTGGCTTCCTGCGGGACCCGGCCCATGCTCCGGGCGGCAACGGCGGCGGCCTCCACGTGCCGGATGGTCTGGGAGAACACGGGCGCAGCCTCCCGCAGATCGTTCTCCAGGCTCTTCTTGATGTTCTGCTGGACCTTCGTAGCGGAGGTGTTGGTGCCGAACAGCACCACCCCGAGAAGCCGCAAGTTGCTGTTGTAGGCGCTGGCCTCCGCGAAGCGGGCAGCAACCATCCTCAAGCCCTTGCGGGAACTGGGGTCGGACCGCGAGGGGACCAGCACCATGTCGCCGGCCGTCAGTGCCTGGAGCTGCAGGACGTCGGATCCCGGGGCGACGTCGAGGATGATCCAGTCGTAGTTGTCGCGGATCGGGTCGATGGCTGCGGCGTACATGCCCATCCATGAGTCGTCGCCGGTCTCCTTCGCGATGCGGCGCTGGCAGTACAGCTCCTCCACGATGTCGTCGAGGTGGTGGCCGCCCGGTACCACGTCCAGCTTCTTGCGCGCGGCGCCGGTCGGGACGAGCGGTTTGCCTTCGAGGATGGCAGCGGCCTGCGCGGCGCCCTTGTCGTCGAGTTCGTCGTCGCTGAAACCGAGGTCCTCGCCGTTGTTCCCCTGCTGGTCCATCTCGGCCAGCAGGACGCGGAACCCGGCCTTGGACAGGGCGTAAGCCAGCGCGGCCGAGAGGGATGATTTGCCCACGCCGCCCTTGCCGTTGACGACGACGAGGACTTTGCGTTCCAGAGCGCCACCTTCCATCGCGTCGTAACGGCGCTGGAGGGCGTGTCTCACCTCGTTCAACTCCACGAGGTCGAGCGGGACAGCGTGTGTGGGCATGGGAGGGCCTCCCTGTCAGCGGGGGTGCTTGTGCTGGGCACCGAGGCTACACAGCACCGCCCGTCGCGTTGCGGGGGCATACCGAAAGACGACCGCTGGGGCACTCAGTGGCGCGGGCAACACGCTGCAGTGACGCCCCGTAGGGGCCGGGACCACGGAGGCGGCTTCGTGCACGACGGCTAGGACGCTAGCCATCACGACGCCTAGCGTCATGCCTAGCACGCTTCCTAGCGCCACCCCTAGCGTGGCTCCCCCGGGCGAGGTCCGTGAGCCGGTGTCCACGACTCAGGCGGTACGGCCGAACACCCGGGGCACCGCAGGGGCACGCCCGGCCTTCTCCGCGCGGGCGAACGCACGGGCCCGCTCCTCGATGTCCGCCGCGCGGCGCGCGCGCTCAACGAGGTCCTCCTGGAAGGCGACGCCGTCGGCGAAATGCTCCTCGGGCTCGCGGAGGACCGGCACGTACGGCTGAACCTGCCCGGACTCGTCTCCCTGGGAGCGCTGCTCCTTGAGTGAGGCGAGGAGTTCGTGGGCGGCAATCAGCCCGGGGGAGGCGTCGGCGCGGGTCCTGAGCGGGAGATCGCCGGGCATCCTGGGAGCGGCCACGGGACGGTCCGTGGGCTCCGCGGCGCCGGTGTGCATGTGGGTGGGGCTGCCGGGCGGCAGGACCTTCACGGTGGCCACGGTCTCGGTGCCGGTGCGGGCGTTGAGCATGGCGGCCACCTGGCGGGCGGTCAGCCGCAGTTGCGTGGCTGCCGTGGTGGATACGGGCCGCAGGTAGAGGGTGCGGGTGTCCGGGTCGTACCGCTCCGGGGAGCCGAGGCGGGCGGCGTCGGGGGCGAGTTCCGCCCAGCGGATGACGATCTGGGCGCCTGCGGAGGGGCGGCGCCAGCCGAAGGTCTCGGCGAGCTGGTCGATGACGTTGCCGAGGCTCTGCGGGTCGCGGCCGGCGCCGAACGTGGCGCGGCGGCGGCCACGGCTGGCGGGGGTGCGCTTGGCGGGGGTGGTGCCGCGCTTGCGGGCCTCGGCGCGGGCGAGGTTGAGCATCATCCGGGCCAGGTCGGCGCCGGCCGGCTGAGGGTCGTCGGGCACGAGGTGCTCCTCGATGGGGGGTGGGTTACCAGCGGGCGGTGAACTGGACGCCGGAGGCGGTGAGGCTTTCAGCGAGGGAGACCAGGCGGCTCCCGTACAGGTCGAGGGCGTCGTCCACGCCGTGGTCGGTGATGTGGTCGGTGACGATCTGCGGGTCGTGCCAGGCATACTCGCGGGCCATGCCGCGGTCCTCATCGGTCCGCAGGGGCGTCTGGTTCAGGGCGGCTTCCATCTGCCGCAAGGCGTCCGCTTCGGCCCACGCCCGCCACTCGGAGTTGTCCATCGGCGCGGTGGCGGCGGCCGCCACGGACTCCTGGGCGGCCTGCTCGGCGAGCTGGGCGCGGATGTACGCGGCGGGCCGAGCGGGGCGCCACAGCAGCAGCCAGGAGTGGAGCTCGGCGGTGATGTCGTGGACGTCCATGCCCTGGTCGATCAGCGGACGCAGGGCGAACGCCAGGCGCCGGAGGTTCCGCTCGGACTGGGTCCAGTTGACCCGAGGCCGGACCTGGGCGGCGATCCGGCAGTCCCGGGCCACCTGCGCCGGGGAACGGCGGGGAGCTCCCGCGCTGCTGCTGCGCTTTCTGGTGGGGGAGGTCGATGCGGTTGGACGGCTCGCGCGCGAGGTGTAGTTCCAACCACCCTCTACCTTCATCTTTCTCTCTTCCTTCACCACGCTGAGGGAAGGGGGCGCATCGAGGTTTTCCACAGGGGAGTTGTCCACAGGCCCCGCGGTGTGCTCCACGACGATCCGCGCGGTGTACCCGGCGCCGACCAGCCGGTGGCCCATCGCGTGGTCGTACACGGGCGGGATCACCGCGGCGTACACGGTGGCCGTACCCGCGTACCCCGGCATACCCAGCGCACGGCGGATGTTCGTCCTCGTCCCGTGCACCAGCCAGGCCAGCGTCCCGAGCTCACGGAGCACCTTGATGTGCCGCTTCACGGTCGCCCGGTTGACGCCCAGGCGGGCCGCGGTCTCATCGAGGCAGTAGCGGACGTGCCCGGTGTCGTAGTCCATCCGCCCGGCGAGGTCCTCGGCGACCCGCTGCGTGGTGGCCCCGGCGCGGGGGTGCAGTCCCGCTGCGATGAGCCACACCACCGCCCGGAGCCACCGGCGCGGCCCGCTCCGCCGCGAAGCGGTGCGCTCGACCTCCTGCCCGGCGCCGACCACCAGCGGGACCGATCCCCCACTGTAGTCGCATGCACGTTCGAAATCCTGGCACGGGGTGCCATCCACGGGGGCGGAATTAGAGGGCAAAACGCCCACGGGGGCAGGGTCAGGCTGACAAAAGGGCATGCGGTACTGCAAGATGTCACCGTCCGTCTGACTCGCGTCGGGTGGGCGTACGAAAGGCCCTCGTCGTGAGATGGGGGTTCGGGATGAACCTGAATTGCCGGAGCGAAGCCGGGGTGGCACCCGGGTCACTCCAAGCGCTGAAAAGGCCGGCAAGCCTGATCAGCAGTACGGGCCGCGGGGTCCAGGTGTCGGCAAACACCTCGGACGGTGAGCGGCCAGGCGGTCGAGGAAGCCCCCGGCAAGGGGCTCGGATCTCCCGCCTATCGGCGCTACGTCTTCACCGTGATCCTCTCCATGAGGGGTTCGGTGTCGTCGGTCTCGAACAGCGATGCCTGCCGGTTCAGCGGCCGGTTCGGCCAGACGACTTCGGTTCCGCGCGGCACACCAACGCGGCCGCGGGAGTTCGTGGTGGCTCGGTGCATCGTGATCTCGATGCGGTCCCATCCCGCGTACAGCTCGTTGTAGAGCGGCGACGGGTAGCCGGACAGAAGGACGGTCCCGCGCACGGCGCGCAGGAAGTCGGCGAGGTCCCGATGGAACTCCTCGCTGTCGGCCTCCTGGGCGTAATCACGTCCGGACTGGCGGGTGTCGGCCAGGTACGGGGGGTCCAGGTAGAACGCCGCGTCGGGGGCGTCGTGCTGGGCGATGACGTCCCGGGCATCCCGGTTGTCGACCACCACAGCGTGCAGACGCTCGGCGATCTGGTCGAGGCGGTCAACCAGGCCGCGGGTGGCGGTGGCGTCCGTGTGCCGGGCCCTTATCCCGTTCGACCAGCCCGCCCGGCCGCCTGACCCGGCTGCGTTGTGGCCCTGGGTGGTGCGCACGAAGAAGCGCCGCGCGCGCTCCAGGTCGCTCAGGCCCGCAGCGGACAGGTCAGCAGCCAGGAATTCGTCCCTGGCGTACGGGGTCAGTCGCAGTGCGCGTACGAGCGCTTTCGGCTCGTCCCGCAGCGCCCGGAAGAAGGTGACGACGTTGCCGTCCAGGTCGTTGATGACCTCCACCGGGGAGGGCGGCTTCGCGAGCAGCACCGCGGCGGAACCGGCGAACGGCTCCACGTACACCCGGTGGTCGGGCAGCAGGTCTGCGAGGCGGCCGGCGAGCCGTCCCTTCGCGCCGAAGTAAGGGAAGGGCGGCCTCAGCCCGGGGGTCACCGCGTGCTCGGCTCTGCCAGAGTTCCGGCCGGCCCCGTCAGCGATGTGATCTTCACGCCGGAATGGCCGGTCTTAACGCGTGGCCCCCACGGGGACCGGGTACGCTTCTGCACGCTGACACCTTCGGCTGGAACTCGGAGTGTCGGCCCGGCCCCGCTCCCGGTGTTGACGCACCAGGGAAAGCAGCGGGGCCGTTCCTTTTGGACTTGTGCGGCCGGGAACCACGTCATGGACGGCTCTCCTGGCCTGGGCGACAGCCTAGCGACTTCTTGCACGGTGCGCCTCCATCCTTTCCGACCGTGTCGATCGTCGTACTGGTCATCAGATATGCAGCTCATCGCACCTCTTGGGACCCCGCTCCGCTTGTCCTCCAAAAAGCGCCAAGAAATAACGGGCGCCAGCGAGGCGGCCCCCTTGGAGCCAACTACGAGGCTCTTGCGAGCGGAAAAGAACAGGAACTCTCCTGGCCGGTCGGGCTGATGGGGATGATGCGGGCTTCCTTGGCGTTGTAGCTCGGTCGGTTGGTGCGGCCGACGGTCGCCGCCTTCGTGCAGGTGGTGCACCGGCAGCCGTAGTGCTTGTAGCGGGTTTCTCCGTGCGCGAGCTGGTCGATGCGGGCCTGTCGTCCGCAGGCGGCGGCGGTGTCGTCTGCTTCCCGGAACGCGTGGTCGGTGGCGCGGTGGTAGCGGATGGTGTTCGCGGCGACGCGGACGAGGGCGGCGGCGTCTTTCTGGGTGGCGCCGGCTGCGCGGGCTTCGAGGTATCGCTGCTGGGCGTCGGCGTTGAAGAGAGCGGGCCGGCCGCGTCCGCGGCTCGGGGCGGTCATGGCCGTTCCCGGTGTTGGTGGGTGTCGGCCGGGTGCGGCGGGGCGTCGGCGCCCGGGGTGCCCCCGAAGGGGGCCGTGCCGGCGCGGTCTTCGGGGTGCTGGAGGGTGGCGGCCATGCCGGTGTACCCGGCGTCCTCGAGGGCGGTACGGAGCCGGTCGAGGGTGTCCGGGTCCCACCGGCGGCCGGTGAGTTGCCCGGCGTAGTAGCCGACGGCGACACCGGCGTCCCACACGGGCCGCACGTGGGCGGGGTCGATGGTGGGGAAGAGGAGCTCGGGCAGGCGGTCGGGTCGGGCGACGTGCTCGAGCATGCCGCGGGTGATGAGCGAAGCCAGGGTGTCTGCGGTGCTGTGTGCGCGGCGGACCAGGGCACGGTCGGCGGTCGCCATGTCGTACCGGTCGGGCGGCTCGCCGTGGACCAGCTCGCCGGGGGCGGGAGTTGAGGGGCCGTCAGCCATCGGTGTCTTCTTCTTTCGGTGTGTCTCGGTTGCGGCCGGCCGCGGCGAGCGCTTGATCGACCACGGCGCAGGCCTGAGCCAGCACGTGCGCCTCCCGGGCGGCTTGCGCGGTCTCTTCGTGGGCGGCCCGTTCGAGGGCGGCGACGTCGCGCGCCCAGGCGTCCTGGTCCAGACGCGCCGCGACGCGCTCCCGGGTGAGAGCGCGTCGCAGGGCCCGGCACCGCCAGCAAGCGGCGAGCGCCCACGCGGCCGCAAGCGCCGCGCAGGGCAGGGCGTACAGCAACAGGGTTCACCGCCTCTCGTGTGGGTACGGACCGGTTCAGGCATCAGGCCGCGTCGCCGGGTTCCACTGCCCGGCCGGAGCGGCACGCCCACGGGGAGCAGCCGTCGGGGTCGCCTTCCTCCAACTCGATGTCGGCGATCTGGCCGAAGATGTCGGTCTGCTGCTTGCCCCACTCGTGGGCGGTGACCCGGTCGATCGGCGCCTGGTCGAGCGGGAGCCGGGAGCGGTGCAGATACGCCTCGCCGAGCAGGGGCTTGCCGTTGGCATTGCCGCGGCGGATCGATGCGTCGAAGGCGACCGCGTCCGCCCACTCCTCCGGATGCTTGTCCCGCATGCGCCGCCACTGGGCGTTGCCGTGGAACGGGCAGCCGATGCACGCGGACTTCGGGGTGGACTCGAAGCCCTGGGCGCGCAGGTAGCGCAGGCAGTCGTCCCGGGTCCAACCGGTCATTCCGTCCGCCCCCCCCGTGAGATCGAGCAGGGGGAACGCGTTGCGCATGTACTGCACGTCGGCGTCCCTGGCGCGGCCGAACTCGTCACGGCTGATGCCGATCCACTGCTCCACGAACAGGCCGCGCGGCACCGGCGTCGGGTGGGGGCAGCCAAGGAGTTCCCGGACCTTCGCCTTGATCGGCTTGACTTTGTACTCGTTCGAGCACTGGCGTCGTGTCATCCCGTCACCGCCGTCTTGGTTCTTGATGAACAGCGGCATAGACGCGAACCGGTGCTCCGGGTTGAGGGCGTCGTCGCGGATGTTCCCCGCCGAGACGCGGTAGATCGGTATGCCAGCGGGCCGGGCGACCTCGCGCTCCAGGCGATCGAGGTGGGCGTACACGGCGGCGGGTTCCCAGCCGGTGTCGGAGAAGATCGCGGCGTCCAGGCGCGGGAGGCGTCCCTCGGCTGCCAGGAGCAGCAGGGTGGTGGACTGCACGCCCGCCCCGAGGGACAGGATGCGCAGTGCGGCCGTGGTGGACATCAGGCCGCCACCGCCATCTCCGGCCGGGCGTACCGGTCGATTTCTTGGCCGGTGATGGCCTCGACGAGGGCGCAGAGGATGACCTCGGCGGCGTTCGGGGTGACGGCATTCCCGTACTGGCGGACTCGCTCCCGCTTGCTGCCGAGCACCACGTAGGTGTCGGCGAACGACATGGCGCGGCCGATCTCGTGGGGTTCGAGCATGCGGAACAGCACGTCTTCAATGGCGGGCTGCCCGGACACCAGCGCGTACCGGTCGCGGGTCGAGAGCGTCCCCACCGGCTCTGTCACCGGGCGGGCTGTGCCGTTGCCGTAGTACGGCACCAGCAGGTGCTCCCAGGTGACGAGGGACTGGTGGCCGGCGGTGGTCAGGGTGCGCAGCGGCTCGGCGGCCGAGGTGCAGTGCTCGCCCCCGGGCCCGCTGCGGCTGGAGTTGTTCCGCATGACCAGCGCGGGAATGTCCGGGGTGACCAGCCCGTGGTGGTTGCCGGAGGCGGTAACCGTCGCCAGGGAGTCCAGGGCGGAGCGGGCCACGCTGCCGCCGCCGCGCAGTTCGGCGATGAACGGCAGCCACGCCAGCCCGGTCTCGTTCCGCGCGGTCTGCGTGCGCAGCGGGTCATTCGCGCTGCTGGCCTCCTTGCCGTCGCGGCCCTCCACGGGCACCAGCAGCGGCGGTATCGCCAGGCCGTCGTTTTCCCGCGTGGTGCGGGTCGGCATCGGCTCCGACGCGGAGGTGGCCTCGTTCCGCCACGTGCCGCCTGCGGGCACCACCAGCGGCTGGGCGAACTTCTTGAGGCCGGCCTCGATCCGAGCGAGGGTCTTGGGCGCGAGTGGCTTGGCCCGGTCGCCGATGCGCTGGCCGGGCAGGGACCAGTCGATCGCTACTGCGGCTGGGAGGACGGACGGCTCCACGATCTGGTTGCGGCACGCCGTGTTGGGGCAGCGGTAGACGTACTGCTGCCGGTGGCGGCCCATGTCCGCGCCCGGGTTCTTGAAGACCTGCACCGCCCGCACCCACGCCCCGCATCCGGGGCACCAGGCGCGCGGCCGGAGCCACTTGTCCCAGTCCGGCAGGCGCCCGATCGACTCGTGGATGTAGCCCATGTAGAACCGGTCCCGGGACTGGCAGCCCTCCGCGGTCGCGCGCGGGTCGGCGTGCATCGAGTTCAAGGCGATGATCCGCGTGCGGTAGCCCAGCTTGTGGAACTCCTCCCGCCACCGGTCGAACTGGTCCCACGCACGGACGTCGATGACGTTCTCGACGACCCCGGCCTTGACCAGGCCGCCGCGCGCCTGGACTCCGCGCAGGTACAGCGGCACCTCCTCCATCAGCGCCCTGGAGCGCTCGACCTCCTCCGGCGGCGCGAACATCTCGCCGAACAGGTCGCCCTGCAGGCTGGTGTCGAAATCCCGCTTCTTGCCGCGCGCGTTCGACCACTGCGGGCATTCCGGCGAGGCCCAGAAGATGTCGGTGACGGGCCACTTCTCGACGGGGGCTTCGCGGATGTCGCCGCGGTAGTGGTCCACGGTGGGGAAGTTCGCGGCGTGGGACTCGATGGCGCGCTGCCAGTGGTTGGCGGCGCGCTCGACGCGGACGCCGGGGACGGCGTGGGCGCCCTGGCTGCTGCCGCCAGCGCCGCAGAACCAGTCCATGACGGTGAGGGCGTCGTTGTCGTTGCGGTAGCCCATCAGGCGGCCCTCCCCGGGGCGTCATTGGTGGTGGCGTCCTTGAGTTCGCCCAGGCGGCGGTCGAGGAGCATCTCGAAGCGCATCCAGGCGCCGTTCCACTCCGGGGGGCCCTCGACGTTGTGGTCCAGGAGCCCGAGGCGGCCGACCTCGGTGAGGTCCTGCTCCAGCAGGAAGGGTTTCTCCCAGTGCAGGCGGACCCGTTCGGTCATCTTGCGGAGGATCTCGTCCTCCCCGGTGGCGGCACCGGTGTCCGGGTCGCTGTGGTCGGGTTCGTCCTGGTGGGGGGCGTCGGGGGCTTCGCCGGGGGCGGGCATGCCGGTGTCCTGGCTGCCCTCGGCGGATTGGCCGCTGGTCTGCTGCGCGGGAGGCTGCTGCGGTCCGGCGGGCGGTTGTTCAAGTTCCGCGATCCGGCGGGCGAGCATCGGGCCGAAGGTGACCACGTCGTTCCCGGCAGGGATGAGCGACTCGGCGAACTCCTCCTGCGTGGCCATCTCCAGCAGCTCGCGGAGCTTGTCCAGGCGCCCCCAGTTGGTGCGGGCCCAGCCGGTGAGCTGGGCCAGGCGGAAGCTGTCGGCTTCGGGGAAGCCGGGCGGGCGGCGGGCGTTGTCCCGGTCGCGGCGCCCGGACGCTTTCCACAGGTCCAGGCCCATCCCGAAGCGCATCCCGGCGTTGCGGATCGCGTTGCCGATGAGCTCCTTGGTGGCGCTGGTGCCGCGCAGCTTGCTGCGGGTGTCGCCGTAGCCCAGGCGGCTCACCCCGGCGACCGTGAGGCGGATCCACAGGCCGCCCTTCTCGTCCACCAGCGGCAGCCCGGCCCGGTCGGAGGCCAGAGGCTCCCAGCCCCAGAACGGGTCGGCGTCCAGGAGACGGTCGGTGGCCTCGGCGTGGTCGACGAACCGCAGGTCCGTGTGCGCGACGGTGATGATCTGCCCGCACTCGGGGCACTCGACCGGGTAGTGGGATCCGCAGACCCCGCCGTTTGCGTTCTCGCACGCGGTGCAGTCGATTTCCGGGCGGGTGGAGATCTGCTCCTGCGTGAAAGGCTCCCGGAGTCGCTTGAGCGCCTCCTGCTGCTGATCGCGGGTGTATCCGTGGGTGCCGGATCCGGCGGGAGCGGGCCGGTTTGGGGTGTGCGAGGTCGGGCCGCCCGCGTGTGCGGGGGCCTCGGTGGCGGTCGCCATGAGGTCTCCAGGTATGGGGTTGTCGTACGGCCGGACGGCGGGGGCTGGTTGTCGGCGTCCAGCCCCTCGCGCGCCGGCGGGCGGCTACGCCGTGGTGTGGTGCTTGTTGTCCTCGGTGTCGGGCTGGCCGAAGGTTTCCGCGAGCGCGGCGATGGCGACCTGGACCGCGGTCAGCTTGTAGCCGCGGGCCGCGATCTGGGCCGGGTCCTTCCCGTGGGCGTTGGCCGCGTCCCACAGGTCTTCGGCGACGCGGACGTTGATGTTGGTGCTGGCCGGCTTCTGGCCGCGCCCGGCCCGCCGGGGGGCGGGCGGGGTCCAGTCGCCCTCGATGAAGTCGCGGAGGCTGTTCTCGACCACGGTGGCGACGTGGGTGTTGTCCTCGGCGCCCGCGTAGACGCGCTCCTTGAAGGCCACGGGCACGCTCAGGGCCCTGTTGGGCTTGGTGCTGGCGTCACGGGCCGCCTTGGCCACGCCCTGCTCGGCGCGCTCGCGGGCGTAGTCCACGCACAGCCGTACCGCGTCGACCATCCCCTGCGGGGTGCCTGCGGCCTGCAGGACGTCCAGGGACTCCAGGGCGGTGGGTACGGCGGCCAGTGCTGCGGCGTGCTTGATGTGCTGGGGCACGGGTGCGGGTCCTTTCCCTGGCCGGCGGTCCTCCCGGCGGCCGGGCGGACGCCCGCGGTGGTTGATGGGCACGCCCAGTGTCCTCCATTCTGTGAGTACGCGCGCAATGAGATAGCGGCTTCCCGGTGAATCCGGGGTGCTCCACCACCGTACCGTTAAAGTAAGTACGCGCGCAATCATTTACAGAGCGGGGGTGGCGCACCTACCCACCCACCCCGGGAAACACGAAAAACCCCACCCGGGACACCCAGGCAGGGCTTCAGCACGAACGCAGGCCGCGCACAACGCGGACAGCGTATCCGATCAACTCCCGAGCCGCCCAACACCCCGCCGAACAGCAGCATCCGCTCCCCGCTGTCAGCGACCGCCGCTACACTCGAACCGCACCGAACGGCAAGACGCGCACGCCGTTCGCCGCCGCCTCCCGCGCCCACGCCGCTGGGGCACAGCCGGCCAAGGTCTCCCGGGGCCCGCGAGGTTGAGCTGAGCATTGTCCTGCATCCGGCCCCGACGTACACGGCCGGCGGGAAGCGTGGGAAGTCCGCCGGGCCTGGAGTACGCCATGCCGAAGAAGCAGCCCACCGCCGCGAAGCGGGCCCGCACCGCCGCCCGCTCCGGCGTCAAGTACACCGCAGCCCTCCGCGAGGCGGCCGGCCCCGATCTTCCGCCCCACGTCGACCTCTTCGAGGACCAGGCGCTGCCCGAGGGCGAGCAGATGGTGGTCGACGGGTTGCGGGCACTCGCGGCCGCGGGTGAGCCGCTGCCGCTGCGCTTCGCAGAACCGGCACCGGAGGTCGCCGAGGCCCTGGCGCGAGCCGCCAGCAGCAGCAACCCCGCGAGCGCGAGCTTCAGCCGCCGCTTCCCCCGGTGGGCATCGGTGCAGGCCGCCGTCGACGGCTACGTGCTGACCGAGACGCAGTACGGGCCGAACCGGTCCGGCTACACCCCCACCAGCCGCGGCCCGCGCGTGCCCGTGCCGGTGCGCGCGGCGGACGGCACCGTCACGGTGGTGGCGATGCCCGAGTGGGCGCGGCTGCACGACGGCCGGTGGATCTGGGCACACACCGGCTGGCCCCTGGACGCCCCGGGCCAGATCATCGACCCCCCGCAGGAGTTCGCACCGGCACCGGGCCTGCTCTGGGAAGTCGCCGTCTACATGGACCTGGGCATCGAGGAGGGCAAGGTGTTCGGTGAGGACTACGGCGGCAGCTCCGGCGGCTGGGACACCGCCGCCTGGTGCACCAGCCGCGAGGACGCCCGCCAGATCGCCCGCGCCTACACCGCCTACCGCGGCCACTACGCCCGCGCCGACGTCGTCGAGCACGGAACCGACAACGGCATCATCTCCGTCACCCGCGACTCCTTCTTCCCGGCCCCGGACGCCCCCGAACGCCCCCGCCCCGCCCGGCCGGCCGGACCGCGCCCCGAACTCCACCACACCGAGGTCCCCGAACCCGCCTGGTACAGCGGCGTGACCCACCCCCCGAACGTCTCGCTGCACGTATGGACCGGCACCGCGTGGAAGACCCTGGCCTGGACCCAGTCCGGGCTGATCACCCAGAACCTCGGCATCGGCCAGGGCGGCCCCTACGAGTGGGCCGCCTCGCTGGGACCACGCCACCCCGACAAGGGGCTGCACGACTGGACCCAGGAGGGCCGAGAAGTGTGGGGCCGCTACCCCGACCCCGACTACCAGGAGCGCTCGGCTGACATCGACACCTGGCGTCGCGCCAGGGAGGACGCGCTGGTGAACGCGCTCGCCGAGCGAGGCGGCCTCACCCCGGAACAGGCCGCCGCCCGGCTGGCCCAGGGCGGCGAGGACTACCGCCAGCTCCTGGACGTGGGGCAGGCCGTCATCTCGCGCGGTCTGCACACCGCCCGATTGGCACTGCCCGAAGGCCCCGAGCGCACCGCCGTCCGCCACGCCCTGGACGACCTCACCGACCGGCACCGGCCGCCCGCCGACGCGCAGCGCATCGCCGACGAGCAGCTCGACCGCGAGACCGAGAAGGACCGCGCCCCCGAGGTGACCGCCTGGTGCCGCCGGGCAGTAGCCGAGTACCTCGCACCCGCGCCCGACCCGGCCGCGGCCGGCATCGACGGGTTCCGCCCCGCGGCCGTCTGAGCCGCCATCGGCACCCTGACCCCGGACGCACCTACGGCCCGCCGCATGGGGGTGCATTGCGGCGGGCCGTACTGCACCACTTGGGAGGGTGCGCCCGACCTCGCGCGAGGGGGAGGGCCCTGCCCACGCTAGACCCGGACCCGGCCGGCCGGGAACCCCCGGGACAGCGGAACCCCTCAGCGGCCCCGCCGCGCCCCGGGCCGGTCCCTCACCTCCGGGAACCGCCGATACAGCACCGGAACGCTGATCCCCGCCTCCTGGGCGACCGCGTCAACCGACAGGGACGGCACGGCCAGCAGGTGACGGATCTGCGCGACCTGCTGGTCCGACAACTCCACCGGCGGCCGGCCCCGCACACCCGTGCCCCGCGGCCGCCGGGCGGATGCCCGCGGCTCCTCGCCGAGTTCGGACCGGACCGTACGCGTCAGCCGCTCCAGCACACCCGGCAGCGGCTCCCACCCCGTCTCCCCGGCCATCACCCAGTTCAGCGCCGCCACCCCCCGCGCGTACGCCTGCCTGATCCCCTGGGCCCGCAACGCGAACCCCGGCTCGGGCTGCCACTGGTTCGCCTGCAAGGAGACCCACAGCGCGGACTGCGTCCCCTCCAGATGGCTGATCAGGCCGTCCCGCACCACAAGCCACCGGCGGACCGCCACCGCCGTACCCGGCTGCAACGGCCACACCGCCTCCTGCACGGGGAGCTGGACGCTGTTCTGCGGGCGCCGCACGCTCCGCAGCTCCAGCAGGTCCTCATCCAGGTCGCCGACCCGCTGCGCGGCCAGTTCCCCGCTGCGCGCGCCCGTATCCAGGACCACCGCGACGATCGCGAGCAGCCGCGTACGGTCCTCCGCCGACAGCAGCGTCCCGTCCCGCTCCAGCGGCCCCTGCCCCGCCATGTCCACCAGCCGCCGGTACAGCACCCTCAACTGGCCCGGCGCCACCGCGGACTTCAGGTCCTGCCGCTCCACGACGGGCAGCCACACCTCCCGGCCCGGGACGACCTCCCCGGCGAGGATGCCCAGGCAGTCCCGCACGATCCGCAGCGTCGCCACCGGCAGCTCCCGCCCGATGTCCTCCTCCCGGGCCCGCAGCCGGCCCGCGGCCGCCAGATCCCAGAACGCCCGCAGCGTGGGCTCGGCGAACATCCCGGCCGCCGAACCGGCCGGGCGCCGCCGCCCGGCCGGCCACATCTCCAGCGCCCGCGACCACATCCCCACCACCATCCGCAACTGGCGGGCCCGGGACGCCGACACCTCACCCGCCAGGGCGTCCACCACCGCATCCAGGGCCCGCACCGAGGCCGGCACCGCCCGGCCCTCCGCCTTGTCCGACATAACCGCAAGCGTCCCACGCCAGCCGCTGGCAGGATCAGCGGATGCTCATCACACCCCGGCCCGGCGCCCACCGCGACAACATCCTCAGCGCTCTGCGTGAGGTGCACACCTCCGCCATGAACGCCCGCAGCGCCGGACCGTCCAACGCCTACCGGCGCCTCCTCAACTACCTGGAGTGGGCCACCGATGCCGCGCGTCGGCTGCGCTCCCAGGTCAGCGAAGCCGACCTGGACCACCTCATCTTCACCCGCCGCCACGCTGCGCTCCTCGACGGCGTTGGCCACCTCGCTGGCACCGAACAGCAGCGCCTCGTCAACGGGCTCGTGGACCAGGAACTCCACGAGCGCGAACGGGATCTCGCCGAAGCCGCCATGGCCCTGCAGAACCAGATCGACCGCTGGGGCGGCCAAGCCATCTTCGTCATCGCCGACACCAGCTTCTACATCCAGCACCCGATCAAATTCGACCACGTCGACTACCCCGAACTGCTCAGCACCGTCCCGTACGACGGCGTTCATCTGGTGCTGCCGATCGTCGTGGTCGACGAACTCGACCGGCTCAAGGAGGGCAAGCAGCAAGCCCGCTGGCGCTCCAGCTACACCCTCGGAGTCCTCGACAACATCCTCGAGGACTCCGGCGCCGGCACACTGCGGCCCCGCGACCCGAAGACCACCACAGGCGGCATCTGCGGCGCCATTACCACCGAGATCGTCTTCGACCCGCCCGGCCACGCCCGCCTGCCCATAGCCGACGACGAGATCATCGACCGTGCCCTCGCCATCCAGGCCCTGGCCGGCCGCCGCGTACGTATCCTCACCTACGACACCGGCCAGGCCACCCGCGCTCGCGCTGCCGGCCTCCCCGTCAAGAAACTCCGCGGCGACGCCGGAACCGGCGAGGAACCCGACTGGGCAGCCCTCGAAGCCGCCCAGACCAAGGGCACCGGCGGCACCCGGCAAGCCCGCCGCGAACGCAAAACCGCCGAGGCCGCAGCGCGGGACGGCGCTGCCGCGGCCGACACGAGGAGGCGTGACGGGCAGCGCCCCTCATGAGCGCGCCACCAGCGGTCGCCGGAGCGGGGCCGGGCGGAGGATCGTTCTCAGCGAAGAATCGTACGTACGCCCGGGTGCGGTGCCGGGCGGGCCGATGGGGCATCAGAAACGTATCGCCTGCGATAAGATGCCTTATCGCAGGTCAGGGCCATATTCGCTGGTCGGCGGCCGGTAGAGCGGGATCTTCTCCAGCGGGTCGCCTTCCTCGTCCTCGGCCATCCGCACGTACACCGTCTCCGGGATGCGGGAGTCATCGGCCCAGCGGCCACGCCGATTCAGCGCCTTGCCGCGTACACCGGCGGCGGCCATGTCGGTGGTCGGCCCGGCCCGCAGCCCGTGCGCGGTCGCCTTCTCCGCGCCGGGGATGCCCGCGAGCTTCGCGCGGCGCTTGACGATCTCGTTGACGGCGTGGCCGGTCAGGAAGTCCCCCCGGGCGGTGGCCACCGTGCGGGACTGCAGCGTCCCGGCGACGGTCAGCGCCCGGAACAGCGGGCCGCGGCGCACCCCCAGCGCGCGGAGCAGGTCCAGCCACGCGCGCATCCGCCGTACGGGCTCCAGGTCCGGCCGGTCCTTGATGCGCACCGTGGCGCCTTCGGCGTCCTGGTCGGTCTTGGACTTCGGGAAGAACACGATGACCTCGGTGTCGGTGACCGTGACGTCCTCCACCTCCAGGTCCGCGAGTTCGATCCGGCGGGCGAGGACCCCGTACCCGCAGGACAGCAGCGCGGCGTCCCGGATTCCGATCGGGTGGCGTTCGTCGCAGGTGCCGAGCATCGCCATCACGCCCGCGAGTCGGATCGCCGTCGCGCGCTTGCGCCGGTTCCCCCGCGGGTTCTCCCGCCGGTACGTGGCCAGGTGCTCGCGGAACAGCGTCGGGTCCGGGCGGCGGCCGGGCGGCTGAGCCGACATGATCAGAGACATGTAGGTCGAGATCGAGGTGGCCTTCAGGCCCTGCCGGATCAGGTGGTTGCCGTACTCGGTGTACGTGGCCGTCGTGCACGGCACCGCGACCCGCCCGGCCGCCGCGCACCACTGCTCGAACAGAGCCACGCGGCTGCTGCGGTTGTAGCGGGTGTTGGCCGCGCCCTTGCGGCGATCGCGGGCGGCAGTGTCCTCGGAGACGTAGAAATCCTGCTCGCTGTACGTGGGGCCGTCCCCTGGCCGCGCGGGGAGCTGACCGGGGTAGAGCACGGTATGCCGGTCCACCAGCGGACGCGCCGCAGGCACAGGGTCAGCGGCCGGCCGGACAGCGGGCAGCAGCTCGCCGTCCTCCACCAACTCCGCGTCGACCACCTCCTCCTCGGCGCTCACGGACCCTGCCTCTCCGCCTGGTTGATGGCGCGGGCGTAGGCGGTCGCGGCCTGCCACATGTCGTGACCACCCTCGTGGGGCCGGTACGGCGCGAGCCACGCGAGGGCGTTGGCGGTGGCGTCGAGCCAGTCCGCGAGCGCTACGTCTTCGGGTGTTCCGCTGGCCCGCTTGGTGTCGGCGGCCTGCTGGAGTTCGGTTGCCTGCGGCCATGTGGTGCGCTTCTCCGGCGCGGTCGCCATCGATCAGTCCTTCCGGTTGACGAGGGCGGGCCCGAAGCCGAGCCAGCGGGGTGTGAGGGTGCGCGGGGTCTGGCCGGTCACCTCGCTGGCCTTGCGCATGAAGCGGCGCAGGGCTTCGCGGCGGTCTTCCGGGCCGCGCTCGCCGGCCTGGACGTCGGCGAGGACCGGGCGCAGTGGGTGGGCCTGGATTCGGATGCGGCCACGCTCGCTGTGCTCGCAGTGGCGGTCGGCGATATGCAGCCAGTCGGTGGCGTCGAGCCCTGCGCCGAGGGCGAGTTGATCGATGCGGTTGCCGAGTTCGGTGCCGCCGGCGGTCCAGGCGTACCAGATGCGGACGCCGCCGTCGGGCCGCCAGAAGTTGATCCACAGGTACGTCTCGGGCGGGAAGCCGTCGGCGATGCCCTCCGCGGCGGCCTTCTCCACCGGCCGGGCATCACCAGTCGGCGCGAGCACCAATCGGCGCTCAGCAGCAGCGGCGGTCGTCATCGTCTGCATGGGTCAGTCCTTCGTGGCGGTGGGGGACGTCTGGTGGATGTCTGCCATGCACCCATGGCAGGTAGAGGAGGCCGGACCGTAGGAGGCGACGGCGAGTCCCTCACGGTCGAAGTAGCGCAGGCAGCTCCCGCACAGGTACTGGCGCGGGCCACTGGGAGCGTCGGTGTGCAGGCGGTAGCCGGTCTTGCGCTCGCGTCCCTGCGTCGTCCGGTCCGTCGGGTGGAGTGACTTCAGGCTGACCCACTTGTGCCGGCCGTTGGGGTGGAAGCGTCCGCCGCCGAACGGGATGACGACATACGCCTTGCCGTCGTCCACTGCGTTCACGATGAACGTCGAGAGCGGGTCCCAGTTGAAGCGCTGGCAGGGTACGAAGACCTGCCCGCGCTGCACCCTGAAGTCGGCGGTGGTGGTCGCCGCGGCGGCCATGTCAGTCCCTCCCGGCGGTCAGGTCCGCCATGAGGGCGGCGCGCGCCGGGTTGGCCCAGGCGGGCCGCCAGTCAGGGTGCTCCTCCCACTGCTCACCGCAGTTCGTGAAGAAGTTCCAGAGGGTGGCGGCCTGCTCGGTCTGGCTGTTGTCGAGGCAGACCAGCAGGTACGTGGTGGTGCTGGCAAGCGTGATCTTGTGGGAGTTCGTGAGGCGGCGCACGGCCTCGTGCTGCCGCTCGGAGATGTCGGGATCGGCGAGAGCGGCCTGCCACTCGTCCTCGTTGCGGGCCTGGAGGAAGTCGTGCAGCGCCTGGATGTCGGCCTTGGTGGGCACGGTGATCGGCATGGGTCAGGCCCCCAACTCGTCGCGGAAGGCCCGGTTGCGCGCTTGGTCGGCCTCGACCTGTGCCTTCACCGCGGGGTCGTTGATCTGGTCGGGCGAGTGCAGGAGTGGCCCGGCCCGGTGACCGAAGCTCAAGCTGAACGCGACCGCGGCGTCCGCCACCTTCTGGCCGTCCAGGTCGCCGCCTGTGAACCGCTGGAAGGTCTCACCATCATCGGCGACCTCCTTCTGCAGCCGCCGCTCGAAGCTCTCCAGGCGGGATCGGAGTTCGGCGGCCTTCTCCCAGGCGTAGTACAGGTTGCCGTCCTCGACCGCGCCGGTCAGGCGGCCGATGTGGTCGACGATGCGGGCGTAGTCCTCGGCGAGGTTGTTCTCGGGGGTGGCGCCTCCCAGGAGGCGGTACAGGTCGTCGCTCACGGGCGTTCGGGGCTCCTCGGTGTCGGTCGGCGGCCCGGTGGAGATCGTCTCTCCCGTAACCAGCCTTCTATTAGGGAAATTATAGAAGCCTACTTGGGGTAACACCCGACGAACCATCAACTCCGCCCGACCCACCCGGCCGACAGCGGAACGCGATACTGGGGCGATGGATCAGCAGCCGCACGAGCCGAACGTCACCTACTCCGCCCCGATCGGCTCAGTCGACCTGGACGCGTTCAAGGACGACGGCACCCCACACGAGATCTGGCCGTGCACCGACTGCTATCCGTGGCACGCCGAAGTCGTCAACGTAGAGGGCGAGATCCTCGTACGCGAGTGGCACGCGGTCGACTGCCAGCAGTTCCGCGACCTCACCGCCCGCGACTGAGCGAGCGATGCCGCTCTTAGGTCTGAGTTATTCGCGTCTGGGAGAGCGATCCTCCCACGCGGACGGTCCGGGCCAATTCGGGGTGCCGGTAAGAACGCTGCCATGAGCCGCAAACGAGAAGGAGGACACCAATGACGATCTACCAGACCCCGGCCGAGCCCGGGAAGCTTCAGACTTACGCGCCGCTTGACCCGCAGGCACTGCACGGCCTCGCCCAGCATGCCCTGGACGTGCTGATGCCCGCGGCGATCGGACCCGAGCGCGAGACGCTGGCCGAGGGCGGCGCCCAGCTCGCCATCGCACTGTCCGAGTTCGCCAGGCTGGTGGAGGCCGCCGCCGCCGACCAGCTCGCCCGGGGGGAAGAGGTCGTGGAGCGACTCCGCCGGGCCTCGCTCCACGTGCACGAGCACATGGCCGCCGTGGTGCCGTCCCAGGACCTTGACGCGCGGAACGTCGAACTGATCGAGAGTTGCCTGGAAGAGGGGCTGCCGGTGGTTGAGTCGGTGACGGCGGAGCTGCTGCTCGCTGACGGTCAGGCTGCCACGGTCCGGCTGACGAAGGAGACCGCGCATCAAGAGGTCGGGCTGAACGACGGTCGTACGGCCCGGCTCCCTACCGCCGATCACCTGATCGTCCGCGATGGGTTCCACAACTTGGCACGGATGCTTGCCCCTCTGGCTCGGGAGGCTGGCACGGGCGGGGAGCAGTAACAGAGACGGCGCACGACGCGAGAGCCCCGCACCGGGACGGTGCGGGGCTCTTTGATTGCGGCTCATGACAGCGTTCTTACTGGCACCCCGCGCGGCAGGGGCATCACGGTGTCCGGCCTACTGCTCCCACGGCCACCGGCTGTCGCGGCCCGCCTCCAGGAGCGGGATCATGCGGAACGCGGCGTCGGTCAGGCCGCCGAAGGCGTGCCGGTTCCGGCCGCCCGACGGGGCGTGCCCCGCCTTGTAGCCGGCGAGGTTCCACGTGTACATGGGCACCGCCTCCGGGATCGAGGCGGACACCTCGCGCGGGTCTTCCCCGGTCTGCTCGTCGGTGACGATGACGACCCGGTCGTGGCCGTGGAACTCCTGCCGGAGAGCTGCTGCGGTGTCGGTGCCGCCGCCGAGGAACCAGCCGCCGTCCTTCCACTTCTGGACGTCGCCGAGCAGCGAACCGCCCCGGGTGAGGGGGAACGTCTTCGTCTTCGCGCCGGGCGCGTCGTTCACGTAGTAGCGGGCGCTAGAGAACGACACCACGTCCGCTGCAGCGCAGCGGCGGCCGACGGCGAGCCCGAACAGTGCGGCCGCGTCCCAGCGCATCAGGGAGCCGTCGCGGGAGAACTTCTCGTGCATGGAGCTGGAGGTGTCCACCAGGATCAACGTGCGCCCGCCGAGCGCCGGGACGCTGGAGAGGGACGCGGTGAGGGCCTTCTCCAGGGCCTGCCCCCACCGCAGGGAGGGGGCCGCGTTGAACGCCGAGTAGAACCGCATCGGCAACTGCCGCGAGCGGGCCACCTGCTCCGGGTCCGCCAGGTCCGCAGCGACCTGGGCGGCGACCTCGTCCGAGACCCCGGCCTCGTCGAAGTTCCGCAGGTTCCGCAGCAGCGCCATGTAGCCCATGGACGGGATGGCCGCCTCCCACGCGGCGGCGTCCATCGGGCCCTGCAGCCAGCCCGCCAGCGCCTCCCACGTCATGCCGGCGTGCTGCAGGAAGTCCCCAGCGTCCGGGCGGCGCAGCAGGTCACGCCGCTTCCCCAGCGGCCACTTCGCAATCTGCGCCCGGGTGTCGAGGAGCCGCAGAGACTCCGGAATGGGATTGTCGCGGTTGTGGCGCCGGTCGATGGCGTGCCGGAACAGGTCGCCCTGCCACACGGCCGAGGGGGCCGGGTGGACGAGTTCGATGACATCGCCGAAGCGGAAGCCCTTGGAGTCGCCGTCGTACTTCAGCAGCGACCGCTCGGTGTAGAGCCCTCCGACTGCGTCCTCGATGCCGCGCTTGACCGGCTTCGGGATGCGTCGGCCGTACCGGGACGTCCAGTACGCCAGCAGTTCGCCCGGCTCGTCGGCGCGCTTGAGGACGGAGGCGATGACGCGGCGGTTCCAGCCGCCGGCCGCCGCGTTCTCTGCCGCGGTGTCCGGGACCAGGTCGCCGGCCGCCGTAGCGTCCAGCCGGGCCTTGACGAACTCGGCCGCGCCGACGATCGCCGCGGTCCGCATGTTGCCCTCGCCGCGGAGCCACCCGAGCAGGCCCGCAGCCCACTGCGGGTCCTCGACCGCGAACTGACGGACGAGCTGGGTGTACCGGTCGTCGCGGTCGCCGCCCTTCTCGTAGAAGGTGTCGGTCCCGACGAAGTTGGCCACGGCGAGCAGGAACAGCTCGGAACGGGCGTCTCGCAGATAGCCGGCCCCGCCCTGGTGGGTGACAGTCCGCTCGCCGGTCGACCGGACGGGCGAGTGCACGGACGGCTTGACCGCGCGGGTGTTGAAGCGCGACATGAAAAAGCCCCTCACTGTGGAGGGGAAGCGCAGCGGTAGGGTGCCCGAGATCAAGTCGGCGACGGAGACAAAGCGCTCTAGGCCGCTGAGCTACACCGCCTCACGGCGGGCCGGGATTCGAACCCGGGTCTCTCTCTTAGCAGGAGAAGTATCCGTTACCTGCGCACCGGGCACCCCGATGCTGTGCCTCCCGAGATCAAGTCGGCTGCGGCGTCACCTGTTTCGAAGAAGTAGCCGCGGCCTGCGCACCGGGAGGTGCATGAAGTTGTGGCGTCAGCTTACCCGTGCCTACCGACAATCCCCCAACCTTTTCCGATAGGCGATTCTGAGGGGGAATGCCCATCGGTGAGCGCCTGACGTAGGCGCGGGGTTCTGACCTGCACTTTTTAGCAGAGCGGGCCCAATGGATGGGCGGATGCTGCTGGCGCCCGTTATTTCTTGGCGCTTTTTGGAGGACGGGGGTCCGGAGACGCGAAAACGGCCCCCGCCGGTCAGGCGGGGGCTCGCTGCGTACGGATCAGACTCCAATGTCGTGCAGGTACGGCTTCGCTTCCTCCGGGACGCGCGGCTGCCCTGGCGGCTCCAAGCCGGATGCTCGGGTGAAAAGCACCAGCGTGCGGACCCACCCCGAGAGGTAGCCGATAGCTGAGGTCTGCCCGCTGATCTGAGTGTCCTGCCGGGTGATCCGCCCCTCCAGGCGCTCGATGTCCTTATCGAGGCGCTCGGTGACCTTCGTGAAGTCATCCCGGCGCTCCTGGCGGGGCGTCCTGCGGGCGGCCCGGCCGACGCCCACTGTCCCGGCCGCGGTCACTGCCGCTACGACGACCGACGACCAGTCCATTACGGGTGGCTCCTTGCTTTTGCTCGCGGGTCCGGCGGTGGCTCGTCCCAGTCGGCGCACACCGCCGGGGCGCCGGCGAGCGCGGCGAAGATGAGGCCGCTCACCCACCCCCGGGGGTTGGAGCCCTCGGGCCACCACGACACGAAAAACGACAGTGACCAGGGCAGCCACACCAGGACGAGGGCCGCCCAGCCCGGCCAGTCCCGGCCCTGCCGCAGCGGTGCGCACAGGATCGCAACCACGCCCGCCGCGGTGAGCGTGGCACCCCACCCGTGCAGTCCCATCAGCCCCAGCAGCAGCCGTAGCCCGGGGGGCCGAACCGGCGGCGGAGTCGTGATGAGGCTGACCCCGTACAGCAGAGCGATGGTGCCCAGCATGGTGAGGAGCGCGCCGCGGTGGCCCACCCGGCGGGCGGCACGGCGGACCACCGCCCGCACCTCAGACGCCCCGAGCCAGAGACGCGGACTCCTTGCTGCCGAACGCCCGCGCGAGGATGCCCTTGACGAGGGACCCGGCGGCGGCGATCCCGGCAGCCCCGACGGTCTCCCAGAAACTGGCGTGGAACATGTCGGCCGGACCTGCGGCGACCGCAACGCCGGCCGCGGAGACGACGAACGTGGCGGCCGTGCGCTCGGCGAGGTCGATGGCGTAGGTGCGGGCGGTCCTCGCGAGGACGCCGACCGGGGGCAGGTTGATGCTCATGCTGGTGATCCGTTTCTGCTAGCTGGGGTGGGTCAGGACTGGAGTCGGGCGGCGATCTTGGCGGCGACCTGCTCCGCGATCGTGGATGCCAGCGCCGGGCTCGCGGCGACCTTGGTGGCGATCGCGGCGAGCTGCGCGTCCGTCAGGACGGGCGCGGCCGGCGGCTCGGTGAGCAGCTTGTTGACGCGGACGGCCGTCTCCCACCACAGACCGCCGAGCGTGGTCTGGTCGCCGCCGGTCTTGATGGGGTCGTCGACCTTGAACCAGCGGACCTTCTCGGCCGCCGCGTCGGCGATCTTGTCGATTTCGGCATCAGTCAGGGGCACGGTGTCCTCATCGGGGGTGTAGGTGCTGCTGGCCATGGCCAGCAGCTTCGTGAATGGGAGCGACCCGGGGTCACCGTGGACGTTTTCCGGGACGTGCTGGTGCCCGCAGATGCCCTTGAACGCGGACCACTGGGCGAAGCTCATGCGGGCCGGGGACGCCCCGTAGGAAGCGGGGGTGACACCGGGGCGCCGGTCGTCCCGGCCGTAGGCGAGCCACACCGACGGACCCGTCAGGGGCACCCCGTGCTCGCGGTGCGCCCAGGCGAGGAAGTCCGCCACCTCCTGGAGCGCCCAGTCCGGGGCGGTCGGCCAGTGCAGGTAGTCCACGCCAGCGCGCAGGTTGCCCCAGGTGGTGGCTTTGGAGTCGTCGCAGGTTCCGACCAGTTCGACCTGCGAGACATTCAGGGTGTTGGTCTGCACGCCCCCGGCGAGGTTCTGCAGGGCGCGCGAGGACACGTCGAAGTCGAAGTGCTGGTACCAATTCAGCCGCTTGTTCTTGACGTCGGGCACCGCGGTGAAGTTCGGGGCGTCGGCGCCGCCCGAGTAGCCGGGCAGGGTGGTGCCCTCCGTGGTGTGCAGGACGACAACGTTGACCTCCATGGGGTCGCCGCCCCACGTGCTCTGCCACCAGTACGTAGTGGAAGCGCCCGGGTACCTCTGCGGGCCGCTCATGGCCATGGCCAGCTCCTGTGGGTTGAGCCCTGCCGGGCGTGACGAAGCCCCGGCCGATCCGGCGCGGGGCTGGGTTGGTGGTGGTGTGGGTGCCGGTCAGTCGATGACCTGGTAGGCGGCCTGGTAGGTCCCGACGGACTGTGAGGCGGACCCGGCCACGCCGTACGTGATGTTGAAGCCGGTGGTCGAGACGTTGGTGACGCCGACCTGCCTCGCGTTGGTGGCGGCGTTGGCCGGCACCGCGATGACCACCGGAGTACGGGCCTTGGTGCGGCTGAAGGTGACAGTGGCCTGGCTGCCGGTCGTGGGGCTGGTGCCGGTGCCGAGGTTGACGACGCCAGCACCGTTGTCGGCGGTCGCCGACAGGGTCGGGGTGGGCGGGCTGGTGCCCGCTCCCGAGGCGGCGGCCACCGTGGGCTGCGTGCCGACGACGGCAGTGTCCACGGCCCTGGCCGAGGCCAGGCCGTTCTGCCGGTACAGGCCCGCGATGTCCAGGCTGGTGTTGTTGCCGTTGTCGTAGACGGCGCTGGTGACGCCCCACGCGGCGCCCCGCACGGACACGTGTTTGGCGTACTCCGCCCACACCCCGTACTGCGGGCTGTCGTTGCCGGTGGAGGTCGCCCCGTCGTCCACGCCGACGGTCTGGGCCAGGCCGGTGATGACCACCGGGCAGGTGGTGCTGCCCGAGGTGCCGATGACGGCCACCCCGGCGAGGTTGCCGCCGCCCAGGTTCGAGTTTTTCCCGTCCCGGCGGGTCAGCAGGTCGGTGAAGGTCAGCGGCTGGGTGCCGGTCGCGGTGATTTTCACGCCGTAGTTCTGGTTGCGGTCGGTGGAGCAGGCCACGAACTGGGCGCCTCCGACGCCGACCGACCCGGTGATGCGAAAGCCGTCGGAGGCATTGAATACCGAGCGGCAGTCGAGGTATCTGGCCTCGCCGGGGTTGTCGATGAGCCAGCCGATCGCGGACGCGGACACCGCGAGCGCGTCGCTCACCGTGGAGTCGGTGAGGTTGGAGAAGCTGAAGCCGTTGTTGTGCGCGCTGTACGTGGTGATGGAGTGCATGTCCAGGCCGCGCGGGTAGTGCGTGGTGCCGTCGGTCGAGGCGTAGCCCAAGGTCTGCCAGCCGTTCCCCGACGTGTTGGAGCTGTCCACGCCGCGGACGATCCAGTCCCGCACCAGGCCCTCGAAGAGGACACCCACGACCCCCGAGCCGGCGTTCTGGCCGAGCACGGCCAGGTTCTCGATCCGGCCGCCGTCGTTGTCCAGGCCTGCCCCGGTGATTTCCTTGTCGGCGACGTGGATCAGCTTGGTGTCGGAGAACAGGGTGGCGTGCGGCTTGATGGCGCAGGGGGAGCCGCCGCGGTACTGCCAGCGGGGGCTGTGGGAGCCCAGGTAGGTGCGGTTGCGCTTGAGCTTGATCCCGGCGGAGACCCGGTACTGGCCGGGCGGGAAGTAGACGACCCCGCCTTCGGGGCAGACGTTGATCGCCTCGTTGATCGCGGCCAGGTCGTCAGTGCTGTCGTCGCCTTTCGCCCCGTGTGCCTTCACGCTGATCCAGTCCACGCCGCCGGCGCCCAGCAGGGACCCGTCGACCTGCACGGGGCCGGTGATGATCATCATCCCGGTGTCAGTGACGGAGAAGCGGGCGCCGCCGATCCCGGCGTGTTCCAGGCGGCGGGAGGCTGCCCGTTCGGCGGCGTCGCGGCGCTGCCGGTTCAGCCGCTCCGCCAGCGTCCGGGCGTCGGCCGGGAGTTGGTCCACGCGCAGCGGCATCAGTCGTCCTCCAGCAGGATCGGTGTCACGGTGTCGGCGCCGGGGTCGAGGTTCCAGGCGTAGCAGCGGGCCACGGTCTCGGCCCCCTTGGGGAATCTGGGCGAGTGGTCGATGCGGACCCGGACGGAGTCGCCGAGCCCGAAGTCCCTCCCGACCCGCGGCGCGCGGGAGGCGACGGCCTGGAGTGTCCACGCGGCCGACCCGGTCCTCATCTGGGCCAGAGCCTGGGTGGCGTGCGCGTCGAGCTGGCCGGGGTCGGTCAGGCCGGATGCCGGGGTGTAGCGGTAGTCCCACCGGCACCACCCGGAGGTGATCAGGTCGGCGGCGGTGTGGTCGGCACTGCGTAGCCGGGCCGATCCCTCGCCGTCGCCCCACGCGCGGACGCGGGTGGCGGCCTTGCCGGCCTCGTAGGACTCGGTGAGGGTGTAGGAGGCGAGGTTGCCGGGCATGTCGAACACCGCCTCCGGCCGGACCGACTGGACGCCGATCTTCGGGCGGACCCGGACCACCAGGCGGAACCGCGTCTGCCCGGTGTCGGCCCACTCGGTGTCCACTGTCCACTCGGGTGCGCCGTCCATGCCCATCAGCTCCTGCAGGGCGGACAGCACGGTGCGGTCGTCGCCGTCCTGGAGCTGGTAGGTGAGCGGGGTGCCGCCGGCGGCCGGGGCGTCGATCACGAAGGGCGGGGCATCGGTCAGAACCGCGGTGGCCAGGTCGGCCATGATGAGCGCCTGGTCGCGCAGCACCCCGGTGTAGTCGCCGGTGTAGCGGCGGTCGAAGTACGCCTCCGGGGTGGCCGCGCCGAGCTGCAGCGTGCTGCTGGCGTTGTCGGTGCGGGTCAGGATGATGCCCGACCAGACGGGCTGTGCGGTCAGGGTGTCGACGGCGACCAGCATGGTGCGTCCCGGGTCGGTGGCCGGCTCCCACGCGGGCGGTGCCCCGTTCAGGTCCAGGTCGAACTGGGCGGACGTGGAGACGCCGAGTTTGCGGCCGATCTCCCCGGACAGGGTCAGCGACCGCAGTTCCTCCGCGATCCGCCCGGTCCGCAGGTCGCACGCGTACCAGGCCAGGACGACGGGTTCGGCGCCGGTCATGCGATCTTGTAGGTGCCGTTGCCGCGGATCACGTTCCCGGCGACCCAGGCGTTCGTGCCGTACACGCCGGCGCTGCCGAGGGTGGCCAGGGAGGTGCCGCCCGACCCGGAAGGGGCGAACAGCTGTACGGCCGTGTTCCCGGACGCCAGGGGGATGCTCAGCGGGATCCTCACCGGGCCGGAGCCGCCGATGGCCTGCCCGGTCCCGGTCCGGGAGATCCCGCCGATCGGGAACGGGACACTGATGCTGTACGCGCCGGAGCCGGGGTTGGTGTCCGAGGCGATCATGATCTCGAACGCGAACGTGCAGGTATCCCCGACCAGGCTGTATTCGCCGTTCACGGACCCGGAGCCCTTGTTCGGGTTGGTGGTGGCTGCCGTCCATACCGGGGTGTACGGCTGGGTGTCGCCGGCCGCGAGCCACGCGGTTCCGGTCCACGTCTCCAGCACGCTGCGCGCGAGGTTGTAGCGGGTCTGGCCTGTGTGCAGGCCGGCCACCCCCAGGTCCGCCGAGGGCACGGGCAGGATCCCGCCCGGTGCCACGGTGAGGGGCATGACCGCGGTGGACACCGTGGCGGCCCCGCCACCGGACGCCGGCACCGTGACCGTCGCCAGCGGAAACGCGTACAGCCCCGCCGGGATCGACGGCGCGACGGGCGAACCGGACGGGGTCCCCGCCAGGTACACCGGACTCACCTGCCGCAGACCCGTACCGTCAAGGTCGGTGTCCCACACCCGCAGATACACCAGGTCAATGCGGGTGAAAGTGGCGTCCGCCGCGTTGATCACCTGCGTCCAGGAGGAATCCAGCGCGACCCGGTAGGAGCCTTCACCGTTGGGTGCGGACACGAACGCGCTGCCGCTGGCCACGGTGATCGTGGTCCCGGAGATCGTCGTGCCCAGACCCGTACCGGGCCGCACCCCCTGCCGGCCACCCCGCCCGGTGCCGTTGGACATCGTCATCAGGGCGTCGGCGACGCGCAGTTCGTGCGCGTCGTAGGTGATCGTGTTCAGCCACAGGGGATCCGGCACCGTCAGCGCTCCTTCATTTCCAGGCTGAGCGCCACGTGGCGGTCAGCGTCGCGGTCGGGTTGTAAACGGCGGACCGGAATTCCAGGCGGACCGTGCTGGCGGGCGGGATCTCCGGCCACGGACCTGACAGGTAACGGCGGCGCGATGCGGTGCCGTTGAGGATGGCGGTGTGTGCGTCCGTATCGAGCACCAGGACGTCACCGGTGAGCAGCGTGTCGGCGTAGGCGAGCGCGGCCACCGTGCCGTCCGGGTACTGCACCGTGATCGTCGGACTGCTCACCGGGCCAGCGATCGTCAGCAGCGGATGGGTCCCGATCGTGCCCTCGTTGGTGGCGATGATCGCCCCGGACACGGTCGTCGCGCTCACCGTGAGAGGCACGGTCGCGGGGAGTACCAGGCCGCCCGTGGTCGACGGCAGGGACGTGGTCCCCGCTTGCAGGTCGGTGCCGTACCGGCGCGGGTCCGGCGCCGTCACCAGCAGGCTCCAGGTCGCCACGGTGTCGGTCTCGTACTTGACGATCGGCTTCCCGGACTGCCGGACCGACACCTGCTTCGGTATCGCCTCGTGCACGACGAGCGTGGCGTACCCGTCGAGCGGCGCGGCGGCCAGCAACTGCTCGACCGCAGCGTCGAGCTGGGCGCCGGCGGGGGCGACGATCGTCCCGCCCAGTGTGATGACCCGCTCGCCCAGGTAGCTCGGCCCTATCCACGCCCCGTGGGCCGCCTCCCGCTGGGTGACCGTAGAACGCACCTCCGCGGAGTCCCAGCCCTGCAGGCCGTCCGCGCCGACCCGCCACGCCACCCCCGCCGAATCGACCAAGCCGAGCTGCAGCGCGCCCAGGTCGACGCGCCGGCCGCCCAACACGGTGCCCGGGAGCATCCGATCACCCCCCTTGTCAGCCGAGCGCTTCCATGTGCCGCAGCAGGTCCGCACGCTGCTCGCCCAGCGACTGGTTGGCCGCGTGCAGGTGGATCTCCTGCGACCGGTCGACGTGCGTGGTCCCGCCACCGGCCGACGTGTGGCCCGCCCACCGGCCCGCAGGCACGAGCTGGTAGCCCATCCCCGCGGCAGCGGCCGACAGCAAAGCCGCCGACCGCGCCGAGCCGTTCTGCGGGATGAACCATTCCGGGACCCCGGCCTCCGCCGCCAGGACCGCGGTCGGCCGGGTCAGCAGACCGCCCCGGGCCATCGCGGTCACGCCGCTCTGGCCGCCCCACTCCTTCAAGAACTCGGTCTTGTAGGCGCTCGGCAGCGCGCTGATCTGCTTCATCATCTTCGGGACGAGGGCCCGGATCGTGGCGACGTCCAGCCCGGCCCGGATCAGGTCCTCAAAGCCCCGCCCCCGGCCGCCCCGCAGCGTGGACAGCAGCGTCAACGCGTTGGCCAGCTCCTCACCCGTCAGGGTCTGACCGGAGCCCTTGACCGCCCGGTCCGCCGCCGCAGCGGCCTTGCTGTCGCCCGCCGCCTGGTGCGCAAGGTCCTGGGCTGCGGCGTCGCCCTGCGCGGCCAGGGCCTGCGCCAGACTGCCGTAGCCCTGGGCCGCCAACTTCTGCAGATCGGACGCGAATTGGGCAGACTCCTTCGTCGCCCCGCTCACCTGCCGCTGGAAGTCCGCGAGACCGGCCTTCGCCACACCAGCAGTGGCCTTGAGCTTCGCGGCGATGTCCGCGAACTGCTTGTCCGACGCCTTCGCCAGCGCTTGGACGAGGGCGTAGCCGTCCTCCCCCATCCCTTCGAGGATGCTGCGGATCTCCGACCCGCCCCGCTTGCCGATCGCGTCGAGGGACTTCCGCCACGTCTCGGTGGCGGCCACGGACCGGCCGAGCTGCACCTGGTACGCCCGCAGGTCGAACGAGGCCGGGGCCTTCGCGCCCTTGGCGACGCCGAGGGCGGCGTCGGCACGGTAGACGTCGGACTTGGCGGAGGTGACCGAGGCGTTCGCCTTCGCGCTGGCGTTGCGGGCGTCGCGCAGCTTCTTCTCCGCGGCAGCCAGTTGCGCCTCGGTGTGGTGCCCGGAACGCACCCGGCGGAGGTTGGCCTCGGCGTCGTGCAGGGCCGTGGTCTCCTTCGCCGCGTCGGAGAGCGTCTTGGCCAGGGTCTCCCACGCATCCTTGAGCCGGTCGCGGGCGGTGTTGTACCGGTCCATGGCGTCCGTCGCACCGCCCAGGGCCGGCGCTTGCGTCGGGGTGTACGTCGGCAGGCCGCCGGACGCGTAGGACCGGACGGCGCCGACCGCGTTCCAGGCGATTCCCTTCCCGCCGAGCCGCCGCACGGTCTCCTCGGCGATCGCACGGGACCGGTGCCGCTTGCTGGCCGCGAACGGGATGTATGCCTCGCCGCCGGTCTCGTCCTCCGCCCACACCCGCCACTCGCCCGCCCGCGCGATCTGCGCGACGTGCTGCTCCATGCCGCCGCCGGCGAAGTGCCGGATGCCGCCGTTGGCCTCGCGGCCGATGGTCTCGATCTGGTTCTTGCCGGCCTGCGAGCTGAGCTTCCCGGTCTTCACCTTCTGCTCGATGGTGAGGACGATCGTGCGGTCCCGGATGGCCCGGATGTGGGCGTCCAGGTCCGCAAGGGCCGCCTTCTGGGCCTTGGTCGGCACGGTGATCTTGATCTGGTGATTCGGAAGCGTCTCGACCTTGTAGCCGATCGCCTTCAGTTCGGCGATCGCCGCAGCCGAGGGCGCCTTGACGGTGATGGACTTGCCCGCCGGGACGTCCGCGAGTTTCTTACGGACCGCGTCCAACTCGGCCGCTGTCTTCTCCAGACCGGGCGCCGACACCGCGGTGGTGGCGGACCTGGGCACCTGGAGGTAGGCGGTGATGAGCTTCTTGACTGCCTCTTCATTGAAGCCGCGGGCCTTGAGGTCCTGCCTCAGCAGTTCGATGTCCCGGGCGTAGGCGGCCTGGCCCTTCTTCATGCTTTCGGTCTGGGTGGCGACCGCCTCGGCGTGCGACTGGGCGGCCCTGGCCGCGTTCAGGATTGCCTCGGTGTTCTTCCGGCCCTTGTCGGTGTTGATGTCGAGGCTGTGGCCGTTGTCCTTCACCGAGTCGGCCACCGCGGCCACGGAGTTCCGGAAATCGATCTCCGACAGGGCCGTGTCGATGCTCGCCCCGTTGAGGGCGTCAAGGGCCGCGGTCAGTTTCTCGGTCTGGGTGGCAGTGTCCCTGATCGCGTCAGCGCTCAGCTCCATCTGCTCCGCGAACTCCTTCTGGCTGTCCGCGGCCAGCTTCTGCTGGGTACCGGCCCCGGTGAGGGCGTCTGTGTACTGCGGGAGCAGGGTCTTGAACTTCTTCGTGGACGTCCCGGACTTCTCCGCCTCGGCCGCGTAGATCTTGAAAGCTTTCGCGGCTACATCGGTCGCGCCGGAGGCCACGAGGTTGCTGAGAGCGTCGTCGAGCGCCTTGATCTGGTCTGTCGCCTCGGTGTACGAGCCGATATTCGAGCTGGTCAGGCCGAGGTGGCCGACGCTGGAGGCGATGTCGTCGAGCCGGTTGAGGGTCGAGGGATGGGCGATGCGTGCGACCGCGTCGCCGAAGCCGTCCAGTTCCTTGACGCCCTCGCTGGTCTTCTTACCGGACTGGACGAGGTCCACCAGCGAATCCGTCAACTTCGTCACGTTCGGGGCGGGCTTCTTCAGCGCCTCGGTGAGCTTGTCGGCCCCGCAGGTGAGCGCGGCCAACACGCCGGCCACCATGCCGAGCCGTCCCAGGCCGGCCATCAGCGTGCGGGTGCGCGCGGCCGTCAGGCCGAGTTCCACCAGTGCGCGCTGAGTCCGCACGATGCGCGGCAGCATGAGCAGCAGACCCGAGCCGATCAGGCCCACGACGCCGAGGAATCCCGCGAGGGCGGTGACGGACTTCTGTACGCCGGGCGGGAGGTCGGTGTACCAGCGCACGACCGCGGTGAGGGCCTGGGCCATCTCCCGCAGCATGCCGTTGGCGGCGCTGCCCGAGGAGATGAGGGCGGTCTCCAGCGCGGACGCCAGCCGCCGGACGTCGCCTTGCAGGTTGTCGGTCTGTGTGGCCGCGTACCGGGCGGCGTAGCCCTGGTCGTTGGCGGCTTTCGTCCAGGCGTCGATCCCGGCCGCGCCGGCCTGGGTGACGATCGTGGCGGCACGGATCGCGTCCGATCCGAAGATGATCGACATCGCGGAGTTGCGGGCCTCGGGCGAGAGTCCGCCGAACGACTGCTGCATCCTGTTGGCGACTTCGTCCAGGCCCACGAAGTTGCCCTGCGCGTCATAGGCACTGAAACCCAGCTTCTCCATGACGCCGCGGGCTTCCTCGGACTGCGGGGTCAGGCGCATGAGCATGGTCTTGAGGGACGTACCCGCGTCGCTTCCCACCAGGCCGTTCTGCGCAAAGAGAGCCAAGGATCCGGCCGCCTGCTCCAGGGACAACCCGGTTTGGTGGGCCAGCAGCGACGACTGTGCGAAAGCGAGCGACATCTGGTGCACGTCCGTCGCGCTCTTGCCGGCGGCGGCGGCGATGACGTCGGCGATGTGGCCCATCTGTGAGCCGGACAGGCCGAAGCTGTTCATGGCCTTGGCTGCCACGATCGCGGACTCGGCGACGTCCATCTCGCCGGCCGCAGCGAGGCTGAGTGTGCCCTTCAACGCGCCACCGAGGATGTCCGCTGTGGACACGCCCGCCTTGGCGAGCTCCTTCTCCGCGCCGGCCGCCTGGGTGGCGCTGTACTGGGTGGAGGCGCCGGCCTGGATCGCGGCCTGCCGCAGGGAGTCCAGCTCCTTGCCGCTGGCCTGGGTGGCGGCCTTGACTCCGGACATGGCGGTCTCGAATCGGCTGGACGCGTAGACGGCGATGCCGAACGCCGCGACCAGGCCGAGGCTGGCCGTGCGGGCCCCGCGCAGGGTCCGCTCGGACCGGCTGGCCGCGGCTGCCGCCGCGCTGCCCATCGTGCGGGCCCGGGCGGCAGCAGCGCCGAACGTGGCTGCCAGGGCGCGGGCGTTGGCGTCCGCGCGGGCGGTGGCCGCCGCTGCGGCCACGGCCGCGTTGGTGGCGCCGGACGCAGCCAGGTGTGCCGAGGTGGAGATCCGCTCGGCCGTGGCGGCGGACGCCGCAGCCACCCGGGACGCCTGTGCGGCCTCGGCGAGCGCCAACCGGCTGGCCAGCGACAGCTGACTGGTGCCGGCCGCCGCTGCCGCGGTCGCCGCGGACATGCCTGCGCCAACGCCGGTGACCGCCCGTGTTGAGGCGGCTGCCGCGGCGTCGATCTGGCGGAGCGCGGCCGTGCCCGCAGTGCCAGCGGCGTGGAACGTGGCCGGGAGTTCAGCGGCGGCGGCGCCGACCTGCCGAGTAGAGGCCGCTGCCGCGGTATTGGAGCGGGCGAGGGTCTGCGAGGAGCGGGCTGCCGCGGCGTCCAGGCGGCCGAGCGCGGCCTCACCCGACCTGGCCATCCCGCTGAAGGTGCCCGCGACCGCGCTGGCGGTCCGCTGGGCGTCCCGCTCGGCCCGGGTCGCAGCAGCGCGCGCGCTGGCCGACATCCGGTCGTTCGCGCGGACCGCGGCGTTCTGCCCGGCGGCCCACTGGGTGGAGTCCAGCCGGAGCCGGACGGTCACGGTACGGTCCGCCACGGTTCACCTCTTTCGGATCATGACGTGGGCGCCGGCCAACGAACCGCGGCCCTGCTGGTGCTGTTCGACGGCCTGCGCGCCGGCCGAGCAGGCCCAGCAGCGATGGATCTCGGCTCTGTACGCCTCTTCGTTCTCCGGCGCCGCCGACTCGGCCCACGGCTGGCCGCACTCCGGGCAGGACTCCGCCTCCACTTGGAGAAGGGCGAGCGCCCACGCGCGGTCTTCCGGCAGCCACAGCGGCTCACCGGGCGCCGGCGTGCCGCGGCCCATGAAGATGCTGCGCGGCACGCCCCACGCCCGCGCCGCCTCTACTTCCCGTCGCCAAGGGCCCCGAGGATCGCGGAGGCGCTCACGGAAAAAGGGACGCTCGTGCCCTCCGTGTTCACGCCGTAGGCGCCGTCGAAGAGCGCGTTCCGCTGTGCCTGGTTGAGGACGCCGAACAGGCGGTCGACCTGCTCGACCTCCATGATCGGATCGACAGCGCAGGCCGCGATCAGGGCCCGCGGGAAGGTGTCCGGGTTGAACAGGTGCTGCTCGGAGTCCTTCGGCGGGTGCGCGGCCAGCAGATCCGACCACTGGTCGTCCGGGAGCGCCCGGAATCTGAACTCGACCTCGGACTTCTTGAGCTTCTCGCGGACGGCCTCGATCTTCTCCGCGATCGCCCGGGTCGGGTTCGTGTCAGCGAGGCTGTCCGCCTTCCACGCCCCGGCCCCGGCCTCCGCGAGCTGGCGCTCCAGGCGCTCGATCTCGGCGACCAGGTCCCCGGCCATGTAGACGGGGACTGTGGTCTCCCTGGGCTTGGCCTGCTTGAGGATGGCCTCGATGTCCTTGGGCATCAGGCGGCCACCGCATCCGGAACGGCCGGGGTGGAGAGCTTCATCGGGCTGGTGAACTTCGCCACTTCGTTCGCCGCAGGGGCGATGTTCATCCGCTCCCCGCAGGTCACCGGGTAGATCTCGACCTCCTGCCCGGCAGCGAACGCGGTCTCGTAGGCGATCCCGCGCCGGACGATCAGGATGCCGGTCACCCCGTACTTGAGGGTGGTGTACGGGGCCAGTTCCTGGACCGTGGTGCCCTTCTTGAACGTCACCGACACGTCCCAGCCGACCCGGCCCACGGTGTTGGTGTCCTGCCGGGACGCCAGCGAACCGGTCGGCACGTCCGCGGTCGTCGGTGTGGTTGTCAGGCCGTCCGGGGTGACGCGGCTGGTCCAGTCCGCCGCGGCGTTCAGCTCCGTGGCCGGCGGAGCGGTCAGGCTGGACAGGGACGATGCCCAGCACACCTTTGTGTTGCCGTCGCTGATCAGGTCAGACATCTGGCCCTCCTCGGGGCGTGAAAAAAGCCCCGGGCAGGGGCCGCGGATAGGGGTCTGGGGCGGGCGTCAGACGCGGTAGGCGCCGACCGTGACAGTCGTGACACCGCTGTAGGTGATCGAGGCGAGGCCGTCAGCGGGGTTCGTGTTCAGGTCGGCGTAAATCGGGATCTTCTTCGTCGCCGAGGCGGCAATGGTCACCGTGCGGTCGGCGGCGGCCTGCCCGCGGACCGTGGCGTACGAGGGGACGGTGACGGTGATCGAGCTGCCGCCTCCGTTGGTGACCTCGATGAACACCCGGTCGCCGACCGGCTGGACCTTGTCGCCTCCGGCGGACGCCGCTACGGGGTTGTTGAGCGTCCCACCGGACGCGATCGAGTTCGCGGTCAGTGTTGCCATGGACGGTTCCTCCTGGTCAGGCAGGGATGGATTGCAGCCGGTACTGCACCGGCAGGTAGTACACGGGCGGAGTCAGGTCGGTGTCCCGCTGCACGGGCGGCCCGCCCTGCTCCTCGACACGCCAGGCGACCCGGCCGTCCACGGCCAGGGGTACGGCCAAGACCTCGCGGACCCGGTCGGCCACCCACAGCGCTTTCTCGGCGGTGGGGCCGACGCTGGTGACCTGGAAGGAGAGGCTGAGGGTGGTGCGCTCGTCGGCGAGCGATGCGGACGATGTGCTGCCCGGGGAGACGTACAGCACCGCGTACAGCCCGTTCTCCGGCACCGGGTCGGGGGCGACCCCCTCGCTGACGGCGATCGGGCCCGTGGACCGGGCAGCGAGCGGGGCCAGGGCGGCGAGGATCGCGTTGCGGTGCGGCACCGCCAGCGGGACCGCGGTCACAGCCCCACCGCCCGGTCCGCCAGCGCCTCGACCTGCGCGAGGAACCGCGGCTCCTCCTCATCGAGCGCCTGCCCGCCGTCGTTGTGCCCGGCCTGCGTCGAGGTGCCGTATTCGAGGATGTTGCCGAGGGCCCCCTGCTGCTGCCCGCGACGGCGATGCTGGGTTACCGGTCCGATCTCCGCCTCGATGACGCCGGGCGCCTCGTGGATGTCGTAGGAGATCGAGTTGGGGTAGAGCTTGGCGTGCTCGCCAGCCGTGACCCGGGCCCGGTCCCGCCAGCCGTTCTTGATATTCAGCGCGCCCCTGCTCACGACCGCGCGGGCCTCGGCGTGCAGCACGCCGCCGCTGGCCGCGATCTGGCCGGTCAACGCCTGCAGCTCGGTCAGGTCGATGCCCATCACGCCTCCCTGTCTTCCGCGTAGATCCGCCACGCGGTCGCGGTCGAGCTGAACTGGCGGCCGGTGACGTACAGCGTCGTGCCGGCCATTCGGGGGTCGGATGCGGCGAGCACCAGCACCCGGTCGCCCGGCCGGATCACCTCGCCCGGCGGGACGGTCGTCGACCACGGCACCGCGACCTCGTAGTCCCGCAGCCGCACCTCCTGCTCGCCCGCCTGCACTTCCGTGCCGGTCGACTGTGCGAGCGGTTTGACCCGCGCCGGCCCCTCGTACAGCACCAGGTCCGGCCCTGGCGTGTCCTCGCCCGTCTCCTGGTCGAAGACGGGCTCGCCGGGGCGGTGGATGCGGACCTGGTCGCCGGCCGCGGCCATCAGGTCCTCGTGCGCCGCCCGGGCCTGGGCGAGCAGTGCGGCGATGTCACCCACCGGTCTTCACCACCCACACGCCCGGCACGGAGCCGAGTTCCCGTCGCAGGGCGGCGAGTTCGCCGGGCAGCAGGTCCCCGGAGACCTCCACCTGCTCGGCCGCGAACGTCGTGGAGGTGGAGTAGTCGTCGATCGTCTGGGACTGCGAGCGGATGCCGACGTCCATGCCCTTGGGGGTGTTGGCCAGGCGGTCGGCGACCTGGCAGACGAGTTCGACGACGCCGGCCGGGAGGGGGGCCCATCCGCGCCGGTAGGTGACGCGGATGCGGCTGGGGCAGCCGTGCGGGAGTTGCAGGTGGGTGCCGTCCCAGCGCCATCCGGTCAGGGCGGTGGTGGTGCCGTCGTCGGCGACCTCCTCGACGGACTGCACCTCGATGACCGGTGGCGCCGGGAGTTGCACCCGGCGGGATTCCGGGGTGATCTCGATGGTTACGACGCTCGGCGTGATGGGCTGCCCGGCCGCGCGCCGGACCCTCACCGAGGCGCGGAGCAGCAGGGAGTCCGCCGACCCTGCGGGCAGGGCGTATCCGTACTCCTCGGCGTCCGCCACGGTGGCGAGAGGAGTCGTCACGGCCGCCTCCTACTCACCGGGTGTGGGCGTCCCGTACTTCTCGATGAGGTCGGCCTTCGTCATGCCGTCGGCTTCCTCGGAATCGGCGCCGCACACGACGGCCCAGCCGACCCAGTCCGCCTTGGATGCGGCCTTGGCGGGCTGGGTGAGCGGCGGCCCGGGGACCTGCTGGCCCGGCTCGGGGACCAGGGGAGGCGTCTCCTCCTGCTCCGGGGCGGAGGACTCCTGGGGCCCGGCGTAGGGGGTGCCGTCCTCGTTGACGCGCTGCAGCATCCCCTTGGTCAGGCGTTCCTGGATCGGCTCGGGCAGCGGCAGGTCCATCGCGTGGATGCCGCCGCCCTCACCGCGCAGGTAGATCGTCTTGGCCATGTCAGGTGTTCCTCGGGACCTTGAAGGCGGTGATGGCGCCGGCGACGAAACCGGCGGCGATGTCGACCAGCATCGAGCCGTCGTTCTGCAGGAAACGGCCGGACTCGAACGGGCCGATCCACACGGTCGCGGAGTTGGCGACGGCCACGACGAGGTCGCCCTGCCCGGAGGCGATCGCCAGCGGCAGGGTGCCGGCCTTGACGGTGACGTTGCCGCCGGTGGCGCCGGCCACGACGCGCAGGACCGTGAGCTCGGGGAATGCCTTCGCGCTCGGGCCGGCGGCGGGGATGACGTGGCCGTTGCCGGATCCGGCGTTGGTGGCGGTGCCGGCCGGGTCGGCCAGGGACCCGTTGGGGACGAGGTTGCTGTAGGCGACAGCGGTGCGTGCCATGTCTCAGGCCCTCCTGTCAGGTCTGGGAGGCGATGGCGGTGGCCAGCGCCTCGGGACGGATGACCTTCGCGCCGTACAGGGCCAGGCCCTTAACGGCGTCCGAGAACGAGCTCTCGGGGCGGTACGCCTCGGTCTTGTTGATCTGCTCCGCGAAGGAGATCGCCGAACCGTTGCCCGCGGTCACGACGTAGTCGTCGCCGGTCGGGTTGGGGGCGTTGTTGGACCGCATGATCGTGAAGCCGCCGGAAGTGCCCACGATGCCGTTGCGGAAAGCCGTGCCGCCATCGGCGGACTTCTCAGCGTTGATGAAGTTCGGGTCCAGCAGCGCGCGTCCGTACAGCCACGGCGGGACGACCATCCAGCGGCCCTCTGAGGGAACGTTCGCGTTGTCCAGGGCGACACCCATGGGCACGACGATCCTGCTGTAGAAGTACTCCGGGTTGGAGGTCGGCACCGCGACGGTGCCGAGCTGGTTCGCGGACTGCGCCTGCGTGTACAGGCTGGCCACGTACTGGTCGACGACGTCCCGCAGCGCGTACGCGGCCTCGGACATGGCCTGGGGCATCACATCGCCCTTGGCCTGCCGCTTGTCGACGTCGTCGACCTTGAAAGCCCAGTACTTCGACTGGTCGACGACCAGCGTGCGCTGGGCGTCGTTCAGCTCCTCGGGCACGATGACCGTGCTGCCCGGCACGTAGGTGCCGACGGTCGGCCGGGAGATCGAGGTGATCCGGACGGTGTCGCCCGCCTCAGCGATCTCGCCCTCGTAGTCCCGGTTGACCATGCCGGGCCCTGCGTAGATCAGGGACTTGCGGAGTGCGACCAGGAGCTTGGCGGACCAAAACTCCGGCCGGAAACGGGTGATTGCCATAGTGATTCCTCTCGGTGGGTTATCGAAATCTCCTTGCGTGGATACCCCTGGCTTCAGCCGGGGGAGGAAACGCATCCTCGGACGGGAGCCGCGCAGCGGCCGAGCGCGCTGCCTGCTGCCTGACGCCCGGACAGGACGTGTGTCTCACATGGAGTCTGGTAGAATGTGAGGCATGACGCAGCAGGTCAAGCGGGCTTTCAAGTACCGCTTCTACCCCACGGACGAGCAGGCAGCCGAGCTGTCCCGCACGTTCGGCTGCGTCCGCCTCGTCTACAACCGGGCCCTCGAAGAGCGCACCCGGGCATGGCACGGCGAACAGCGCCGCATTTCCTACGTGCAGTCCTCCGCCGGTCTGACAGAGTGGAAGAAGACCGAGGAACTCGCGTTCCTCACCGAGGTGTCCTCGGTTCCGCTCCAGCAAGCGCTGCGGCACCTACAGGGCGCGTTCGCCAACTTCTTCGCCAAGCGCGCGAAATACCCGACGTACAAGTCGAAGAAGAAGTCCCGCAAGTCTGCCGAGTACACCCGCTCCGGTTTCAAGTTCCGCGACGGCAAACTCACCCTGGCGAAGATGGCCGAGCCGCTGGATATCCGCTGGTCGCGCCCCCTGTCAGAAGGCAGCGAACCGACCACCGTCACGGTGTCGCAGGACGTGGCCGGACGCTGGCACGTGTCGATGCTCTGCGACGACACCATCACCCCCGCCCCGGCCACCACGGCGGCCGTCGGCATCGACGCGGGCATTACCTCCCTGCTGACCCTCTCCACCGGGGAGAAGATCACCAACCCCCGGCACGAGCGCAAGGACCGAGCCCGGCTCGCCAAGGTTCAGCGGGAACTGTCCCGCAAGGAGAAGGGCTCGGCCAACCGGGCCAAGGCCTGCCGGAAGGTCGCCCGCATCCATGCCCGGATCGCCGACCGTCGCCGCGACCACCTGCACAAGCTCACCACTCGACTCGTCCGTGAGAACCAAACGGTCGTGATCGAGGACCTGACCGTCCGCAACATGGTCAAGAACCACTCCCTCGCCCGCGCCATATCCGACGCCTCGTGGCGTGAGATGCGGTCGATGCTGGAGTACAAGTGCGCCTGGTACGGGCGTGAACTCGTGACCGTGGACCGCTGGTTCCCCAGCAGCAAGCTGTGCGGCACCTGCGGAACCATCGCGGCGAAGATGCCGCTGAACGTCCGCGAGTGGACGTGCGGCTGCGGCATCACGCATGACCGCGACGTCAACGCGGCACGCAACATCAAGGCGGCCGGACTGGCCGTCTCCGCCTGTGGAGACAGTGTGAGACCTCAACGGGAGAACTCCCGGACGGGGCAACTGTCTGCGAAGCAGGAAGTCCTCACTGCGAAGTGAGGAATCCCCCGCCTTCAGGCGGGTGGAGGAAGTCAACCGCCGAGGTAGTCGCGCAGCTGACCCTTGCGGTGAGCGTCGTCGATCTGCTCGGGAGTTAGTTTCTTGACTTCCTGCTCGCTGAGCTGCTTCGGGCCGCCGGTCCCCTTGCGGGCGCCGCCGTCCCCTGTGCCCTGGAACCTGGGCTGCTTCGGTACGGTGACCGCCAGATAGGGCCGGTCGGTGAGGAGGTTCTCGATGGCCTCGGCCACCTCGTCCTCGTCGACCTGGCCGTCCCCATCGACCTCGAACTGATCGAGATCGAGGAACACCAGGGCGTCTGCGGGCTTGGCGAGCTTGCCGGTGGCCGCAGCCTTGACCTCCGACCGGATGATCCGCTTGTTGGCCTTGGCGGTTGCCGCCTTGTCGGCCTCGGCGCGGATCTGGTCCTGGTCCGGCTTGTCGTCGACGGACTTCGCCTTGAGTTGGTCACGCTCGGACTCGGCGGCGCGCCTCTTACCCCGCTCGTCCCTCAGCTTGGCCTTCATGCGGTCGAGGGCCTGCTTGCCCGCGTCGCCCAGCTTGTCGGCGCCGTCGTCCTCGTCCTGGCCGGACTCCTCCTCGGCTGCGTCGTCCTGGCCGGACTCGTCCTCCTCGGCGGACTCGTCCTTCCCTGCGTCGTCCTCGCCCTGCTCCTGGCTGTCCTCATCCTCGGCGCCGCCGAGGATGGGCCAGATCGGGTGCAGCTCGTGCGGATCCTCGCCGGTGCGGGCTTTGCGCCAGCCGACAGCGAGCACGCCCGTGCGGGCGTGGCGGGGCAGGGTCTGGATGGTCATGTGTGCTCTCCCGTTGCGGGATCGGTGACCAGCGCCTTGCGCGCGGTCAGGTCAGGTAGCCGAAGCGGCGCAGCATTTCCAGCGCCTGCTCGGCGGTTTCGGCCTGCCGGTAGATCTCCTCCGGCAGCAGTCGTGGTGTGCGTAGCCGGAAGCCGCCCGGGGTGGTGTCGCCGCGGGCGAGGGCCCGGCGCCGTTCGGCCTGGTAGAACAGGCCGCGGCGGGTCGTGCTGTCGCGGGTCGCCTGCACGCGCCGCCCGTATGCGGTCGCGGTGTAGACGCTGCGGCGGGCGTTGACAATCGAGGTGATGTCCGCGCCGTCCCGGATCGCTCTGGCGCCGCCGACGGTGAACAGCCGGTCCTGCTCCGCCCGGGACAGGCCGCGGAAGTACGCGGCCGCGTCGGTGGTTGTGGGCGGATTCCGGCCTCCGTCGGCGATGGGCACGTTGCGGCACTGGCAGCACGGGTGCCGCAGGAACGCCGTCTCGATGTGGTAGATCCCGCCTGCCAGGATCGCGCAGCGCGCGCACCCCCGGCCGCCCATCACCCGGGTGTAGGTGGTCACCCGCCGCGAGGCATGCATGCCCACGCCTTCGGCGCCCCGCCCCGCATCCCCGATCTCCGTGGCCATGTACATCGACATCAGGCGGCCCCCAACACCCAGGGCATCCTGGACCGCCAGGCCCCGGCCGAGGCTCTCCTTCGTGGTGATCAGGGTGCGCAGCATCAGCGTGTCCAGCGGCCGGCCGTCGGCGGCCCACCCGGCGAACGCCTCGGGCACGATGCGGCCCTGGGGGTCCGGGTCCACACCCTGGGCGCGCACCGCGCGGTCCACGTACCCGCCGGCCTCGCCCGCGGCCGCGGTCTGGGCGGCGGCCAGGACCGCCACGAGGCGGGGGCCGACCGTGCGCCAGGACGCGGACAGGTCGTCGGGGTCGAGCGCCGCCCACTCCCGCAGCCCCGCCCGCACCGCCCGCGCGGCCAGGCGCCGCTGGCGTACCTCGTACGCCAGGGCGATGTCCATGACGTCGGTCATGCCGCCGGCTCGCCCACGGGCTCGGTGGGGGCGGCGGGGATGGCGCCGCCGGGGCCGGCGGCGTTCATGATGGCCGAGACCGGATCGAGCTCGGCTTCCCGCTCGCGCATCAGCATCAGGTCGGCGACCTCGGTCGGTGTCAGCCCGAACCGGAGCGCGAGGAACTCGAAGGGGAAACCGATCTGCTTGAGCTTGAGCAGGCTGTCCGTGAGTTGGGCGATGTTCCTCGACTGGGTGTCGGCCCACAGCATCTCGCCGCCGCGCAGCGCCCGCGCCTTGCCGTTCTCGTCGCGGGCCAGGGCGATCAGCTCGAACACCTCGCGCAGCGCCTGCCCGAACCACAGCTGCTTCTCTTGGCAGCGCTTGACCAGGCCCGTCTCTGCCGCGATCAGCGCGTCCCCGCTGAGGTTCGCCATCCTCCCGATCAGGTAGTGCTGCGGTGTGCGGGTCTGCGCCGCGATGTGCCCGACAGCGACCTCGATGATGTCCGTGTACGCCGTCAGCGTGGCCGCTGGCCACGACTCCACCTTCGTGGCCGGGTTCTCAAACCACAGGATGCGCTCCTGCACGAACTTCGCCATGTCGACCGGCTTCTCGCCGACCTTCTGGCCCTGCGCGTCCAGGATCGGGATCTTCGGGAGCTCTGCGCCGATGACGATCCTCTGCGCCAGCGAGGCGTAGTCCGCCGCTGTGAAGAGCTGGGCCCACAGCAGGTTGATCGCGTCCTGCATGGCGATCGTCCCCGCGATGTCCGAGATCGGGTCCGACGCGAGGAGCGGCCTGTTCGGCAGTTCCACCATCGGCACGACACCCATGGGGTTCGGCTGCGGGTTCGGCTCCTCCTCGATGTCCCGCGGCTCCCAGGAGTCCATCACCGCATCGGCCTCGGCCATCTGCGGAGACTTCCCGTCCCCCCGGGACAGGGGGCGCTCGAACTTCCACACCTCCTCGGGCAGGTAGAGCGTCGCGTACTCGCTGAACCCGTCCTGCCACGACTTCAGCGCCGCCCGCCGCTTGCGGCGTGACCCCGGCTCGTAGAGCACGATCGCCGTGCTGGCGTCCTCGAACGTCACACACGGGGTTTCCTCGTCGTCCGGGTCACCCCACACCAGCACGAAGCACCGGGCGGCATTGCCCGCCCCGAGGAACCCCAGTTGGCTGTCGGCGTCCAGGCCGTTGCGCTGCCACACCCCCCACAGGTCGGCGTCCGCCTTGTCCGCGCCGGCCGCCTTCACACCGGTCACCGTCAGCCGCTCCACCGGGGAATCCGCCACGGGCTGCACCCAGTTGTCGGAGAATCCCTGGTACCGATCCGCGCAGTACTTCCGGAACTCATCCGACGCGAACCGCAGCGGCTGCTTGCCCCGGTAGTAGTGGTCGTGCCGCAGTACCATGCCCGAGCGCGCGGACAGCTCCGCCGCCAGCACGTCCACCAGACGCCGGGCCTGCTCGATCGTCGCCACAAGCACCCCCTTGTCAGGCCGTGTAGGCGTAGTACGTCGGACGCGGGTTCGCTTCGCCCGCTTTGATCGCGTCACGGGCCGCCTCGTGCGCGAGGATCGAGCAGACAGCGAGGTCGATCTTCTGGTGCACTGCGGCCTTGCGGAGCACGTACCGGTTCGCGGGCCGCGCGGCCTTGCGGGCGTTGCGGACGTGAATGGACGTGGTCTCGCAGCCGTCGTGAGTGAACGTGGAGTCTTTCTTCAGTACGTCGGTGAGGAGCGCCTCGCACGCGGCGTGCATCTGCACCGGGCCATTGGTGTGCCAGCCGCTGACGCGCTTCTCGCCGTACCTCGCCTGCCACTGGGCGACCTCACTGGTCCAGTACGGGGGGTCGGCATACATCCGGACCACGTCGTACCGGGCGAACAGCTCGTCCACCGCGGCGTCGACCTCCAGCCGCGGCACCTGCCCCTCCCACTCCTCCGGGTCCCAGATCGTCGGCCGCGAGTCCGGGCCGTACGTCGGCGTGAACTGGTGCCCGTCCAGGGTCTCCGCCCGGATACCCGTCCAGTCGTCGACGTCCGACCCGTCGAACCCGAGAACCACCCTCGGCCTCTCGCCCACCTGCACGGCCTTGGCGCGCGCATCCCAGGCGTCCTGGACCATCCACGTACCCATGCCGGCCACGATCCGGTTCCCGAAGAACCGCTCCGCCTCGGCGGGCTCCTTCTCCATCAGCTCCGCCGCTTCGCCCCCGATGGCATCGAGGTCGATGTGCGCGGAACCCGCGTACACGTAGGCGTGGATCTTCCGCCGCTCGGCCTTGTCGGCGTAAATCAGGCCCTTCGGCGGCGGCCGGTGGTACCGGTACACGTCCTTCTGCTTGGTCTCGGCGGTCTTCTGCGCCACCGAGTTCTCCGTCGGGTCCCACGCGTTCGTGGTCTCCAGGGAGCGTCCGGACATGCCCGCCAGGCCGCGGCGCTGCGTGGTAGCGACCTTCGTCATCTTGTTGCCTTCGGTCCAGATCCCGGTCTCATCCTGGATCGCGAAGGTGATCGGGTTACCCAGCCGGGACTGCGCACTGCTGGTCACGACATCGATCCGGCCATCGTTGGGCAGGCGGATGAACTGCTCACCGACCTTCATCAGCTCACCCAGCGGCCCGTTGCGGATCATCGCCTGCAAAGGCCGGTAGACGTTGTCCGTCTGGTCCTCGCTGGTCGCGGTGATCTGCAGCAGCGGCTTGTTCCACCGCCGGCCCATCGGCTCACCCGGCTCGTACTCGTACACCCAGCCGCAGCCGCAGCCGAACCTCCGGCAGTCGTAGCGCTCGCCGCCGTCCGCCCACCCGGCGAACAGCACCGGCCCCACGGCCTCCGCAGCCGTGATACCAGCCGTCCACGGGCCCTTGCCGGACTTCTGCGGCGCTACGACCTGCCCGCGGCGGTAATGGAACGCCGTCGACAACTGACCCAGCTCGGCGCCCGGCCGGACCCGGTAGAAGTTCGCCGTCGCCCGCAACTGCCAGTCGTACATCTGGAACGGCTGCGGACCGTCCTCAAGACCGCCGACCGACTCCAGACGGCAGTGCCGCGCGATCCAGTCCGGGACCACGAACAGCGTCGGGAAATCCAGCGACCAGGTGCCGTCATCAGCCGCTACCACCGGGCAGCGCCTTCAGGCGGGCCCGCGCCGAGGTCGGGGCACTCGGCGACGCGGCCTTCGGGACCGCCGGCCCCGTCTCCTCCGCACGGTCGATCCGCCACCGGTTCGCCCGCATCCCCGGAGTCGTCAGCCCCAGACTGTCCGCCATCTGCCGCACCAGAGTCGACAGCGCCACCGGGGCATCGACCAACTCGGCCTCGGTAAACCGGCGCGCATACAGCGCGACCTCGTACTCCTGGCCATACCGCTCCCACATCAACGCCTGCGGCTTACGCCACAGATCCGCCCACAAGACGGACTCGCGAATCGTCTGCTCCTCCAGCGGCCACTCGGGCGTTGCACCCTGGCGGCCTTCGGCGGGCAGGACCGTCCACTCCCCGGCGTCCCGGTCGCGCCGCAGCGCATCCGGGTCGGGGGCCGGGCCGGAACGCGAGCGCGCTCCACCACTTGCCATGTCGATCACTCCAAGCACCGCTTTGCGCGGCCGAAGCGTTGTCACATTGCGTGACGACGACCATGATCACGAAAGTTTTGAACCTGACAAACCTGGGAGCCACCTCCCCGGCGGTCCGCCTGAGATCCCGGGAAAGGGGTCACCCCCCACCCCTTGGTCACTCAGCGTGGTAGTCGCCCGGGTGCTGGTCCGAGTGAGGGGCGTCGGCGCCGACCGCGTAGCCGAACGGCCGCTCGGGCTCCGGCTTCAGCGGCCCGGGGCCGGCGGCGAGGAGCCGGTCGGCTGCTTGCTCGGCCCTGGCGAGTGCCTTGCGACTGTGGCCTTTGATCCTGATGTCCACCTGGCGGTCGCCGGAGACGACGGTCAGGCGCATCAGGCGTTCTCGGCCGGTGGGGTCCAGCCGAGAGCGACCAGGGCGTCATGGGAGGCGGGGCTGAGGTAGATCTGGGCGTCGATGTCCTGGATCTCGGTGACGTCGATGAGTTGGACGTCGAGGGTGAGCTTGGGGGTCTCGCCGGCGCCGATGGTCAGGTTGATGCCGGTGAGGCCACGGCTGAGGTCGACGCCGTCGACGATGACGCGGGTCTTGAACCGTCCCTCACCGGTGATGCTGACCTTGCTGGTGCGGCGCGCGCAGCTCATGCTTTAAGGCTCCGTTCGTGCTCGCCGAGCCAGAGACGCACGGTCCGGTTGTGACGGGCGTCGGCAAGCGCGTCGTGCGCGCCCTCCATCTGCTGCGGCAGTTCGGAGTAGTCGATGCCGAGCCGCTCGATCTCCTGCTGCAGGTCGTGCGTCCACATGGGCACGCCGAGCGGGAGCCGCGCCATCGTGCCCCACAGTTGACACAGGGCGACGTGGTCGTAGGCCCCGTAGTCCGCCCACAGCTTCGGTGTGACTGCGTCCGTGGCCTGGATGAAGTCGCGCACCTCATTGGCGATCACGAAGCGGGGCTTCACCCGGGAGTCGGAGAGGTCCAGCACGCCGTCACTTACCTGGAGTGCGTTGATCTGCGGCCAGGGCTTGTAGCCCCGGAGCGGGAGGTGCGGCCACACGTTCGCCTTGAGCCAGTGGTTCGCGAGGATGCGGTCCACTGGCATCTCGGAGTTCACGGCGTAGTACTCGCGGCCGTCGTCGGCGACCATGCCGATCGAGATCAGCTCGATCGTGTGGCCGTCCTCCAGGAACTCCAGGTCGTAGTCGATATCGCTCACGCGTTCCATCCTCCGGGTTGTGCGGCGGCGGTCTCTTTGGCGTGGCAAGGGCCGCAGAGTCCGCGGCCGCGGGCCGGGTCGTTGGGGTCGAGCCTTTGCGCTACCAGTTCGCGTCGGCTGAGCGGGTGGTGGTCGGCGTGGACGGAGGGCTGTCCGCAGGGTTCGCCGTGCCCGTGGTGGGTCTCGGTGCACACGCAGGTGGGGTGCTTGGCGAGGACGCCGGGCCGGAAGCGGTTCTCGTGCTGGGTGCCGTAGCCGCGTTGTCGTGCGCTGCCGCGGGCCTGCTCGGCTTCGCGCCGGTGTTCGTCGCATCGGCCGCGGTCGGTGTATGCGGGGCAGCCGGGGACGGTGCAGATGGTGAGTCCTCGCCGTCTGGCCACGGGGGTCACCTCTTGGGCTTTGCGGTGGGGCTCTGGCTGGGCCTGCGTGAGGGTGACGAGGTCACCAGTTCCATGGGCGTATGTCGGGCCTGGGCCGGGGGCTGGGGTCTGGGGCGCGGTCGTGCTGTTCCTCGGGCATGGCCGTCGCGCCTTCGCGCTGTTCGCGTCCGTCGAGGCTGTTGTGGACGATGAGCCACGCGATGCTGCCGTCGTCCCGCTCCACCGGGCGGAGCTTGGGGCCGCAGACGCAGTCGGCTTCCTCGGTGGAGACGTCGTGCGCGATCAGGTCGTTGGCCGGGTAGACGTGCACCGTGCCGGGCATGGTGGCCTCCGACGGGGGTTGTGGGGGTCAGGAGGGCCGGGCGCCGGTGCGGTGGCGGGCTTGGCCTCGGCCGCGGTGGGTGTTGCCGCCTTGGGCGGGCTGGGTCATGAGGCGTTCGATCGCGGCGAGTTCGGCTTCGCGCTGGGTGACGAGGCGTTCGGCGTGGGCGATGGCTGTGGTGTCGGCGCGCTGCTGGAGGAGTTGCTCGCGGGCGTCGCGGCTGTCCTGGAGGCGCTGCCGGGCTGCGGCTGCGCGGTCCTTGATCTGCTGGCCTTTGCGTTTGTCGACGACCGTGGCGGCTCCGGCGAGTTTGCGGGCCCGCTGGAGGACCCTGCGGGCGCCTTGTTCGTCGATGGAGGGGCTGATGGTGACCTCGGTCTGGTCGGGGTCGCCGGGGTGGGCGTAGCAGGGCCAGCCGCTGGTGTTGGTCCAGATGTGGTTGAAGCCGAGGGTTTCGAGGCTGGCGATGAGGGCTTTGCCGTGGCGTTTCATGCTGCTCCCGGGGGGCGGGGAGTGTGGTGTGGGTGGGCCGTGCGGCCCCGGGCCCTCCAGCGGGGGGCCGCACGGCGGCGGGCGTCGCCTTCTGGCGTCGGCCCGCGGGCCCCGGCGACGGCCGCGGGGGCGGCCGGCGGGGCGTCTGGGGGCGGACATGGTGAAGGCCCCGGCGGGGTGCGCGGGGCCTTGTTCGTCCGTATGTCCGGACATGCCGAACACGGGGAAATCGTGGCGCATCAGTTCTCGCACGTCAAGCGGCTGTTGACTTTCGTCGTCCGGCGCGGTTCGCCTTTGCTGTCGCCAGGGCGGTTTGGACGTCTTCGATGCGGTAGACGGGGCGTTTGGGCGTGCCTCCGCAGCGGGCGAGGATGCCGCGCCGTACCCAGTCGCGGATGGTGGCGGGTTCGACGCCGCAGGAGAGGGCGGCGAGTTTGGTGGTGAGGGTGCCGGGTGGTGGGATCAGGTACTCCATCAGGGCCGCCATTCCTGCCGGTAGCCGGGGTGGTCGGCGGTCATGGGGTCATTGTCCTCTCTGCCGCTCACGCGGCAGGGGCGTTGCGGTCGTGGTCCATCCAGGTGCGGAGGTTGAGCCAGGTGGTGGGCGGGTATGCCGTGCCGCAGCCCTGGCAGCGGACTGTGGTGGCGCCTGCGGGGACGCGGATGGTGGTGCCGCAGATGGTGCCGTCGCCGAGGTCGGTGGGGCACTTGCCGAGGGGGACGGTGCGTTCGGGCGGCTCGATGATGGCCAGGGCGCGGGCTTCGAGGCGGCGGATCTCGGCGGCGAGGTCGGGCCCTTGTTCCCAGGTGAGGCTGATCCAGGTGAGGTTCCGTGCGGCCGTGGCGGCGGCGTGGGTGATGCGCGCGGGGATGTCGCCGGAGCGGGTGGGGGCGGTGAAGCCGCGGGCGTCGTGTATCGCGGCCTGCCAGTCTTCGAGTATGCCGACGATGCCGCCGGGGCCGCGGAGGTCGAGCACTTCCTGTCGGAGCGGAAGGGGTGCTTCGACGGCGGGGGCGTGGCCGAGTTCGGGGCGGCGGCCGGCAGGGGGGAGCCACGCGGCGAGGGCGTCGTACAGGCGGGGCAGGCGCTGGAGGCGCAGGTGCAGGTTGGCGGTGCATCCGGTGCAGAGTTGTGCGGGTACGGCGCTGGGGTGTCCGCAGACGGCGGCTTGTGCGGTGGTCATCGTGCGCTCCGTGGCGGTGCAGGTGGGCCGGGTGTGGCCGGTGCCGGGGCCGGCGGGTACGGCGGTGTGACGGACTCCGGTGTGTGCCCCGCGGCCTGGTGGTCGGTCTCGGTGGTCAGTGCGTGCTGGGCTTCGCGGCGAGGCTGCGGGCGATGTCGGCGATCACCTTGGCCTGTTCGTCGACGCGTTTGCGTTCGGCGTCGTAGTCGCGGCGCAGGGCCCGGGTGTCTTCCGCGCCGTTGTAGTGACGGGTGAGTGCGTCGAGGAGTGCGCGGCCGGAGTCTGCGGGGAGGACGAGCGTGGGGGCCGGGGTGATGCCCTGGTCATAGGGGACCCAGCGGTGGGTCGATACACCGTCGGTGTGTTCGATCTGGAGTATCAGGGCGGGTTGGTCGTCGAGGTGGTTCGCTATGAAGACCTCGAGCCCGGTGAATTCGAGCCGTTCGTTGATGTAGGCGCGGATCATGTGCGTCTCTCCGGTGGTTCGTGCCTGTGGGGCGGGCAGGGTGCGGCATCCGGCCAAGGGCCAGCGGCGGGGGTGGTGGGGAGGGCGCGGCTCGGGCGCGCCAGGCGGCGCGGCGGGAAATGCGAACGGCCCCAACCCGGTGTTCGGGTGGAGCCGTTGACGTGTGAGCATGCCGCGTGCGACGCGGACAGCGTATCGGATGACCTCCCCCAGCTCCCACCACGTTGCGCGGACCATGGAGGAGCATCCGTCCCGCACGCTGGCTCTGCTTTGGATGCCGGGGCAACCCCCGAATGGAGCGATCGCTACCGCCGGATGGGTGGTTGCGCCAAGGGGTGCGTTCCTATCCCAAAGATCACCCGTTCGAGGGACCGTACATAACGGCAAGGGAGACGATTAACAACCCCAGCGGATCTCAGCGTAGATTCATCGGTGACGGGCCTTCGGGAACTGTCTGCCTCCCTCTCCACCAAGATGGGAAGGAGGTGAGTACGACGTGGCCGATGGACACGAACCGCCGGACTGGGGCTTGTTGGCCGTGCTGATTGCTTTGATCCAGCTCCTACTGGATCTCAGCACACGGACCGGCGCCCGCTAGCCCGGCGTCCGTCTCAGGGGCCAGCCATGTGCTGGCCCCTCCCTTTTTGCGCACAGACCGGTGTACACACAGGGCTGTGCGTTAACCACTGTATCCCCGATGGGCCGCTGGGGATGACAACGTCAAGGACGTCCGTGTGGGTGCAGCCGTGGCTTACCCGGCGGCTCGCGGTCAGTGCCCCGTGTGGACGGCGCGGTGGGCGGCGGCCTCGATGAGGGCGATCGCCTGGTCGGCGGTGCGGCCGGGGGCGCGGTTCCAGGGGCCGATGAGGTCGTGCCAGCCGCGGGCGCGGAGTTCGGCGAGGACGAAGGCGGCGGAGCGCTCGGCGGTGGTGCGGGAGCCCAGGCCCAGGCGCTGGCAGGCGAGGATCGCGCCGCAGACGCAGCGGGCACCGCGGGCGTCCCGGAGCCGGTAAGGCTGGTTCTGCCAGCCCCAGGTCTCCAGTACGGCGGCGGCGTAGGCGAGTTGTACGGAGGGCTTGAGGTCGAACTGGTAGAGGCGGCGCCAGGTGTGGAGCCGGTCGGGTACGAGGGCGGCGATCCGTCCGGGGACGCGGGGGCGGGTGCTGGCGGGTGCGGGGCCGGGGTGGATGCCGGCGTCGGCGATGAGCTGTTCGGTGGTGCGGGTGAGGAGGAGACCGGGGACGGCGCCGACGAGGTCGGCCGGGGGTGCGGCGGCCGGGTGCCGGTCCGGTACGCCGACGGTGTTCTCGGGCGCCGGGCCGGGTGCGGGGGTGTGCCAGCCGTCGACCACGGCCTGCCAGGCCACCGTGTCGTAGAGCACGGCGGCCTGCTGGTCGAGGAGGTCGGGGTCGGGGCTGGCGGTCACGGGGGTTCAGGTCTCCGGGATGGTGGGCGGATCGGGCTGGTCGTCGGTGGGCGGGGTGTCGATGCCGAAGGGGGCGCGGAGGTTCGCGTCGTACAGGGCTCGGCGCAGCGGCGAGTCGGTGAGGTCGGGGTTGAGGCGGGCGAGGACGCGCCGCCCCGGGGGTGGGGCGGGCGGCGTCGGCTGTGCGTCGGCCATGAGCCGGGGCCTCAGCGGTTTCGCGGACGGCGGGTTCGGGTTGAACGCCAGCCGAACGGGCCGGGCAGGTCGCTTGAGGTGGTGGTGCGGCCGGTGGAGGACCACGTGCGCTTGAGCCACTTCGGGCCGACGGTGATGGACCGGGACTTCTTGCCGATGTTGATGCGCACACCGGGTGCGATCTTGATGGACTTGCGGAAGGTCAGGGGCACGGCGGGTTCCTTGTGGTCAGAGGCGGTAGGTGCCGGGGCGGCGGGTTTCGTGGAGGTAGCCGTCGTCCACGAGGTGAACGAGGTGGGTGGCGAGCCAGGCGCGGGTCTGGGCGATGCGCGGGAGTTGCTCGATGAGGTCGGCGGGGCGGATGCGGGTGCGGCCTTCGGCGCGCCATTCGGCGAGGATCTGGTCGACGGCGGCGGCGGCCTGGGTGGGGGTGTTGGGCTGGGCGGGGATGAGGTCGTCGCGGAGCATGTGGAGTATGCGGGTGACCTGGGTGTCGGTGAGGGGGGTTTTCCCTGCGTACGTCCAGTCGGGGCCTTGGCGGAGTTCGAGTCGGGCTACGGGGTCGGTGCCGTCGCGGGTGGTGGTGGCCCAGCTGTTGAGCGCGGCGGCGAGGACGGCGGCGCGGCGGGGTTGGCGGGGCTGGGTCATCGGGTTCCTCGGTCCGGGGTCGGGTTGTCTTGGTGGCGGGGTGTCAGCGGAAGGTGTCAGGGCCTCGCGCGGGTGCGCGTGCGCATGGCCTATAGGTGGGCGGCCTGTCGGCTGGGCTGACGGGGGTGCTGGCACCGGCTGACGGGCGGTACGGCGGGCGTGCGGCCCGTCAGCCGGTGTCGGTGCAGGTCAGGCGGGTGTCAGTTCGGGGTCCAGGAGCTTGTAGACGCCGGGGTCGTCGGTGTCGGCGAGGTGGGTGCCCTGGTCGGCGAGGTCGGCGAGGAGCGGGGACAGCCAGGCGCGGGAGCGGCCGATGCGGCCGTCACGGCCGAGGTGGGCCTTGAAGTCCTTGGGGCCGATGGTTGCCAGGCCTTGGTCGCGGAACTCCTCCAGGAGGGCGTGAACGGCGGCTACTGCCTGCTCGGTGGTGACCTCGTCGGAGTCCTGGTTGTTGCCGGTGTTCTGGCCGAACGTCCAGGTGGCGGTCGGTGCGGGGATTTCCCGGGTGGGGTCGACCTCGGGGTCCGGGGACTGGTCGTCTTCGCCGTCGCGGATGGCGTGTTCCACGGAGGCGGCCAGGGCGTCTTCGCTGTCGTCCATGCTGTCCTCGGGGAGGGTGTCGGTGCTGGTCAGGTCGGTGTCGGGGCTGTAGATGGTGCGGTTTTCGTACGCTTCGCCAGCCGCTGCGGCGGTGACCGGGTCGAGGGTGGGGCGGTGAGTGACGGCCAGCGCCCCGGCGATGGCGTCGTCGTCGATGCGGTAGGTGCGCAGGGGGGTGGCGTAGCGGTCTTCGTCGACGCCGGGGGCGACGAGGTAGGCGTAGCCGGGCCGGCGGTTCTCCCAGGCTTCGGGGCGGGCGCCGGCGTCCCGTACGTCGTCGGGCAGCGCCATGTCGGCGGTGGTGGAGCCCTTGACGCCGAAGACGAGGGCGCCGCCGAGCTGTTCGCGCACGTCGGTGGGCATCGAGGTGGAGGAGGGGCGCTGGAGGGACACGATGACGGAGATCCCGGCGGAGCGGGCCTCCATGACGAGGCCTTCCATTTCGGTGCCTTCGCGGAAGAACTTCGCGGCTTCCTCGATCCAGACGATCATGTAGGGCATGCCGAGCTGCCCGAACACCTCGGGTGTCCAGTTCTTGAAGCCGTGGCGTCCCATTTCGTTGGCGCGGGCGGTGATGACGTGGCTGAGCGCCTCGATCATCGCTTCGCCGCCCTTGAGGGTCATCTCGACCCAGTCCAGGTAGGGCAGGAACGGCGCGAACGTCTGCATGCCCTTCGACGGGTCGATGCCCCATACGACGACATCGCACCTGGTCAGGGCCTCGGTGATGGCAACGGACTGACCTGCGGACTTCCCGGAGCCGTTCATCCCGGCGGTCAGGAAGTGGGTGGCGTTGCGCCCAAGGCCGGACGGGAACCACAGGACAGCGGGCGCGCCGTCCTCGTACACGCCGATGTGGATGGCCTCGGTGATCGACCCGCCGGGGCTGGAGGGGCCGGGCCAGTCGCTGGGCTGCTTGAGCATGTCCTGCGGAACGACGATGAGGGTGGCGCGGTCACCGCGGTCGGGGTCGGGCAGTACGCGGATCGCGGTCGGGGGGACGCTGAGTTCGGCGGCGATGTGCTTGATGCGGTTGCCGAGTTCGTCGGTGGTGACCTCGCCGGGGGCGAGCTGGATGGGTGCGGTGACCTTGTTGGGTTCGACCTTCGGTGTGCCCCTGAGCTGGACCTTTGCGGCACCGATGGCCTTGGTGAGGATGCCCTGCTCGATGGCCTTGGGGCCGCCGTTCTGGGTGTCGGGGTTGACGCGCATCACCTGGCGCAGGTTCCACCCGGCGGCCAGGACGATGCCGCCGATGCCCCAGGTCGACAGCACGGCCGGGTCAAGCGGGTCACCGACGGTGCCGACCAGCAGGAACGTGCTGGCGGCGCCGGTGGTGATGGTGGCGTGCAGGCGCCGCTCGTGGGTGGCGCCCTTCCCGACCCACCAGGTGGTGGCGGTGAGCAGCCCGGAGGCGAGGGTCAGGCCGGCCGCGGCGGTGGGGCTGTGGCCCCACAGGGCGTGCGCGCCGACGGTCGCGGGGAGTTCCGCGGCGACGGCCAGCCAGGGGCGGCTGCGGGGGTGCTTCACGGCCTTCCACAGGTCGGCCTTGGGGCTGTCAGCCACGGTGTCAGTCCTCCTGTCAGGGGTGTGTTAGTGCAGGTCAACGGGGTGTCAGGGGTACGGGTGTCGGGAGGACGGGGGGTCAGCGCCAGCCGAACGCGGTCCGCGACGGCTGCTGGGCGCGGCCACGGCCGACTTTCCGCAGCTCGGCCTCGTACTCCCGCTCGAACTGCGCGTACAGGGCTGCGGCCTCCTTCGCGATGAGCTGCTCGGCCTTCGCGATCCGCTTCAGGTGCCGGGACACACGCCGGGCCCGCATCCGGGCGCCGGCCATCGACCCGGTGGAGTCGGGGATGTGCCGCAGTACCTGCTCCAACTGCTCGGCGTCCATGGCCCGCTCACCTGCGCGTTTCCGGCCTTCCTTGCGGATGTGCTCGGAGAACTTGTGGATGTCCTCGTTCGACATGAACCCCGAACCCGGGGTGCCCGCGTTCCCCGCACCCCCGGCACCAGCACCGGCCGGGCCAGTGCCCTGACCTGCACCGTTCCCGCCGCCCTTGGTGATGTTGATGCTGAGGGAGGGGTTGATGGACGGGTTGATGCCGCCGAGGTTGCGGGTCTTGTTGATGGTCTTGCCGCGCTGCTGGTGCCGCTGCTGCGCGCTGCCGGGCTGCGGGCCCGGTGCGGTCCGGGGCGGCTGCGCCGGACGCGGCGGAACCGGACCGGGCCGGGCGGCGCCGCCCGGGCGGAGGTCGAAGTCGGGTTCAGCGGTCACGAGGTGCTCCTTCAGGCGGACCGGAGGGTCCGGTAGTGGCGGGCGATTTCGGCGGCACGGTCCGAGGCGATGGACCGGTCGAGTTCGGACCGGACCACTTCGGCGATGGACCGCTTGCTGATGGACCGGCCGGCGGACCGGAGGCGGTCCACCGCTTCCTGCTCGGTGTCGGTGAGGGCCAGGTCTCCGGTGGCGGTCCGGTCCGCCGCGGGCATGGACCGGGCCGGACCGGGCGTGTGGGCCGCGCCAGCGCGGGCGGTCCGGTCCGTTGTCTTCTGGGTAGCCGGGCGGTCCGGTCCACGGTCCGCGGTCCGCTCGGGGTGGGCCGCCGGTCCGTTCCCCGGTCCACCCGCTGCACTGTCCGCGGGGGCGGTCCGGTCCACCTGGGACGGTCCGCTGGTGGTCCGCTGGCGGTCCGGTCCGGTGGGTGCCTGCGCGGTCCGGTCCACCGCGCGGCGGTCCGGTCCATGGGCCGCCGGACCGTCACCCTGGGCCGCGGTCCATTCGGCGGTCCGGTCCATGTTCGGTGCGGCCCATGCATGGACCGCGGTCCGGTCCGGACCGTCGTTGCGGGCTGCGGTCCGGTCCACCGCCCGGTCCGGTCCAGGGGTGGCGCGGTCCGGTCCACCAGCGGTGTGGACCGTGGCGGTCCGAAGGTTCTCGGGGAGTTCGAGGCCGAGGACGTACGCACGGTAGATCGCTCTGGTGCCGCGGAAGTCGAACCACCAGCGCAGTGGGTGGAGTCGGGGTGCGGCGCGGCCCATGCGGCGGACCGCGGCGGCGCGCGCTTCGGACATCAGGCCCTCGAAGAGGATGACCGCGGACGGGGGCATGAACGCGGCGACGGTCCGGCCGAGGGAGTCCTCGATGTGCTGGTAGTTGATCCAGGACGACAGGGCGGTGAAGGCGATGATGAGGAGCCGCCAGACCGGGGCGGAGCGGCCGTGGGTGGACGCGCGGGCGACGACGATGGACAGGCCGGCCGGGGCTCCGTCGAAGGTGATGGGCACGAGCCAGGCGGTGTGGTCAGTCAGGCCCATGTGCTGGTGGCCGAAGTCGTGCAGGCCGATGAAAGAGGCTGCCCAGCCCGAGAAGGCGACGGCGAGGACGAGCGCGAAGCCGAAGCCCCCGAGGCCGGTGTCGCGCAGCCACAGGCCCGCGGCGCGGAGACGCTGGGCGGTGCTGGTGGCGGGCACGGCCAGCACGGTGGGCTCGGGCCCGTTGGCAGACGGGGTTGTGATGACCGGCAGCCCCGAGCCGGCCGGGCGCGGTGCTCTGGCGGCCGGCATGTCGGCCGTCGGGAGGGGCCGGGCCGTGGGTTCGGTCGGGGCGGTGGTCACTTCGAGTCCTCGGTTTCTTCGCGTACGGGCGTGGGGGTGGGGTATTGGGGCGGGTTCGGGGTGGGCGGGGGGTTGGTGTGGCCGTCGTGGGTGGTCTGGGGGTCGGCGGGCATCAGGCGGTGTGCGGTGCGGGGTTCGTGCCGGCCGGGAGGAGCCCGGCCTGCAGGCGTGCGAGGGCCCCTTCGGCGGCCCACTGGGCGGCGGCGTCGCGCAGTGCCTGGTGCCAGTCGCCGCCGTACACCCCGTCGGCGCCGGTGAGTTCGGCGTGGAGCAGGGCGTCGGTGCGGCTGGCCGGCTGGTAGGCGGGCAGCGGCTCACGGGCGGGGGTGGTCATCGGGCGCCCCGTTCCACGACGGGCTTGCCGAGGTCACGGTGGACGACGGTCGCTCCGGGGATGCGGTGACCGAGCTCCATGGCCACTGCCCCGGCGCGGTGCCTACCGCCGGCACAACCGACCGCGACCGTGACCGGCCCGGTGCTGGGCCCGGAGGCGAAGGCGTGTACCGCGGCGGTGATCGAGTCGATCAGGGCGGGGATGCCGGGAGTGGCCATGACCGCCGCCCGTACAGCCTCGTCGTGGGCGGTGAGGTAGCGCAGCTCGGGGCTGACGTGCGGGTCCCTGAAGTGGTGCCGCAGGCCCACCACGAGATGGGCGGCGGGCGGCTGCCCGTGGAGGTAGCCGAACGAGGTGATCGCGACGGTATCCATCAGACGGCCGCCTCGGTCAGGTAGTCGTGCTGGGCGACCGCGACACGCACGTAGGCGGCGCCGACACGGTCGATGACCCCGGCGTCGTCACCGATCACCGGGTACGCGGCCAGGTACAGGCGGGTCATCAGCTCGGCGCGGCGGCCCAGGTCGGCCTCGCCGACGAGGGCGTCCAGGACGTACCCGAACGCCTCCTCCCATACGAGGGAACCGTCCGTGCGGTCCTGGAGGGACTCGGCGGTCTCGGTCGACGCGACCAGGTGCAGCACCCCGGCCGACACGGTGTGCCCACCGGCGATCTCCCGGTCCAGGCGGGTGGTGTTCCACCCGGCCCGGTAGTGGCCGGCCAACTGCTCCTCGAGAGCGGCGAGGTCGCCCAGGAGCAGGGCCCGGGTGTGCGGGTGACGGGCGGTACGGGAGCCGAGCTCGGCCCACACCGCGGCGGCACGGGTAGCGGTCGCGACGTACGCGGCACGGGCAGCACGGGTCGTGCTGCCGGGTACTAACGCAGCCGTCTCCTGCCGGAGACGCGCGAAGTAGCTGTTCATCGAGGCTGGTCCTCCTTCTTCTGTGCGGGGCGGGCGGGGCGGAATCAGACGGTGGTGGCGCGGCCGTGCCGGGTGTGGTCCTCGGCGAGCGTCCGGTACCAGTGATTGGCGTCGGCGTCGTAACCGGTGGTGCGGATCGTCACGTCGCATCCGGGGTCGGGGCAGGCGAAGGTCTGCGGGCGTCCGGCGACACGACCGGCGAGGGTCAGGCCGGTGAAGAAGATCGCGGCGACGCTGGCAACGATGCCGACGATGCCGACGTGGTGCTGGGCCAGGACGTTGCCGTTCCCGGCGGCGATGACCCCGGAGGCGACCACGATCGCGATCTGCCGGGCCTTCCTGCTGTTCATGCTGGTTGGTTCCTAATCCGTGTGTAGGGATTCAGCCGGTCCGGGTTCGGGTGGCTGGTCTGGCCGGTCGGTCGGGTTGCGATCTGGGGGGGGTGGGGCCCGGCCTGCTGCGACACGGGCCGGGCCCCGGCTTTGGGGTCAGTACCGGTCGTCGTCCGGAAGGGTGTCGTCGGCCTCCGTCACGGTCAGGTCCGGGACGTACTTGCGGATCCGGCCGATGCGCCACTCGGCGAAGTCGGGGGCGTTGGTGGAGAACTCGTCCAAGTGCTCACCGCCGGGGCCGGTGACCTTGTACTTCGTCATCTTCAAAGCCACGGCGATCAACTCCTGTCGGCGTACGGGTCGATGCGGGCACACGCTTCGGAGACCAGGTCACGGGGGAAACTGGTCGCGGTGTCGAACGCGACGGCCTCCCCGATCCGGCGCACGTCCTTCGCGGTGTCGTCGCCCAAGCCCCGCAGGGCCGGGTTGGCGTCGTAGCTGGTGAGGCGCTGGATCGTCGCGGCCAGGAGACTCATGACATCGGCGCCCTCCGACCCGCCGAGCGCGGCGAGGACCGTCTGCGTCCGTTCCCGGTCCAGGGCCGCAAGGCCCAGGACCCGGAACCCGGCCCGGATCAGGTCAACCCCGGCGTGGATACCGTCGAGATCGTCCAGGAGACCCTCAATCTCCTCGTCCAGCGGCGGCACGACCGCGTCTGCGGTGCGCACCCACGCGGCGGTCGGCGCGGGCCGGCCGGTCACGACCGGCCCCCGCTCCGGATCTCCTCGGCCAGCTGCCGCGCGGCCTCGGCCAACTCGCCGGCCTCCTGCGCGGAGTCGATGCGCTGCTGCGCCGCCTCATCGGCGACCTGAGCCGCAGCCTGCTCAGCCCAGTCCCTGCTCACGACGCACCCCCGGCAATCACAGTCAGCGGACGGCGGGAGGAGTTCGCGGCGGCGGCGACGACGGTACGGACATTCCCCGCGACACGCCCGTTCGCAAGCGCCCTCAGCGCCCGCGCGTCCTGCGCCGCCTCGTACAACTCCCGGGCGATCTGCCGCTCCGCGTACACGTCCACCGGCACGGACACCGTGTGCCCGTCCGCCGACGTGTACGTCAGCGTCCCCACGGCCGGGCCGGCGCCCATCGCACCGCTGGCCGCGTCGGCCAACTCGGCGATCGCACGGGCCAGCAGGTTCTCCCCCGGCACCGGGGCGGACGCGGTCGCGGACGGCTGGACGCGCAACGCCCGGTAAAGCGCCTCATCGGCCTGAGAACGGGGGGCGGCAATTGTGGCGGGGCCGACGCCGCGGCTCCTCTGGCGTGCGCTACGACTGGTAGCGGCATTACGATCCCTCATCAGGATCACTCCTCCTGTGCAAGCAGGGCGGATCGTTCCGAGAGGCCCCTTGCCGGTGCGTCATCACCGGCTCGGGGCCGTTTTGCTTCGAACAGTACCGACGCTAGCAGCTTCTACTGTCGGTAGGATAGTCTACGACGAAAGGAAGACGGAAATTGACCCTCAGTGAGGAGGACAGATGAATGGGGAAGCCCATCGCGTAGCGGACGGGGTCCGCCGTGCGATCGAGGCGGGTGAGTACGAGCCCGGGGCGGCCCTGCCATCTGGTGAATCCCTCGCCGAGCAGTACGGCGTGCATCGCGGGACGGTCTACAAGGCCATCAAGCAGCTCGCCGCCGAGGGATACCTGACGATCACTCGCAGACATCCGCCTGTCGTCCGTGAGCGGCCGACCCACGTCACCGTGGTCCGCGACCGCAACGTCTACCGGGACGAGATCGGCTACTACTTCGACCAGAACGCTAAGGACTGGGCAGCGGTCAAGAAGCCAACGCGCGGCGCCACGGTGCCTCCGCCTCACGTCTCGGAACTACTTGGACTGGCGCCGGACGAGATGGCGTTCACCCGTGAACGCCTCATGGGTCCGCCCGGGGCCCAGTACGCGCACCAGCTCGCCACGAGCTACCTACCGATGAGGCTGGTCGGCGAGATCGCCGAACTTGGGGCCGAGCGACCCGGCCCTGGTGGGATCTACGACGTCCTGGAGCGTCGGTTCAATGCTCCGCTGAGATGGCGCGAGACCATCTCAGCCCGACGTCCTGATCGCGCGGAGCAGACTGCCCTGGGAATCTCTCCCGAGGTGCCCGTCCTCGTAGTGACGCGCAGCTCGACCATCAATCACAACGGTCGTGACATCGTCGCCGAGGTGAACGAAACCCGTATGGCCGCGGAGCAGTTCGCAGTGTCGTACGCCGTCCAGCGGGACGCCTCGGCAGCGTGGCCAAGGCAGGAGGAAGGAGAGACGTAGCCAGAAAGAGAACGACCGACCGGTGTAGCGACCGGCCGGCCGTCCCGAGCCAACGCACCCAGCGCGTCGACCCCATGAACCACCCCTGGAAGAGAGGGTTCGCCATGAGCCTATTTCGGAGTGTCCGTAAAAGTCGAACGGCGGTGCCGTCGCACCGATGAACGACAACGACCTCCCGCCCTTCGTCACCTTTGAGACGGGCGCTGCCCTGCTCGTGCAACTCGGCATTGATGAGCACGCAACCGGCGACGGTGTGCGGTACATGGCCCGGACTGCGCCAGATTGGCCCTTCGGTCCCGGCAAGGCTCACGACTACATCGTGGTGGCCGGCGCCCGGACCATGGAGACCGGCGTGTTCCTTGACTTCTACCGGACCCACCCGAGGACGGGGCGCGGCCGAGACAGGGGCCCCCGGAAGCGGAGGATCGGCATGACCCCGAACGAAGGGGGGATGAAGTGACCGAGCGGAAGCGGAAGCAGCGCTCCCCAAAGTTCAACCCACAGAGCGCCTACAACAGCCGCCTTGAGGGTCTCACTGCGGTGTACCGCCTCTTTGACACGGCTGGCCGACTGCTCTACGTCGGCATAAGCGCCGACCCAGAGCGCCGCTGGGAGCAGCACGCGGCGACCCAACTATGGTGGCACTGGGTAGCGGGCAAGACCGTCGCCTGGTGCGACAGCCGGTTGGCCGCGCTGCAGTTGGAAGCCGAGATCGAGCACGCCGAAAAGCCCCGCTTCAGCGGCACCAACCGCATGGGCAACGGCAGTCTGTTCCGCGAACGCAGGCGTGACGAGGGCCTGGACAGGGAGCTAGCTGCCCTGAAGGTCCAGCTCCGCGAGGAGGTGGAAGGCGGAGCGTACTCCAGACGAGGCCAGCCCCGGCCGCTGGCTCCTCATGCTGCGCGGTACCGCACGTCGCGCTCACTGTTCAGCCTGGCGCTGCATCAGGTGCAGGAAGAGGTCATCCGCCTGGATCTCGCGTCTCAGGCGAGCCTGAGTGCTGCCGCCGTGGACGCCGGGAAGCCCCGCAGGAAGCGGGGCGAGGCGCTATGACACGGGCCCGCCGCCCCGCCAGGGTCGGCCCCATGCGACGAAGCGGCCGGTGGGAGTGGAGTCCCGTCCGGCCGCTCGAAGTCCAGCGGGTCGCACCCCGCTGCTGTAACGCACAGACCCACCTGTTGAAAGCCGGTCCCGCCGCATGACTGTACTTTGCGATGCGCCAAGTCGTACACACGGGGCTCCCGGCGGCGGTGCGCGGTGAGGAAGCGCTCATGGCGTCCGCAGCGGTTCGCTGCCGTCCCCAACGAGACGATCGATGACGCCGCCAACCTCGACTTCATGGCGCTGGCGCTGCTCACGGTGCTGATCCGACACCGGGACGGCTGGGAGATCACTCTCTCCGAGGTCGGGGCGAAGTACGGGTACGGCCGGGATGCGATGGCGAACGCCATGGGGCTGCTCCAGGTGGCCCGGTACGTGGTGAAGGTCCGCATGATGTCGGTCGAGGGCAACGAGTGGTCGACGGAGATGTACGTCTTCGACACGCCGGCCAGCGACGCTGAGGTGTCCGCTCTGCTGGCCGAGGTTGAACTCAGCCCCGATGTCCGGCGAGCCTCGGTAATCGAGCCGACGGCCGCCGCGGTGGCGCACGCTGAGCGACGCCGGGGGAAGCTTCAGCCGAAGCGCCGGCAGGGACCGAGTGTCGCTGTTCCCCGAGTGCCGGAAAACCCGTACTCGGGTGCGACCTGCGGAAACGACGCATCGTCGCAGGTCGGCCCCGAGTGTGGGGATTCCCGACTGTCGGGGGAGCCCGCAGTCTTTAAGAAGACGGTGAGAGAGAAGACGAGAGAGAAGACGGATGCGCCTTCGGCGCGTAGCGCCGCCCTGGACGCCGGAGGCCAAAGCTCAGGTAGTAGGGGGCGGGCCGGGGGCGGCTCCGCCGCGGCCGAGAAGAGCAGGCCCGCACGGTCGAAGGGTGACGCCGCGGCGATCCGCACGGTGCGGGACGAGTTGGAGCGGCGTCTGCCGGATCTGGCCCGGGCTTTGCCGCCGGCGACGCCCCGGACGTTGGGGGACGCGATCCTCGCCGGCCTGGCCGCCGGTACACCGGCCGAGCGGACCCCGGAGCAGCTCGTCAGGTTCCGGGTGCTGAACCGGTGGGACAAGCACTGGGCGCAGGAGTTCTACGCCGGGAGGCTGCCGACGCAGCCTGTCGGCCCGCTGGTGAGCATGCTGGCCGCGGACCGGTCCGACCACGACCGGTGTGACGAGCGGGTGGACGTGGACTCGGGCCAGCCATGCCGGGCGTGTGGCGAGCGGCAGGCGGACAGGCGGGTGGAGCGTTCGCAGGCGGCTGGTGCGGCCGTCAGCGTGCCTGCTGCTGCCAGTCCGACGCTCCCGGGGCCACGGGCGGTCGTCTACGACACGGCCGGCATGGCACCGGAGTGCTGGGGCCGCGACGGCATGTGCGGGCGGCCGACGCTGGGCGCCGAGAGCGGCCTGTGCCGACGCTGCGAGCACGAGGCGGCCGAGACCGGCACCCTGGCCTCATCTGCTAGCGGAGGTGCCTGATGGCCGGGCTTCTCCGCACGCGACCCGCAGCGCTCCCGCCGCACGGCGGGCCCGCCCGGCACGCAGCGGCCGGCGCATCTCCCTATCCCGAAACCCGCGAAATAATTGCGTACGTAATGATTAACGAGTAGGGTCGTGGACGCACCGACGGGGACGGAGCCGCGCGAACGGCTCCGTCTCGCCTGGTGCAGCCGCTCCCTGCTAGGGCCGGGCGGCCAAGCCAAATCCTGACGGCTTGACCGACTCCGAGAGGCATAATAGTGATCTTCGCGTCCGTAATCGTGCGCACCAATGGCCGGATCCCTACCGACCCAACCACCACGAGGCTCATGCTGTTCCTGGCCGCCCTCCTGGCGTTCAAGCTCGACCAGAGCTCGGCGGGCGAGGTCCTGTCCGCGCTCCAGCTAGCGGACTCCCTGGTCCGCCCCGGCGCGGGCCGGTAGTGCCCCTCTGGGGTGCCCGGGCGGTGGCTCGCGGGCGCTCCGGCGTCCGGCGCCGGGTCTCCGCCCGGCAGGCCAGGGGGTGGTCGTGCTCTATCCCCCCGTAGAGGGGGCGGAGCTGGCAGCACTGCGGCAGTGGCCGCCCGGCTGCTGTCGCACGCGGAGGTCCAATTCCCTTGCATCCTGCGATGGTTGAGGTAATCGGAGGGCTGGGGGCGGGTATGGCAGACGGGGTGGATCTGGCGGCTGCGGCGGTGGACGCGGTGGCGCTGGCGGCGGGCGGTGCGGCGACCGCGGCGGGCGGTGCGGTCGCCGACGCGATCGTCGGCCTGGTGCGCGGTCGGCTGGGGAGCGTCAGCGGGGGGGAGGAGGCTGTATCGGCGGTGGAACAGACGCCGGAGGATCCCGACGCGCGCTCGCGGTTGCGCGAGAAGTTGTCGGTGGTGCTGTCCGAGGATCCGGCATTCGCCGCGTATCTGGCGAGCGTCCTGGCCCCGCCCAAGCCGACCGAACCGCCCACCATCGTGGGCAGCATCAATGTCGACCGAAGCGGTCGGGCCCGCGGCACCTTCGTACTCGGCGACCACGTGGTCACCAAGATCCGCAAGGGCGACCCGGGGGCGCTCGTGGCCGTCGTCGCGGTGGTTGTCGTGCTGGCTCTGGTGGTCTACGGTCTCGCTCAGCTCGCTACCGGCAGCGACTGGCCGTTGTCGCACGCCGGGCACAGGGTCACCGTGCTGAAGGACCCCGCGATGGTCAAGGCCGTCCTGCCCGACCTGCAGAGCATGCCGACCGGCTGGAGGAGCAAGTCCGAAGCATCTGTCGAGTCGGGCGCCGACGTCTGCCGCGGGCCGCAGCGAAAGCGGTGCGAGGAGATGATCCTGAGCCTGGCCCAGGCGTCCTTCCGCAGCCCCTACGACCAGAGCGCGCTCTTCGAGGTAGTCGCCTGCGCCTCGGCCGCCGACGCACAACGCGCCTACGACGACATCACCCAGCAAGAGAAGAGCTCCATACCCAGGCTGCTGGCCATGCCAGCCTTCGGCGACCAGTCGCTCGCCCTCGAAGTGTCGGAGGGGAAGGGCGAGGCGTTCGTTCGCGTGGGCACCATCGTCGTCACGGTGACGGAGGAAGGCCACAATGACAACTACGAGGTCGCCACGTTGGAGGAGCTGACCCGGATGGCGGCGGAACGCGCCCAAGAGGCCCAGGACGGCCGCACCCCCGCCGCACGAGCGGACAACGTGCGTCCCTGGTAATGCGCTCACGTTGCGGGGCCGGAACTCCAGATCCCAGCGGTCGCCTTCCCCCGCCCGAGGTCACGGCCTGGTCGCGGTGTCCCTGTTCGGGGGACGCGGTCGGGCCCTACTGGGAGACTTCCCCTTCCTGACACCCTGGAGGGGGATCCATGCGCACGCGTACGTCTGCGGCCGCTTTAGTCCTGTCTGCCGGTCTTCTGGCCGCTGGTTGTGGGGCGGTTGATGGGGAGCCGGTCGCTTCGCCGTCGGCGTCCGCGTCGGCGGCGACGGTGGCCGCGTCGCCAAGCACCAGCGCCAGCAGTGCGCCGGCCACCGCGGTGGTGACGGCTACGGCCGGGGTGGGTGAGCAGGTGAAGGTGTCGGTGGAGTGGGGGCCGAAGCTGCTGGCGTTGGGGGATCGCCCGGATGCGGACGCCTGCCAGATGCCCGGTTCGTTCATGTGCCAGAACCTGCTCACTGCCCACCTGAACGCGTACACCGGGGTCATCGAGGCGATTTCGGAGGCGGACGCGGGGGACCGGTACCGGAGTTCGGTGGAGCAGATCGAGCGGATGGTGGCCGATGCGCGGGGGTACGACGCGGACGGCTGTGCCGGGGACCCGTCGGCGGGGGATGACGACTCGTCCTGCGAGGGGTACGCGACGGGGGTCCTGATCGGCGCGCTGACGCTGAAATTCGACTTGGAGACGGATGAGCTGAAGGCTGGTCTGGGCTGAGCGGGCCGGACGGGCACGGGGGACTGCCGTTACGGCGGTCGTCCTCCCTGCCCGCGTCGCCGCCGGACAGCGCCGTTCCGCGCGCGCGTGGGGCGGTCCGGATGGTCCGGATAGACGTCCCCAGTCGAGCCCCGTGGGCCGGGGGCCGGTATCCCCCGCCACGGGTGTAGCGGCGCGTGCGGGCCGCTACGATGCGGGTATGAGGCAGATCAATGTGCGTGTGGATGACGCCCAGTACGCGGAGATCGAGGCGCGTGCGGCCGCGGCGGGGATGAGTGTGCCGGACTATGTGCGGCAGGTGGTCGCGGATGAGGCGAACGACCTGCGGCACCGGTTCCTGTCGGCCGCGGCGTATTTCGGTGCCGAGTGGGGCGAGCACTTCGCGGAGCGGTTCGGTCACCCGGCCAACGCCAGCAGCCCGGCTGGCCGCGGACGCGGCCACCTCGTCGACGAGCAGGGTGCTGCGGCGTGATCGTGCACATCGACCGGGCGTGGCTGCTGGATGTCGCGCACCGGTACCTGCCGGGTGATCCGGACGTCGTCGATTTCGGGAGTCTGGCTGCGGCGGTGGCCCGGCATGCCGACCGGGTGATGGACCGGCAGGTGTATCCGCAGCCGCATCACCGGGCGGCGGCGCTGATGCACCAGCTCATCCGTGTGCCGGCCCTGGAGTACGGCAACGAGTTGTTCGGTGCGGTGGTGGCCGCGGCGTATCTGACGGCGGGCGGGGCGGTGGTCGCGGCGGATGTGAAGGAGGCCGGGGATCTGGCCGAGCGGATCGGCCGGGAGGGCCTGGATGTCCGCGCGGTCGCGGACGAGATCAAGACGTGGATCGGCCGAGAGGGAGAAGCACTGTGAGCGCCCAGCCTGAGCACCCGCAAGACCCGCGGGTCGTTGCGATTCCGCACACGATCAACGCGATCGGTGAGGCTCTGTCCGGTGAGGACCGGGCCCGGTTCTACGCCGAAGTCCTCAGCGCCGAGGAAGGCGAGCCGATCAGTACCGTGATGCGCCGCTGGTGGATGCTGGCGATGCTCAACCGGGTTCCGGGGGCGGAGCGCAGCCGCGCGAATGCGGCTTCCGGCCGTCGCCTGGTCGCCATCGAGGACCTCGCCGGGCGGCTCGGCATCGAGATCGAGGGGATCGCCGGGTGACCGACCGCCCTGCACGGCGGGGCTGGACCGCCTATGTCGAAGAGGTCCCGGCCCAGGTCATGGCCGGCATGCCGCCCGCGTTATCGACCGCGGTCACGAACTTCATCGTGGCCCTGGCTATCGAGGCCGGCGCGGCGATCGACGCCGGCAAACAGCCGCCCGGCGACCTGGTGGATTATCACGGCGCCCGGTACCTGCTGCACGTCCCCGGAGAGCCCGTGCTCCTGGAGTACGTCGCGTACCCGGCCTTGCGTGAGCTTCGGATACCGCGGCTGGTCTGGTTCCACTGATTTGAGGCGTTTCCGGCTGGCGCGCGGTGGTGGGCTCCGCGGCTGGCTCGGTCGGCGGGCGCGGCCTCCGGTGCCGAGCGCTGGGGGTGTGTCTTCGTCGGTGGCTCAGAGCAGGGTGCCGGGCGGGTGCTCGTCCACTTCCTGGCTGGTGGGGTTCCAGACCCAGATGGGTGACTCCCGCCAGAGGCGGGGCAATTCCGTCTGCGGCTGGGCGTACAGGCTGGCGTCCGGGCCCGGCAGTGCGTCGCCGGTCGACCCGTGAACCCACCAGCCCGTCATTACGGGTGCGGGGCGCCAGTTGATGTCGCCTACGAGGATGGCGCGGACGCTGATCAGGCTGACGTCGCCGGTCGACCGGGGCAGGCGCCATTCACGCTCGTGCATCCAGGTCGAGTCGGGGCCGGTGCGGACCGCCCAGTGCCCAAGCCCCTTGCCCCTGAAGATCGCGGCCACCGTGTCCGGGACGTAGGCCACGTCGCCTCCCCCGAGCCCGAGGAGTGCGGAGCGGGTGACGACTATGCCCCAGGGGGTGAAGTAGCGCATGGCGATGAGGTACGCGAGGTGTTCGGGCGGGCACTCGGAGAAGCACACGCATGGCACGTCCGCGCCGAACGGAGGGAAGGCCAGGAGCCGCTCCTCGTGGAGGATGCGCTCCAGCCGCTGCTCCGGGCTCATCCACTGGATCTCTTCCGGCACCCCCGTGGGCCGGCCCCCGTTCCGGCTGGTGAAGTGGTACAGGTAGTCGCTCTGCGCCGGGCCGACGTACCCGAGATCCGTCAGCGTCATGGTCCTCCCCCTCCTACTACTTGTGGGGGATTCTGGCGGACGCGCCTCGGGGCGATGCGCAGGGGTCGGGCGACAGCTCCGGGTGGTGGAACACCTCGGGCGCGCGCCGCCCGGCCCCCGCTTCGCCGCGCCCCTCATGCAAGGAGCGGGGCGAGCCCACGGGGCGCCCCCCGTTGGTTCCGGCGCGCTGGACAGGAGCCAGAACGGGGGCAGCGTTCCACCGGCCGCGGGGCCGGGAGTGGGTGTGGCCGGGACGGGTGCCGCGCTGCGGTTCGGCTTTCCCGTCCCGGCTTTCGCCTGGTCGGCACGTTCCCTGGGCAGGCCCGCCCCGGGGATGCCGGGCCCCCCTTGCGGCGGACCGGCTGGGGTACATGCTGCCCCCACCCACCGGTTTTTGGCAAGACGCCATTTATCCGTGCCAGAATGGCTCGCCGCTCCCGACAGTCCCGACAGGAGGAATCCGTGCCGAGGCCCCCGCGTCCCGCCCCGTCGATGTTCGAGCGCTACACCTGCGGGCGCCTGCGGGGGATGCGCGAGGCCGCGGGGATGACCAGTTCCGAAGTCGGTGTTGCGGTCCGCGTTGTGGGCAGCACCGTCGCCCGGTGGGAAAACGGCGACCGCGCCGTCCCGTACGACAAGGCCGAGGCGATGATGCGCCTGTACGGCACCACCGGGGAGGCCCGGGAGCAGTGGCATGCCGAGTACGAGCGGGCCACCGAGCCGGGCTGGTGGCACGAGTACCGGGACGTGGTGCCGGACTGGCACGCGCTGATGCTGGCCGATGAGTCCGCGGCCTCGATGGTGCGGGGGTATTCCACGATGGTGCCGGCTCTTTACCAGGCCCCGGAGTACCGCCGGGCGCTGATCCGCCGTACCCGCCCCGGTTTGGACGCGCGCACGATTGATCGGCACCTGGGGGCGCTCGCGGCCCGGCAGCGGCTCCTGACCCGGGATCAGCCCCCGGACGTGTGGATGGTCATGCCGGAGGAGGCCCTCACCGCGCTCGACCCGGACCTGATGCGCACCCAGGTCGACCACCTGCTGGCACTGCTGGAACTCCCGCACGTGGCCCTGCAGATCGTCCCGCTCCGCGGTCTGCGACCCCAGCTGGTGCCGTTCCACTACCTGCGGTTCGCCCCCGCCGACTGGCCTGATGCCGTGTACCTGCCGGCCCTGACCTGCGTCACCCAGCTCGCCGACCCGGACCAGGTGACCGTGTACCTGAGCACTCTGGACGCCCTGAGCGCCGGCATCGCCGGTGCCAGAGACACCCCTGACATCCTGCGCCGTATCCGCGCCGGCGCCTCCTGAAAGCAGGCCCACCCATGCCCGAGCCCGAGACGGACGACCTCCGCACGCGCATCGACGCCACCAGACCGCACCCCGCCCGGATGTACGACCACTACCTGGGCGGGAAAACGAACTACGAGGCCGACCGCGAAGCGGCCGAGGAAGTCCTGAAGATCTTCCCGGCGGGCCGGACGGTGGCCCGCGCGCAGCGCGACCTGATGCGCCGGACCACCAACTACCTCACCCGCGAAGCGGGCATCGACCAGTTCCTCGATGTGGGCACCGGCATCCCGACCGAACCGAACCTCCACCAGGTCGCGCAGGCCGCCGAGCCGGCGGCGCGCGTGGTCTACGTGGACAACGACCCCATCGTGCTGGCCTACGGGCACGCCCTGCTCCACGGCACCCCCGAGGGCAGCACCGGGTTCGTCCTGGCCGACGTCCGAGCCCCCGAGACCATCTACGGCTCGCAGGAGATGCGCGCGCTGGACCTGAACCGCCCGGTCGCGCTGTGCCTGCTCGGCGTCACCCTCTTCCTCGGCGACGAGGACGACCCCCAGGCCATCGTCCGCCGCCTCCTCGACCCGCTGCCTTCCGGCAGCTACCTGGCCCTGTCCACCGTCACCCACGATTTCGACCCGGAACTGTGGGACCGGCTCAAGGGGATCTACCGTGAACGCGGCGTCCCCCTGCGGACCTACGCCGAGGGTGAGGTCGCCGCGCTGTTCGGCGGCCTGGAGCTGGTCGACCCCGGCGTGGTGGTCTCTCACACCTGGCGCCCCGACGCGGAGCAGACCATCGCGCTGGATACCCCGGACTGCACGATCTCGATGTACGCCGGCGTCGCCCGAAAGCCGTAAGCCTGGTCCATCAGTGCCACCCGGAGCCCCCTCCACGTCGCATGCGGAGGGGGCTCCCTGCTGTCCACGCTACCCCGCGGCCACGGTGGGGCCCGGCTGGTCGCCACGGGTGGTCGTCCTCCGGCGAGCACCTCTAATGCATTGCATCACATTGCATTGCATTTTTGAGCTACACAATGCGATGTAATGCGATGTGATAAGGTCCGGGCCCTGCGAGAGAACCAGCGGAGGCCACGATGAGCAATCAGCACGACGGCGAAGACACAACAACGGGAAACCCCACCACGGCGGTGGAGGCCGAGGACCGGCCGGTCTGCCAGTACCCGGGGTGCACGAACCCGGCGGAGTCGAAAGACCCCGCCAAGACCGGGCCGGCGCCGAAGTACTGCATGCGGGCCGACCACACCGCGCTGACCGCGTACCGGGCCAAGCGGCGTGGCAAGGGCTCCGGCCCGGCGGGGGCGGAGGGCGGGGGCACGGTGACCGCTGAGGCGGTCACCGATGCGCCGGTCAGCACGGCTGCGGCGAACGCGGCGGTGCTGCGCGACGATCTGGTCCGTACGCTCACCCAGCTCGCCGCCGACCTGCCCCGCTATGTCGGCGAGCTGCGCACCATCAGCGACCCGGACGCGGCTGAAGCCCAGATCGAGGCCATCACGAAGGCCGCGACCACTCAGGTCAGCAGCGCGGAGGAGAAGCTGAGCCGGGAGCGGAGCCTGCGGCTGGGCGCCGAGCAGGCCACTGCTGCGGCACAGGCCGCCGCCGCGCTGGCCGAGGAGGCCACTGAGCAGGCCGTCGCCGAACTGGACGCGGCCAGGGACGAGTTCACGGCGCAGGTCGAGGTCATCCGCGGCGAGGCCGCCGCGGAGGTCGAGACGGCCCGGCGCGAGGCGGCCGGCGAGATCGAACTCATCACCGAAGTCGCCGAGCATGCCAAACAGGAACTGCTCACCGAGACCGCCGCGCGGGTTTCCCGGGTCGAGGCCGCCGCTGCCGAGCAGGTCCGGGCTATCGAGGATGCCGCGAGCCGGGTCCGGGAGAAAGCTACCGAGCAGATCGCGGCCGCCCGCGACGCCGCGGCACAGGAGGTCCGGGCCGCGAAGGAAGCGGCCGGCCAGGCGCGCGTGGAGGCCGATGCGGCGAAGGCGGAAGCCGCCGAGGCGAAGCAGGCGGCAGCGGACGCCGGTGAGGCGGCCCGCCGGGCGGCCCACGACGCGGACGTCCGCGTCCGAGCCGCCCAGGACACCGCCGAACGCTCCCGCACCGAACTGCTCGCCGAGATGGCCCGGGTGCGAGACGACGCCGGCGTGTTCCGAGGGCGCGTCACCGAACTGGACGCCAAGGTTGATGAACTCCGCAAAGAGCTGGAAGTGGCGCGCGAGAAGGCCAGGGAGGCTGCGACCGCGCTCCAGCTCGCCGAGGGCGAACTGCAGCAGCTCCGCCGGGCCCAGCAGAGCGACGGCAACTGACTTCGGCCTGTTGGACGCCCTGTTGTCGGACCCACCCTCTACAAAAGGGACATGGATTCCATGACGACTGATCTGGAACCGCCCGCGGCGGCGGATACGTCGGAGCCCAGTCCGGCGGCGGAAGCCGCGGCCCTGCCTGTGTACAAGGCCGGGGAAGCGCCGGAACATCTGCGGACGGCGACCCAACTGCGGGCGGACCGGCTGAAACCGGCTCCGGCCCAGGAGCCGGTTGCCGAACTGCGCACGTGGCGGCGCGGTGTCGGCTGGGGCACGTACCCGCTGTACGACCCGGCCGGCGCGGTGAAGATGCGGCCCCTGTCGACGAAGCAGCAAGCTGCGAAGACCGCCCGCAGGACGTGCCCGCAGTGCCGGGAAATCCGCGGCTACATCGTCTACCAGCGGTGCCAGGAGTGCCGCCGCAAGGCAAGCGAGGAGGCCGAAGAACGACGCGGACGAACATGCGCGTCCTGTGGCCGAGTCTCGGCGGCGCCGCTGCGCTGGACGGGCCACGGCGTGCCGGCCGCCCCTCGCTGCGAACCGTGCTGGTTCGTCGTCGCCCTCAAGGCGCAGGTCCGGGAAGAGGAAGCGGCACGGTGGCGCCGCTCGTGTCCGGAGTGCGGAGCGCAGACGGCCACCGATGACGAGGCGGCGGCAGCCCTTGCTGAGACCGGATCGTGGACGCCGCGTTGCTGCGCGCCGTGCGCGGTCGTGCGCGAGGAACGGAGGGCCGCCTACGAACAGCAGGCCCGGGAAGCAGCAGAGAATGCACGGGAGGCCCGTCGGCGGCAAGCCGAGGACCTGACCGCGTGGGCCCGGGGGTGCCTCGATGACGACCAGGTCGTCATCCTCGACACCGAGACCACCGGGCTCCATGACGACGCCCGGATCGTGGAGATCACCGTCATCACCGGCCGCGGTGACGTCCTGCTGGACACTCTGGTCAACCCCGGCGAGCCGATCGGTGAGGCCACCGACATCCACGGCATCGCCGACGCGATGGTCGCCGACGCCCCCGCCTTCTCCGAGATCCTGCCCCGCCTCACCGAAGTCCTCGACGGGCGGCGCTGCCTGATCTACAACGCCCCGTACGACAAGGGCCGGCTGCGGCACGAGCTGACACTCCACCACCGGGCCGCCGGTCACCCGGCTCCGGAACAGGCTGCGGCCGACTGGATGGGCGCCCACGCCTTCGAGGACGTGATGATCCCCTACAGCGACTGGGTCGGGGACTGGAACGACTACTGGGGCAACTACTCCTGGCAGCCCCTGAATGGCGGGCACCGGGCGCTGGGTGACTGCCGGGCCGTCGTTGAGCGGCTCCGGGAGATGGCCGAAGGCCGTGGGTTCGAGTTTCCCGAAGGGGGCGACGGCCCATGGGCGCGATCGCCTTCAGCCGCCCCGGAACCCTCCCCGGGTGGGGAGGTCCGTGGCTAGACTCCGTCTCACGGCGTACGTACGCCCGCCCAACCTCGCGGCCCCCGCCTTCCGGCGGGGGCCGCAGTGCGTTCCGGGGCTCTCGGGGCCACACCCCCTCATGAAATGATTGCGCGCGTACTTATTTAACGGTAGAGTGGGCACCACACCACACGAACCACCCCGGGGGACCGATGTCCACGCGTTTCGCAGCCGCGCTCATCCGCCACTACGCAGGCAGTCACGCCCCCGACCAGCGCACCTCCATGGCTGACGCCCGCATCGCCCTCTGCCTCGCGGCCGGCACCGACATGGACGACATCGACCCCGCAAGCGGCTACGACTACTCCCAGCGCGCCTACAACAGTTCCCGCCAGTCCTGGATCGACAAGGTCAAGTACCACAGGTTCTCCGAGTGGTACGACCGCGAGCCCCTGAACGAGACGCTCGCCAACTGGGCCGCGCACCGCCCCGACGCCACCGCCGGAGACGACTGGCTCGCGGCTGGCATCGAAGCCCACCGCACCTACTGGGCCGGCATCGGCCGCACCTGCAACCGCGACTCCTGCGAACTCCGCTGACGAAAGGCAGGCCCACCACCGTGCCCGACACCAACGCCCCCGCCGACACCCAGAACGGCATCCCGGACGGTTTCACCGAGTACGACTGGCTGGAGCTTCTCGGCTTCACCTGGAAGATCGACAACGAGGGCTACGAGTACGCCTCCGAGAACTACGCCCCGGAATTCGAGACCCCCGCCCTGCAGGCGATCGCCAACGACGCCGACCCCCGCCCCCTGCGCAACCTCTACCGCGAGCACAGCGCCGCAATCGAGGCGTGGCAGCAGGCCAAGGGCTGGGAGGAAGTCGAGCGCCTGTGGACCGCGCATCTCCGCGAGGAGAAGGAACGCCGCGAGGCCCACCTGCTGTGGGCTGTCCACCCCGGCGGCGACTGGAACCACTACGCCTACTCCGACGCGTTCGACAGCCGCGAGGCGGTCGACGAGTGGATCGAGGGTCGTAAAAGCCTCGTCGTGCAGCACGGATGGAAGCCGTGGACCGGACACGTCCTGCACCGCGAAACCCCGGGCGGCGCTTGGACCCGCGTCGACTCCTGACCCCCAGACCGCCGGCCTCGTGGGGACGTGGGCCGGCACCGCTCCCCCGCCCGAGCACCCCCCTCGGGCGGGGGACCACCCACCAGACCACCGCCCGCCCGAACGGAGTTCAGTAGCCCATGCCCGAGATCCGCCTCACCTGCATCAGCCCCGAAGCGGCGGCCGCCGTCACCGCCGAGGCCACCCGGCCCGGCGACACCGTCCACACCGTCCGGCAGGACGGCCACCAGGTCGTCATCGGCTACCACGACATCCGCTGGCCCATGGACGTCGCCGAGTTCGCCCACGAGATCGGCCACGCCCACGACGACGACGCGGCCCGCGTCATCGAAGGCGTCCAGACCGGCCGGGGCGTCACCCAGTGACCGCCGGGACGCACTACGGGCTCGGTCCCGCCGGCGAGACCCAGCACAAGGACACGCTCGCCGCGTGCACGCACCCGGACTGCGCCGACGCGGCGACCGCCGAGCGTGATGGCACGGTGCGGGCCCTGACGGTGAAGCAGCCTTATGCATTCGCTATCGCCGAAGGGTTCAAGCCCATCGAGAACCGGACCCGCCGCACCAACCACCGCGGCAAGATCTACCTCCACGCCAGCAAGGCCCCCCGGAAGGGCGTGAGCATCGTCCGGTACAGCCGGGACGCCGCGCGCCGCCTGGACGAACTCGGCGGCTCGGGGAACTTCTGGAACGCGGTCGACGCCGTACCCAGCCGCTTCTACACCCCGCATTCGACGCTCGCGTGCAGTGCCGTCATCGCCACCGCCCGCATCACCGGATGCCACCGAGCCGGTGACGGATGCCTGCCGGCCTGCGAGGCGTGGGGCGAGCCCGACGCCTGGCACTGGGAGATCAGCGACGCCCGACCGCTCGCCACGGCCGTGCCCGCGAAGGGCTTCCTCGGCCTGTGGCGCCCGCCCGTGTCCCTCGTCCAGGCCGTACGTGAACAGTTGGGAGAACCCCGGTGACCCCCGACCCCCGACAAGACCCGCCGCTAGTCGTCCAGCGCGTCGCTCTCGCACTGCGCGAGCACGCCGACTACCTCGACAACCTTCCGCCCGGCGGGGAGGCCCTGCGTGGCCCGTACTGGTACCGGGAAGGCGTCCACGCCGCAGCCGACCTGCTGCGGGACCGCGCCGACCGCCTCGATGGCACCCCGGCCCCTACCGGCAGCCCCGACGCCGACACCGCCCGCCAGGCCCGCGTGGCCGAACTCGCCGCCACCCTCACCCGCGGCGGCGCCGACCAGGACACCATCGACCGGCTCATCAGCGCCGTCGCCGAACAGACCGGCGCCGCCATCGACGACGCCCGGCTCCTGGAGCCGATCCTGCGCTGGTGCGTCGTCCCTGGCTGCCTCCGCGAATTCGACACCAACGCCTCCATGAACGGCCGCACCCCCGCCCGGCCCGAGTGGGCGTACACCGGATGGCGGCTCCTCCACTGCAGCGGCGTCCACCCCGCTGGCGGCTACGTGTGCCCCACCCACGCCGACGCCGTCGCCGCCCACACAGCGCGCCGTACCAACACCAACCCCGGTGTGCTCGTCCAGGCCGAGTGCACGTGCGGCGCCTGGTCCACCGACGGCCTCGGCATCCACTGGCACGGCGCCGCCCGCGGCCTGTGGGAGCAGCACCTCCTCGAAGAGCTGGGAGCGTTCGCGTGATCGCCCTCATCGCCATCACGGTGGCCGCGCTCGCCGCCGGCTACGTCCTCGGCCGGGTACGCCCGTGGGACCGCCTGGACACGTGGGTGTGGCGGCAGTTCACCTTCGGCGGCCCCTGGGTTCGCTCCAAGCCGCGTCAGGTCGTCCTGCTGGCCGCGCACGCCCTCGCTCGGCCTGCCACCACGTGGGACATCTGGCGGCGCCGCAACGACCCCAAGCCCCCGCAGCGCTCCCCCGCCACCACCTTCCGCCGCACGCCCGAGCCCGAGCACGAAGCCGCAACCCAAGGAGAGGACCGATGACCGACGCCCGCGCGCCCGCGCGCCCGAGGCGAACGTCCAGTCCGTGAAGTACACCGTGAACTGCCTGCCGGAGGACGGTATCGACAGCCACCTCTTCGAACTCACCGTTGAGTACCGCGGCGCCAGCCGCTGGGGCGTCTTCCGCAACCCGCACTGCTGCCTCGGCGCCGACGGCCAGTGGTCCTGGGGCTACCAGTGGGAGGGCGGCGACCGCGAGCCCGAGAACGACGCCGAGTGGGACTCGTACCACAAGGGCCGTGAGGCGTGGCTGGCCGCGCACCGCTTCGACGAGGAGACCGCGAAGCGCCTGGCCGTCGAGCAAGCGCCGCTCGTCACCGTCAACGGCTTCACCGTCGCGGACGCCTTGGCCACGCAGGAGCGACGGGCCGCGAGGAAGGAGGCGTGACCGTGGACCGCGACACCACCCGCCGCTACCTGGTGCCCGTCGGGCCTCTCGGCCTGCCGGACGAGCCCGACGACACCCACCTCGCGGTCATCAGATGGAACGCCCGGATGGGGGCGTGGCTGCACGGGCAGGCGATCTGCGGCAGGTCCGTCACCCAGGGGGAACTGCCCGCCGACCGACCGCCCCGCAACACCTGCCCCGACTGCGCACGCCGACAGGACGATTACGAGCAGATCATCGGCATCGAGCACCACGACCGGGACACCCGCGCGGGCCTGGAGCTGCTCCGCGGCGGTGCAGCCGAACGCGAAGCCCTCCTCACCGCGGCCCGGGACGCCCTGGATGCGGCCGGGCAGACCGGCCCGCATGGTGCCGACTGGTCGCACGTGGAGCCCGCGATCCGCGCCTTGGCGGCCGACCGGGACGGAGAGCGGGCCACGCACGAGGAACACCGGCGGGGGATGGCCCTCATCCTTGGCCTCCGGCTCGACGCTGACTGGCTCGCCATCACCCGCCGCGTCACGGCCCAGCAGAAGGCCTTGGATGACGTACGCCGCCTGTGCGACCTGACCATCCGCGCCTCGGTCCGCGTCCAGGCTGTTGAGCAGGCCCGCGACACCCTCGCCGTCATCGAATCCGCCACCGTGTGCACCCCGGAACCGGCGGGCGCACGCGGCCAGAAGGAGAACTGACGTGGGCGCCGCGCTGCACCTCGCACACGCACACCAGCCCCCGCCCGGACCGAAACGGAAACGCGGCGGAAGGGGAGGCGGCGGGGACGGGTACGACTACATCGTGGCGAAGGTCTACCGCGACCCCCGGCAGACCCCCGAGTCGCGGGAGCTGATCCTGCTGCTGGCGTGGCTGGCCGCCAGGGACCCGGACCGGAACCCGCAGGTCGGGAAGCCCCGCAGCGTATGGGCACGCGCGAACGACATCCTCGGCGTCGACTTCACCCGCCGCCAGCCGCCCCGCCTGGCCCACCTGGTGGCCTCGGACGCCCCCCGCTACGAGATGGACTGGCACTCCCCGGCCAACCAGGGGCGCGCGTGCCAGGCCCCGATGATCCGCCGGGCCGGGGAGTGCGGCCAGAACAGCGTCGACAGCTTCGCGCGCACCGACCCGGACACGGGCTGGCTGACACTGGTATGGACGTGCAGCCGGCACCGGGCGTGGGGCAGCGCCCAGCACCGCATTGAGCGGGCCAAGCCGCGCGTGGAGCCGATCCCGAACGCCGGTGGCCTGCTCCCCTGCTACTTCCGCCGGACGGACGAGACGTGGGTGGAGCTGTACCGGTGGGCGCGGGCGTGGAAGCACGACCGGAGTTGGGAGCCGCCGTCGTACGGGCTGCGCGCCGACCGATGGCCCCGGCCCGGCAAGGAACCCGCCGTCCTCGCCGAGGGCGAGCCGCCCCGCCTGCACCTGGCTGCCGCAGGCGGCGAGCTGCTGGCCGCACCCGACGTGGAAGGACCGAAGTGACCAGTCCAGGGGATTTCGCGGCGGCATCCGAGGCGGTCGACGCCAAGCTGTTCCGGATTCCCGGCGTCAGCCACACCACGCTCCTGGAACTGGAGGAGCTGATCGAAGCCCGGGAAGCGGCCCGGATCCGCGCGCTACCCGGCTTCCCGGGCCTGACCGCAGCGGACGCGGCGGACGCCATCGACCCCGAGATGCGGCGCCGCAGACGGCAGACGCCCTGCAGTGTGCTGGCCTGCCCTACACCGGAACTCGCGGTGCTCGTCAAGGGCGACCACGGCGACCTGGCCCTCCGGGTACGCGAAGGCGACGCCTGGGACCGTGTAGACACCGTGCTGCTCACCACCGACGACAAGCTGACCATCCGCTACGGCGCCCACCCGGCAGATGGCCAGCAGCCCGTACCGCCGCCGGTTCCCGGACGCGGCCGGCTCCTCGCACACGTCCTGGTACGGGCCGGGGCCACCGCGGTCCGCCCCGCCGACATCACCACCTACCCCTGGGAGACCTGAGTGCGTCCCGCTCCCGGGAGCTCGCCGCAGTCCGGCGTCATCCCGGCGGCCTGGTCGTCCGCTCCCCCGGCTCGCGCCGTCCCGGCGGTCCGCCTACCGGCTGCGGCGCCGCCCGGCCGGGCGCCGCCCGGTGTCTCCGCGGTCGGCGCGGGCTTGCTCGGTGGCGGCCTGGAGGGTGGTCATGAGGTCGGTGGTGTCGGCCTCGGCCTGCTCGGGCTCGGCGGCCGTCAGCGGCGGCTGGGTGCCCTGGGCCTTCGCGTCGATGAGGGACTCCATCGCCGCGGCGTACTCGTCGCGCTCTCGGCTCATGTCCACGTCGCCGATGGCCTCGATCAGGGCCAGGGCGCCGGCCATCTCCTCGTCGCTGATGTCCACCTCGGCGCGGGGCGCCGCGTCGTCGGGGGTGCGGATCTCGTCCGGCCACCTGAGTCGGTGCAGCACCAGGACGTCTCCATCGGGCCGGATCATGGCGAGCGCTTCGCCGGACCCGCGGAGCGCCACCTTCCCGACTGCGGCCTTCCCCGAGCGGTCCAGCGCCTCGCGCATCAGGACATAGGGCTTGTTCGCCGCCGGGGAGGCGGGTGCGAGGAAGTAGGGGGTGTCGAGCTGCATGGAGTCGACGGTGGACGTGTCGAGGAAGCCCTGCACCTCGATGGTCTTGGCGGTCGGCAGCGGCATCTGATCGAGCTCGTCATCGGTGAGCGGAACGAGCTGGTGGTCGGGGGTCTCGTAGGCGCGGCCGATGTCCCCCGGCTCCAGGCGCTGTCCGTCGAGCTCGCACGTCTTCTGGTACCGGACGCGCCCGTGGTCGGCGAGGTGGATCTGCCGGAATGGGATCTTCTGAGAGCGGGCCGCGGTCTGGAGCTGCACGGGGATGGTGACCAGGCCGAACGTGACGGCCCCGGACCAGACAGGCGGCATGGTGGCGCCCCTTTCCTACGCGGTTCCGATTCCAGCGTAGGCACGGGGCGGGTGTCCGTGCAGGTCGGGGTGCTTGTCAGGGGCGAAAACGCGAAGCGGCCCCGCCGACGGGCGGGGCCGATGCTTGCATCCCCTCAGAGGGGCGATGAACAACCGTCTGGTGTACTGCCGCGGCAGGATGTCAGACAATTGCGACCCCTTGCAGGGGCGATGTGCTCACCATAGCGTGCCGCGCCGGGCACGCGCGAGCAGCCTGGCCGCTACTTCGCGGGGATTTCCCACCCGGTGCGGGCGCAGAGCTCTTCGAGGGTGAGGTCACCGCGGTCCCATTCGGCGGCGTCGTCCAGACGCGCGGCGATCTGGGACACGGACGTAGTGAGCCCGGCCTCCCAGAGGCGGTCACGGAGCCGGCGCGCGTAGTTCTGCTGGGCCTTGCTGAGCTTGTTCCAGGACATTGCGATTCCTTTGCTGGGGTTGGATGGGTGGGCCGTGCGGCCGGGTGTCCGGCGGCACGGCCCAAGAGGGTGCGGGGTCAGGCGGGGTCCGGGCGCAGTTGAACGACGTTGACGGTGGGCTGAATGCGATTTCCGGAGCAGTTGGGGCAGTAGTCGTTGCCGTCTGGATGGATGCGCCACCCCCGCTTCTTGGCGGCCTCCCGGGCTTCGGTCACCGTCGCGGCATCGGTAATGAGTTGCCCGGCGCAGGCCGCGTACCGCCACAGGGTGTCGCAGTGGAGGGTGATGCTGGCGCTCACGTGCTGCTCGGCGGGATCAGGTGCGGCTCGGGGTGGTAGTCCCACGCGAGTCCGGCGAGCCAGTCCGGCCAGTCCGCGCCGGGGCCGTTGCCGTAGTTGTGGTCGCCGAAAGTGTCCGAGGCGCCAGCGTCGTACAGCTCGCGCAGCGTGCCGCAGATCCGGGCGGTGACGCGGCGGCCGCCGTCCTCGTACCGGTGGTAGGTGATGTGCGCCTCGGTGACGATCAGGGTCCCGGCATCGGTGGTGATGTCTTGCACGTCGCTGATGAGCAGGATGTGGGTCTCGGAAACGGAGTGCGGGGTGAAGCTCAGCGTGTCACTCGCGGCCTGCTGGCGGGCGCGGTCCTCAGTAGTCACGGTCGTGTCCTTGCTGGTGGTGGTCGGATGGGCGGGCCGGGCAGGGGCCGCCCCGGGG
>NZ_DATDBG010000174.1:0-6852 GCF_036524955.1 Streptomyces sp.
GCGGGCACCGGCGCGGCGGTCGGCGCCGCCAGAAGAGCCGCAAACGCAAGGTCGTCCAGTGGGTCGCGATCGTCGCCGCGGTCGGCGTGCTCGGTACGGCCGGCGCCGCGTTCGGCTACTACGAGTACCTGTCCGGCAAGATCCGCAAGGGGGAGCGCAGCAGCGGCAGGACCGACGTCGCCAGGCCGAAGGCCAACGCCGAGGGCAAGTCGGCGATGAACATCATGATTCTCGGCTCGGACAGCCGTAACTCCGCCGAGGACGTCAAGCTCGGCGGCGGCCGGAGCACCATCGGCCAGGCCCCGCGCGCCGACGTGATCATGATCGCCCACCTGTCGGCCGACCGCGGCAACATGTCGGTGGTGAGCATCCCGCGCGACACGCGAGTCGACATCCCCGAGTGCACCGACCCCAAGACCGGCAGGACCTACCCGGCGGCCAACACCATCATCAACGAGTCGCTGGGCCACGGCGGCGCGGGCTGCACCCTGGCCACCGTGCAGAATCTGACGGGCGTCTACATCGACCACTGGCTGACCATCGACTTCTCCGGCGTGGTGAAGATGGCCGACGTGGTCGGGGGCGTCCCGATCTGTGTGAAGTACCCGGTCTGGGACCACCCGACCCCGGCCCAGCCCGGCGGTTCCGGCCTGAAACTGAAGAAGGCCGGCAAGCAGACCGTCTACGGCAAGACCGCGTTGCAGTGGCTGCGCACCCGGCACGCGTTCTCCGACGACGCGGGCCGCGCCAAGGCCCAGCACATGTACATGAGTTCGCTGATCCGGCAGTTGCGCAGGCAGAACCTCTTCACCAACCCCGGCAGGCTCAACCAGATCGCCACCACCGCGATGTCCGCGTTCGAGGTCTCCGAGGAGATCGGCACCCCGAAGAAGCTGTACGACCTGGGCATGCAGCTCAAGACGGTCCCGCCGAACCGGATCACCATGCTCACCATGCCGCGCATCGCCGACCCGCAGGACGCCAACCACTACCGGCCGGCTCAGGACGCCGCCCAGGTCTGGTCGCTGCTGCGCAACGACGTGGCGATGGACGCCAACGGCAAGCCGGTCACCGCCGCCTCGCCGGGCGCCAGGCCGGCACCCACCACCCCCCAGGGCCCACCCGCCCGGACGGCGTCGGCCATCCCGGTCACGGTCGTCAACGGCACGGCGGGCGAGGCCGGTCAGATCGCGGTCTCCCACCGCGCCGGCGGTATCGCGGACGCGCTGCACACCTCGGGCTTCGCCCAGGCCACCGCGAGCCGGCAGACCCAGCCCAGCCCCGGCACCACCCTGACGTACCCGACGGGCACCGGCGCCCAGGGCAGGGCCGACGCGCTGGCCGTGGCCAAAGCGCTGAGGATCCCCGCCTCCTACGTCAAGCCGTCCACGGCCGTCGAGACCATCACCCTGACCATCGGGGCCGACTGGAAGAGCGGCACCGACTTCAGCAAGACCCTCCCGACCGCAGGGGCCGTCCCCAAGACCGCGGACGCGACCAACGGCGCGGACGAGACCGGCTGCATGGATGTCTACCGGCCGTACCGGTACTACGGCGGCTAGGCCGTTCCCCCGCTGCGGGTCCGGGTAGGGCTACGGGCGCGCGTCCGCGTGCGTGTCGGACGGCGCGGTCACCGCCGGGCGGCGGCTGGCGATCACCGTGCGGGCCAGCGAGCGGGGGCTGGTGACAAAGCCGTATCCCCAGCACATGTGCATGGTGGCGAGGGCGAGCGGGATGCGGAGGCGGGCCCCGAGGGGCAGGCCGCGGCCGGCCGGGAGAGAGCCGACGGTGATCGCGGCGAGGTAGGCCGCCGGGACCAGCAGGGCCCAGGGGGTGAGGGCGGCGCCGAGGACGACGCCGGCCACGTCGGCCACCAGGGCGGCGGGGGCCGCGAGGTAGCGGAGGTTGACCGAACCGCGGTGGTAGCGGGTGACGACGCGGCGCCAGCGGCCGTAGTCCTTGTACTGCTTGGCGAGCGCGCGCACCGTGGGCCGGGGCCGGTAGGAGACCCGCAGCTCCGGGGAGAACCAGATGAGGTGACCGGCCTCGCGGATGCGGTAGTTCAGCTCCCAGTCCTGGGCGCGGACGAACTCCTCGTTGTAGCCGCCCTGCCGCTCCAGTACCTCGCGGCGGAAGACGCCGAGGTAGACGGTGTCGGCGGGGGCGGCGGCGCCGCCGGTGTGGAAGGCCGCGTTGCCGACGCCGATCTTCGAGGTCATCGCGGCGGCCACCGCGTGCTCCCAGTCGTTCTCGCCCTCGGCGTGCATGATGCCGCCGACGTTCGCCGCGCCCGTCTCGTCCAGGAGCCGTACGGCGGTGGCGATGTAGTCGGGCGAGAGCATGCCGTGCCCGTCGACCCGTACCACGACCGGGTGACGTGACGCCTTGATGGCGGCGTTCAGCGCGGCCGGTGTGCGCCCGGTGGGGTTGGGCACCGTGTGCACCCGGGGGTCCTCGGCGACCAGTTCGGCCGCGATCGCGTCGGTGCGGTCCTTGGACGGGCCGAGCGCGATGACGACTTCCAGCTCGCCGGAATACTCCTGTTCCAGGATGTGCCGGACGGAGTTGCGCAGATGGCGCTCCTCGTTGAGCACCGGCATGATCACGGAGACGGCCGGGAGCGCGGAGTCGGTGGCGGCGTTCATCGACGCAAACGTTACCTCCAACGGGGGACCCGAGAGCGTGGTGTCAACTCCGACAGTCCTATTTGTTCCTAGCCTGAACGGGTCCGCACCCCTGCGAGCGGAGGTCACCCGCGTGCCGCCCACCCGACGACGCCCGCCGGACGGCCGGTCCCGGCGCCCGCCGGACGGCCGGCGTCCCGGTCCGCATCCAGGCCCGCGCCCCCGTCCGCGTCCGCCGGTCCGCTGGAGCACCCGGATCGCCGGCGGCCTGGCCCTGCTGGTGATCACCGCGAGCGGGCTCGGCCACGCCGTGATGAACGGGGTGAACGACGCGATCAACCGGGTGGACGCCTTCGGTGGCATGCAGGGCCGTCCCGACGGCAGCAAGGGCACGAACTTCCTGCTCGTGGGCACCGACCGCCGGGACGGCCTCGACCCGGCCGCAAAGCAGCGGTACCACCTGGGCGGCGCCCCCTGCCGCTGCACGGACACGATCATGCTGGTACACCTCTCGCAGGACCGGCAGCGGGCGAGCGTCGTCAGCGTCCCGCGCGACACCTACGTACGGCTGCCCGGGGCGGCACCGGCCGGGTCCGGCCGGCCGACTGCCGCCGCCACCCACCCCGCGAAGATCAACGAGGCCTACGCGGACGGCGGACCCAAGCTCACCGTGCGCACCGTCGAGCAACTGACCGGCGTGCACATCGACCACTACCTGGAGGTGGACTTCGTCAGCTTCATGAAGACCGTCGACGTCATCGGCGGCGTCCAGGTCTGCACGACCGTCCCGCTCCAGGACTCCTACACCGGCCTCGACCTGCCGGTCGGCACCACGACACTCAGCGGCGGCCAGGCCCTGCAGTACGTGCGCTCCCGGCACCTCGACGGCGCCGCCGACCTCGGCCGCATGCAGCGCCAGCAGCGCTTCCTCGCCCAGGTCATCCACCGGATCACCAGCGGCAGCACCCTGCACGACCCGGTGGCGCTGAGCCGGATCGCCACCACCGCGCTCGGCTCGGTCCGCGCCGACCACGGCCTGAGGACCACCGATCTGATCGCCCTGGCACGGGGGATGAAGGGGTTCTCGCCCAGTTCCTCGGAGTTCGTCTCCGTGCCGCTGAGCGAGGTGAACCATGCCGTCCCCGGCGTCGGCTCCACCGTGAAGTGGGACGACCGCAAGGCGGGCAGGCTGTGGGCGTCGATCCGCGCCGACCGGCCGCTGACCGTCCGCAAGAAGCACGCCCGCGGCGGCAAGGTGGAGGTCGACCCCTCCCAGATCCGGGTCCGCGTCGCGAACGGCACCCTCACCAACGGCCTCGCCGCCACCGCGCAGAAGCAACTGGGGGACACCGGTTTCGTCACCCCGGGCCTGCCCGTCACCGCCGACCACCGCACCGACCGGACGGAGATCCGCTTCGACCCCAGGTGGGACCGCTCGGTGCGGTCCCTGGCCGCGGCCCTGCCCGGCGCGGCCCTCGTCCCGGTCCCCGGGCTGGGCCCGGTGATGGACGTCACCCTCGGCTCGGACTTCACCAAGGTCACCCCGGTGACGGGGGCGGCGAGCGGCTCGGTGGCGGGAGAGCCGGCGGTCACCGGGGACCAGGTGGCGTGCGCGTAGGTCACGTCCGTGGTGGCGTGCGGGTCACGTCCGTCACGAAACCGCTGCGGCCGGTGGCCGAATGCATCGGGTCTGCTACAGAACCGCCCGGGGATTGCGGCTCCCCCGCCGGGTCCAGGCACACTGGCGGGCATGAACGGTTGGAGCGATGACACCGAGCAGCGCAGGCGTGCCGAGCCGCCACTGCCCCCAGAACTGTCGCCGCGCCGGGCCGCCGCTGCCGCCGGCGGAGTCCCGCCGCAGCCCACCCGCCGCCCTCCGGGGCCGGCCGGCGGCCCGGCCCCGATCCCCGCGCAGGTCGGCGGTCCCGGGGGCGGGTACGGCCCGCCCGCCACCGGCGGACCCGGCGGCATGACCCGACGGCCCCGCTGGAGTACCCGCCGGAAGATCGGCTGCACCGCGCTCGGTCTGGTCGTGGTGCTGCTGGTGGTGTCCGTCTCCACGTACTTCTGGGCCGACTCCAAGGTGCGCCGGGAGGTCGACCTCAGCAAGGTCGAGGACCGGCCGCCGACCGGCAAGGGCACCAATTATCTGATCGTCGGGTCGGACAGCCGCGAGGGCCTGTCCAAGGCGCAGGAGAAGGAGCTGCACACCGGCTCCGACAGCGGCCAGCGCACCGACTCCATGATGATCCTGCACACCGGTGACAACGGCTCCACGATGATGAGCCTGCCCCGCGACTCCTACGTGACGATCCCGGCCTTCACCGGCAAGCAGTCGCACAAGCGGTACCCCGCGTCCACGCACAAGCTCAACAAGGCGTACGCGGACGGGGGCCCGGAACTGCTGGCCCGCACCATCGAGTACAACACCGGCATCCACATCGACCACTACGCGGAGATCGGCTTCTCCGGCTTCGTGAACCTGGTCGACGCGCTCGGCGGTGTGGACATGTGCCTGGACAAGCCGCTGCGCGACAAGGCGTCCGGCGCGGACTTCACCGCGGGGTGCCAGACTCTCGACGGCAAGCAGTCGCTGGCCTTCGTACGGCAGCGGCACCAGGAGGCCGACCAGGACCTGGGCCGGATGCGGAACCAGCAGAAGTTCCTGTCCACCCTGGCCCACCAGGCCGCCTCGCCGTCCACGATCCTCAACCCGTTCACGCTCTACCCCGTGATCGGCTCCGGGCTCGACACGCTCGTCGTGGACAAGGACATGAGCCTGTGGAACCTGGCCTCGATGTTCTGGGCGATGAAGGGTGTCACGGGCGGCGACGGCAACTCCATCACGGTGCCGATCGCCACGGCCGGTTACTGGACGAAGAACGACGGCGTGGCCGTGAAGTGGGACATGACGAAAGCGAAGACGCTCTTCGGCGAGCTGCAGAACGACGAGAAGGTCACGGTCACGGAGTAGGCCGGTCGGCCAAGGGACGGGTCGGCCAAGGGACGGGTCGGCCAAGGGACGGATGGAGGAACGGCCCCGGCTGTCGCGGCGATCACACCGCGCGGCCGGGGCCGTTCCCACTCGTCGGTGACGGATCAGTGACGCGCGGCGGGGTTGCGGCGCCGCAGCGCGAAGACCGCGACGCCGCCGAGGGCCACCAGGACCGCGGCGATGCCCGCGATCATGCCGGTGTTGCCGCTGCCACCCGTCTCGGCCAGGTTGGAGGTGCCACCGGCGGCCGGGGAGGGCTCGTTGGTGTCGGCGACCGCCGCCGCGGCCGCGGTGGTGGTGCTCGGGCTCGGAGTGGTGGCCGGCGCCGTGGTGGCCGCGGTGGTCCCGGCCGGCGCGGTGGTGGCCGGGGGCGTGGTGGCCGGCGCGGTGGTGGCGGCGGTCTCGCACGCGGTGGCGGGCGTCGTCACGTTCACGTCGCCGACCACGCTGCCCTTGTCGTCCCTGACGACGTGCACGGTGTACTCGGTGTTCGGCTGCCAGGCCACCGGGAAGGTGAGCGTGACGCCCGCGGCCGAGCCCTTGACGCCCGACTGGACCCCGATCTGGGACTGCGCCTGAGAGACGGTGATCGTCACCGGCGTGCCGGAGTAGTCCTTGTTGACCACGGTGATGGCGCCCTTGCCGTTGTCGCACGCGGCAGCGGCGGTGAACTCACTGATGTTGCATGCGAGGGCGTTGCCTGCGACGCCCAGCGCGAGCGCGGCTGCGGCGGAGGCGACACCGATGGAGCGCACCGCGATTGCGGTGCGGCGGTTTATGGACACGTCTTCCCTTCACGGGATCGAAAAAAGGAGGTATCAGCACACAGCGGGCAACAGTCATCCCCCGTCCCACCCGTGGCCACCACACCTTTACAAGCTGTCCTCTTCGCCTGTCAATTGACTGCAAATCAGTCGCTAAACGGGCGTGTACTGACACTCTGCCGGCACCACTGACCAGCCTCTGCACAGTGGCCCCGCTGGTCACGGGCTCGGACCGGCGGCGGCCCGGGATACGGGTGAAGGTCCGGTGGAAAAGCGGTGCGGCTCTTCGAGAGGACTCCGCTCCGTACGAGGAGTGCTCGCGGCGACGGCTCAGCTTTTCAGGAAGGCCAGCAGGTCGGCGTTGAAGTCCTGCTCGAACGTGCCGAACAGGCCGTGCGGGGCGCCGGGGTAGACCTTGAGCGTGGCGTTCGGCAGCAGCTTGACCGACTGCAGGGCCGCGGCCCGGATC
>NZ_DATDBG010000175.1:0-6347 GCF_036524955.1 Streptomyces sp.
CCCTGGGCCATTCGGTTCAGCCCGAATTGCACTCACTCCACGCGGCGCGTCCGGCGGGAGGCCACGCGCACGTCACGGTCGGTCTACCAGATCGCCTCGACCCACTCCGGGTGGTCGATGAACGGGTTGCGGTTCTTCTGGTAAATGTCGTAGATGATCTGGTTGCGCGCCTCCTCGAAGGCGCTCGGCGGGTCCTGCTCGTTCCACTGCTTCAGGATGGAGAGGCGGCCGTGGTAGGGGACGCTGCCGTTGGAGACCGAGTCGTTGGGCTCCAGGTCGGCCCAGGCGTCGTCCCCCTCGTAGCGGACGGCCATGTAGAGGATCATGCGGGCCACGTCGCCCTTGTCCGCGTTGCGCGGCTCGAAGGAGTTGGAGTCCGTGTAGCTGCCGGGCGCGCCGCTGACCGCGCTGCCTCCGTTGTCGAAGTCCTTGTTGCCGCGGATGCTGTTGACCTGTACGTCCGCGGGGCGCAGGTGGTGCAGGTCGGTGCCGGGGCCGGCCGAGGTGCCGAAGCCGCCGTGGGACTGGGCCCACACGTGCTCGCGGTTCCAGTCGCCCACGTCGCCGCCGCTGAGGGCCTTGCTGCGCGAGGTGCCGCTGTACAGCAGGATCACGTTGCCGCTGTTGTTCGGGTCCTGGTCGGTGACCTTCAGCGCGTTCCAGACCGCGTCGTACGAGATCTTGCTCTGGCTGCTGATGATCGTGTGCAGCGAGGACTTCAGGCTCGTGCCGGTCTTGCCGATCGCGTTCTTGTAGTACGTGCTGTCGTACGCCGTGGTCGTGGCGCTCGCGGGAGTCGCGGCGACCGTCGGTAGGGTGAGGCCGACGAGGACGGCGGATACGGTTGCCGCCCACACCTTCCATCTGCCTATCTGCGCAACGGACATGGGGGTGCCCTTCCCGGGGACGGCACGCGCCGGAACGCGGCATCCCGCTCAACTACGCCGCGATCTACGCGTGTTGACTTTTTGTAACCGGAGCATGACAGGGAGGAGGGGTCGGCTGTGTAACCGGGAGAAGGCTTTTCTGTGACGTTCTCGTATACGACACGGCCCCTGACCGTTCCCAGGTCAGGGGCCGTGTCGCGCGAGGGCTTTGCCCAACTGGCGGAGCTTTTGCTCTCCTTGATGTCCGAAGTACCCAGGCGGCGGAGCCTCCCCATGCTGTTGCCGAGCGGTCGTAGTCACCGAAGGTGTGGCCTGGTACACCGTCGGTCACGGATCAGGGCCTGCGGGACCGGCGAGGGCCGCCAGGGCGTCCGGGGAGTCGAAGTCGTCCAGGCTGCCGCCGACGGCGGCGAGGAACCTCGCGGCCGAGCACGGTGCGATGCCCGGGACGCTGACAGCCCCCGGGGCCGGTGGTGCTGGCACCCCGCCTCCTCCGGCATGCGCGCACCCTCGCGACGGCCGTGCCTTTCCGGGGATTCTGACAGTGGCCCCAGGGAGAGGAACCGGGACCCACGAACAGGATGAAGGCAGGATTCGCCATGAACAGCACGCCGCTCGCCGCCAGGAACCGCCAGGCACTGGAAGCACGGCTGTGGGCCAACATCGGTGCCCTGAGCGGCATGGGCTTCGGGGACACCGACCAGGACACAACCGGCGGCAGCCGCACCGCCACCACCGCGCAGACAGCCACGGCCAAGGCCCCCGCACACAGCACCCCGCGCAATCCCGTCCACACGATCGGCACGCCGGCGCCCCTGCGCGGCGCCGCATGACGGGCTCTGGGCCCATTCCCAGGGGCCAAGCGCGCACCGCCCATCGGCACGGCACGCAGTAGCGGACAGCCGGCGACGCTCACACTGAGACCGTGGACGGGCGATCCCGCCGCGGGACCCGTGCCGCGAGGGATCACAGGCGGACGACGACCAGGGCGATGTCGTCGCGGGCGCCGCCGCTGACGCCGAGGTGGGCCAGCAGGGCGTCGGCGAGGCGTTCCGGGCCCAGGCGGCTGTCGCGGGCCAGGGCGTCGGTCAGCCGTTGCAGGCCGGTGTCGATGTCCTCGCCCCGGCGTTCGATGAGCCCGTCGGTGTAGAGGACGAGGGTGTCGCCCGGGGTGTAGGGCACGGCGGCCTGGGGGCGGGAGGCGTGTTTGGGGCGGGCGCCCAGCGGCGGGTCGGTGGCGTGGTCCAGCAGGTCGCAGGTGCCGTCGGGGTGCACCAGGACGGGGGGCGGGTGGCCGGCGCTGCTGTAGGTGATCCGGTGGCTGCGGGTGTCGATCACCGCCTTGACCACGGTGGTGGCCAGCGCCCCCTCCACGGACCGGGAGTACAGGCCCAGGACCTCCAGGGCTCTCGCGGGCCCGTCGACGGCCCTCACGGCGGCGCTCAGCGCGCTGCGGAGCATGCCCATGACGGCTGCGGCCTCCAGGCCGTGGCCGACGACGTCGCCGACCGCGACACCGAAACCGTCATGGGGCAGATCGACCACGTCGTACCAGTCGCCGCACACGTTCAGCGATCCCACCGCGGGCAGGTAGCGCACCGCGACATCCCGGTGCCGGGCCAGATCCGGCGAGCGGAGCATCGCCTCCTGCAAGGTGACGGCGACCTGACGCTCCCGGGCGTGGGCCCGCCGCAGCTCCTCGTTCAGCCGCTGCAGCTCGCGCGCCCGGGCGTACAGCTCGGCCTCCATCGCCTCCCGTTCGCTGAGCGTCCCGCCCGCCGGGCGGGCCGGGCGGGACAGGACGAACGCGGTCACGTCCTCCACCCGGTGGATGATCCACACCACCTGGCCGTCCGGTCCGAGCACGGGAGTGTTGATCGGGGACCACCACCGCTCCTCGAACACCCCGGGCCTGTCCGCGACGGGGATGTCGTACTTCTGCAGCGCCATGGTGTCCGGCTCCCTGAACCGCAGTACCCGGTGCAGCGAGGCGTCCAGGTTCCGCACCCCGTCAGCGTCCGGATCCGCGGGATTGTCCGGGAAGGCCTCGAACAGGTACTGCCCGACCAGCTCCGGCCTGCTCCGGCCGGTCGCCCGGAGGTACGCCTCATTGACGTCCACGATCACCAAGTCGGGACCCAGCACCAGATACGGACTGGGCGTGGCCGCGAACAATGCCCTGTAATCGATCTGCGGTAGCACAGGCTCCCTGCCAGTCCTCTCGCTGGTGGTGCTCTCGCCAATCTACGAGGCGCCCGGCATCCGCGCCCGCCCCGATCCGCCATCCGCCATCCGCCATCCGCCATCCGCGAGCCGAGGGGACAGCCGGACTGGGTCTTCCCGCCGTCGCCCGGGGCGTTCCGTGCCAACGCCGTGTGCGTGGCCTACGGAACCGCCGGAGTGGTCCACGCCCGGCACCGCGCCGGCGTACCCGTCCCGGACGACGTCGAGAAGCGACTCCTGCGCGACGCCATGGCCCTGCGCGACGAACTGCCCCCGGACAACGCCGTGATCCGGCGGGCCATGCCCTTTCTGGCCGTGGGCTCGGCGGGGTGGCGACCGTCCTGGCCCGCTACCGGGCGACCGCACCGGACAAACCCTGCGCCGCGGCACTCCCCCTGCTCGTCGCCGTCACACGCAAGATCTGCGCGACGGGACGGCCGCCACCGGCCTGCGGCCCGGCAGCCCCCTGCGGCCCGTTCGTTTTCCAACGGCCCGTGACGCCCGGCCTGCGGATCGGCCCGAGCAGTCATAGCCTGACCCCATGCCGCCATCCGGAACGGTCCCCCTCGGATTTCTGGCCGGTCAGCATGACCCTGGTGACGGCAGCCTGGCCGCGTCCCGCGAAGGCCGAGCACGCCGAACGGGCCGAGGACGCGCCAGACGGTCGCGGGTGCCCAGGGCCGCCGAACCGGGTGCCGCCTCGAACGCACGGCCGCCTCCCGGCACCGCACGTGGCGTTCCGGCCCCGGTGGCCGGGCACCCCACCGGACGGAGGAAGAGCATGCGCGAGTTCCTGGTAGAGATCACCACCGACATCCCCGAGGGCACCGACCCGGCCGACGTCGACCGGCGCCGTGCCGCCGAAGCGGTCCGGGCAAAGGAGCTGGCCGCCACGGGCAACTTGGTCCGGCTCTGGCGCCCGGCCGGTGAGCTGCGGAGCATCGGCTTGTGGCGTGCCGCCGACGAGGCTGAGCTGCGCGAGAAGGTGCTCGGTACACTGCCGCTGCGCTCGTGGATGACCCTGGTCGTCACCGCCGTCGAATCCCACCCCAATGACCCGGGCAAGCCCGACGCCACGTCGTGACCGCCGGACCGGCTTCCTCTGCTCGCCGCCGCCATGACGCGGCCGCGGCACTTGCCGCCCGGCGTCACGCCGGGTGCCGGACCAGCCGCTCATCGACGCATCGCTGCTGATGCCCCGGACGTGGAGTCATCCATGACCACACCGCGCGACCTGTTGACCGTTGCCATGGACATGGAGTCCAGCCGCCCTCTTGAGCGAGGCGACCTGTCACTCGCGCTCGCGGGAGCTGAACTGATCGATCTTCTCAGCGCCCAAGCCATCCGGATGGACGGCGATCACATCGTGCCGGCTCACCGGCCGACCGTCGCGGATCGCCTGTTGGACCAAGCCGCGTCGTCCCTTGCCCGGGAAGCGCCGTACGAGTCGGTCGGCGACTGGCTGTGGCGCAGAGGCCACGGCCTGGCAACGGCCTACCTGGCCGCTCTTGAGGCCGAAGGGCAGCTCACTCGGCAACACCGCCGCTGGATGCCCTTCCGGACGGGTCGAACGGTGCTGGCCGATTCCCCCGCTCGCCGCCGGGCAGCCGACCGCTGGACATCTCATGAGCCCATCCTCACCGCCCTCGCGGCAGCCGCCGGGATCAACGACACACAACCCGGAGACCCGCCGAGCGTGGCCGACGACGCAGTGGCAACCGTGCTCGCCGCCGTCAACGACGCCGTGAGGGAGCTGGAAGCCGTGCGGCAACGCCGAGCCATCGAGAAAGCGGCCTTCGACAACATCTGGCGAGGCGACGGCGACTGACCCACCGGGCGTTCCGTCCATGGAGGCAACCAGGCCTGTCTCCATGACCGGTCATCGCTCCGTGGCTGGGTGCTCGGACACGATCGATACCCGCGGCATCTCGGAGCTGACCGACAGCCACAAACGTCCTGGTCGTGCGCGTCGACCAGCGGGGACTCCTCGGAGGAGACCGCCGGGAAGCCCGGGCGCTGACAGGCACCTTCCGGCGCTGAAGGAGGCGACCCGTTCGGCCGCGTCAGTGCTGGAGCGCGGCCTTGAAGACCACGATGACCAGTCCGAGGAGAAGGTTGACCGCACCCGCGGCCAGGATCAGACCGCGTGAGGCGCCGGCGCGAACAGCGGCCAGGGTCGCCCAGCCGACCTGCCCGGCCAGAGCGACAGCGAGCGCCAGCCATGCCGTCCCCTGAAATCCCAGTCCGAGGAACGGACTGATCGCCACAGCACCGGCCGGTGGGACGGCGGCCTCGACGATCGGCCGCTCGTCGGCGCACACGCGGCGAACCTCTTCCCGGCTCACCGGCTGGTGCACCGTCCGGGCTCCGGTGAGGCGGGAGAAGACGTGCGCGGCCCAGAACACCACACCGGTACCAAGCAGCAGCACAACGAGTTCCCACCGCGGAAACGAACCGGGCGTGCCGGCGCCGACCACCACCGAGGCGGCGAGCAGCGAGCCGTATATCGCGCCGCTGTAGTCGATGTGAGCGGCACCCGTCGGCGGCCGAGTCTGCGAGTCCTGCGCGCGGGTCCGGTGTGTCACACCCCCAGAGTCGCCGAACAGGCCGCGCTTCGCATGGTCGCGGCGCCCGACGGCCAGGGGAAGCCGTCGGGCACTGATCAGCCGGTGTCACGCCCCGCCGCGGCCCGATCCACGGCCAGGGCCGGCCTGCGAACCCCGCCCCGGTCCATCGGCGGCTTGCCGCGCGGTACGCCGGGACGGTGACCGGGCAGCCGTACGCGCAGGGCGCCCGGTGCGATCCGGCAGCGTACGGGGGTGGGCACGGTGAGGGCCTCCGCTGTCGACACCGGCCGGGGCGAAGGGCGCGTCAGCGTCGATGACCATCTCCTGGGCGGTGACCGAGGTCGGCCCGGGTCCGCGCTTGCGTGAAGCGGCTAATTCGCCCGGACCGCGTTGTCGACCTCGACACCGAGTACTGCCGGGACGCCGGAGTCCAGCCGCTCCCGGCGCCCCGGGCCTGCGGGATCTCCCTTCCGGCAGGGATTGTTGCTCACCAGGACGGCCTGGGGGCCGTCGATGGTCACGGATTCATCCACGCATCATCCCAGGTCAACAGCCCGCTTATCATTGGACAATTCCAAGAGGTAGGGGGGGCGGGGGTGGACCAATCCGAAGTCGGCCGGTTGACCGATTCATTCCCGTGAAAACGAGTGGCCACCGCGAATCCGGTCGT
>NZ_DATDBG010000176.1:0-11986 GCF_036524955.1 Streptomyces sp.
GAGGCGCGGGCAGCGCGGGCGCTGCGGACTCCGCGGCCCGCGCGCCGACACCGGCCGGGACCGGTACGGGCGCCGAGGTGACGGGCGAGGGCAGCACCACCCGGTAGCCGTTGTCCAGGGCGTCGCGGTACTTGGCCTTGCGCGCGTCCGACACGTAGTTGATGCCGTTGAGGGGAATCGTCATCCCCTTGACCGGCTTCTCGACCGGGACCGCCGCGGTGTACCGGTCGGCGGTCGCCAGCGGCAGCCCCAGCACGGCGAGCTGCGCCACCGCGCGCTTGAGCGCGAGGTCGGCGTCCTGGTTCGGGCCGGCGTCCAGGGACAGCACGGTGTGCTCGCGGTCCCCGAGGATGTCGCGGACCAGCCGGGTCAGCACACCCCGGGGGCCGAACTCGACGAAGGTGCGGAAGCCCGCCTGGTACATCTCCTCCACCCGGTCGGCGAAGGCCACCGGGTTGATGAGCTGCTCAGCCAGCACCCGCCGGTTCGCCTCGACGCTGTCGCCGTACGACGCGCCGGGCGTGTTGGCGAAGACCGGTCCGTGCGGCGCCCCGATCTCGGCGTTCTCCACGTCCCCCCGGAAGGCCTCCAGCGCGTGGGCGACGAACGGGGTGTGGAACGCGGCCGACACCGGCAGCCACTTGGCGCGTACGCCCGCCGCCTCGGCGGCGGCCAGCAGTCGGTTCACCGACTCCGTGGAGCCGCCGACCACGGTCTGCTCGGGGGCGTTGCGGTTGCACACGGCCAGGTCCTCGATGCCGGCCATCAGCGCGAGGGTGGCCGGCTCGGAGGCGGTGACCGCGACCATCGCGCCCGCGTCGAAGCCCTCGGTGTCGGGCGGCGCCATCGCCGCGCCCCGGGCGCGGGCCAGCGACAGGAACGTCGCGTCGTCCACCGCGTCGGCCGCCCACAGCGCGGTCAGCTCACCGAAGCTGTGGCCGAGGAACCCGTCTGCGGCGAAGCCCAGTTCACGCAGGTAGCGGTACTGGCCCATGGACAGCGCGCCGATCGCCGGCTGCGCGTACTCGGTGCGGCGCAGCGACTCCTCCTGCGCCTGCCGCTGAGCCTCGCCGAAGGCCGGCGCCGGGAAGGCCACCCGGGACAGCGTCTCGGTGCCCTGGAAGTACTGGTTGGCCTGGTCGAAGGCGGTGCGCAGCGGCGGCAGCGCGATCACGGCGGTACGGCCGGCATCCACGTACTGGCTGCCCTGGCCGGCGAAGAGCGCCCCGATCTTGCCGGGGTCGGCGCCCTTGGCGCGGAAGTAGACGCCCTTGGGGTGCGTCCAGTGCGGCGCGTCCGGGCGGGCGCGCAGACCGTCGAGGGCGAGCGCGCGGAGCTCCTCCAGCTGGTCCTGGCCGTGGGCGGCCAGCGCGATCCGGGCGTGGCCGGACGGCGCGGCCTCCTGCGCCGCGGGGGCGCCGGAGGCGAGCAGTGCTTCGAGAGCGGCGGTGTCGGGCGCGTGCCACAGGTGCACCGCGGCGACCGGCGCGACCGTCTGCACGGTGCTGTCGTCGCCGTACTCCTGCAGCACGCAGTGGAAGTTGGTGCCGCCGAAGCCGAAGGACGAGATCGCCGCGCGCCGCTGCGGGCGCTCCGGGTCGCGGATCCAGGGCCGGCTGACGGTGTTGACGTAGAACGGGCTGTTCGCGAAGTCGATCGCCGGGTTGGGCGCGTCCACGTTGATGGTGGGCGGCAGCACCCGCTGGTGCAGGGCCAGCGACAGCTTGATCAGCCCGGCGGCGCCCGCCGCGGCCTTGGTGTGCCCGATCTGCGACTTGACACTGCCGACCGCCGCGTACTGCCGCTGCTTGGTGCTGTCGCCGACCACCTCGGCGAGCGCCGACAGTTCGGTGGCGTCGCCGACCGCGGTACCCGTGCCGTGCGCCTCGAAGAGCTCCACCGAGCTGGGCGAGCAGTCGGCGTCCTCGTAGGCGCGGCGCAGGGCGACCGTCTGGCCCTCCTTGCGGGGGGCGTAGATGGACTTGAAGCGGCCGTCGCTGGAGGAGCCCAGGCCGCGCAGGACCGCGTAGATCCGGTTGCCGTCGCGCTCGGCGTCGGCCAGCCGGCGCAGTGCCAGCATGCCGATGCCCTCGCCGATCAGGGTGCCGTCCGCGTCCTGGTCGAACGGGCGGATGCGGCCGGCCTTGGAGAAGGCGGGGGTCTTGCTGAAGCACATGTACATGAAGATGGTGTTCTCGGCGTCGCAGCCGCCGGTCAACATCGTGTCGGCGCGGCCTTCGAGCAGTTCGCTGACCGAGGCCTTGAGCGCGCCGAGCGAGCTGGCGCACGCCGCGTCGATCGTCATGTTGGTGCCGCCGAGGTCCAGCCGGTTGGCGATACGGCCGGCCACCACGTTGCCCAGCATGCCGGGGAAGGAGTTCTCCTCCCAGGGCGCGAAGGCAAGCTTGAACTTCTCCGCGATCTCCTCGGCGTCCCGCTCGGACAGCCCGCAGCTGCGCACCACTTCCTTGATCACCGGCGTCTGGAGCCGGGCGGACAGCGGCTGGGTGAGCTGGTTGGCGCCGGTGATGCCGAGGATGACGCCGGTGCGTGACGGGTCGTACCAGGACTGTCCGGCGTCGGCGTCCTTCAGTACGTCGCGGGCCACGACCAGGCTGAGCAGCTGGAGGACGTCGGTGACCTCCAGGGTGTTCGGCGGCAGGCCGAACTCCAGCGGGTTGAACGGCACGTTGGGCATGAAGCCGCCGCGCTTGGCGTAGGTCTTGTCCGGCGCGGAGGGGTCGGGGTCGTAGTGCTCGTTGACGTCCCAGTGGCCGGCCGGCACCTCTTCGATGCAGTCGGCCGCCGACATGACGTTGCCCCAGAACTCCCGCAGGTTGGCGGACTTGGGAAACAGCGCGGACAGACCGACGATGGCTATGGGATCACGCGCGAGCCGACGGTCGAGGTCGGCTCCCTGGTTACGGTTCACTGCGAAGCTCTCCTGCTTTCGGAAGCGGGGACCGGATCACGGACGGGCGGCCGACAGCTCCTCGCCGGGCGCCGGGCGCGCCGGGATGCCATCGGATGCGTCGGCGAGCAGCGCGTGCGCGATGACCGCCGCCGAGTCGGAGCGGGTGAGCATGGTGTAGTGGTCGCCGGGGCACGGCAGAACGGTCAGGCCGTGCGCCGCGAGTTCCGGCCAGCCCAGGTCCGGGTCGCCGTGGATGAGGCTGCGGTCGGCCTTGAGCAGCACCAGCGGCAGTACGGCCGGCTGCGGCCGGTGCACCGCTGTCAGCCGGTTGTTGCGCAGCAGCCCGTCGACATACGTGTCGTACAGCTTGCGCAGTCCCGGCATTGAGGTGTCGGCCGGCAGGACTCCGGCGGTGACGCAGGCGTCCAGCACGGCGGCCAGCCCGGACTCCAGACCGTGGCCCGTGTACCGGTCGGGCGGGCCGGGCAGCACCCGGTCGCGCTTGGCGCCCAGGTACATGGTGAACCAGTCCAGAAGCATCGGCTGGTCCAGGTCGTCGTCCGCGGGGGTGTACGCCTCGGTGGGCGCGATGCTGTCCAGCAGGACCAGCCGGCCGGGCAGCGTACGGACGGGCATCATGCCCGTCATGGTGTGCGCGACGACCCCCCCGAACGACCAGCCCACCAGGGCGGACGGGCCGTCGGGGGACTCGGCGAGCAGCAGATCCAGCAGCCGGGAGGCCATGTCGTCCACCGTGGTGGTGGGACGGTCCCCGGTCAGCGCCGGCTCCCAGTACTCCGGCAGCGCGCTGAGGTCGAGCACGGTCAGCCCGCTGCCCTCGGGCAGCGCCGCGGCGAGCGTCCGGTGGACGGTCGCCGGCAGCGCGCCCGGGTGGACCACGAAGACGGTGCGCCCGCCGCTGTCCGCGGCGCGGTACCGGTTGACGACCTGGGGTACGTTTCTAGGCCGCGTCGGCACGCTGTGCGCTCTCTTCAGCTATGAACTCGGCCAGTTCCTTGATCGTCGGGTGGTACCACAGCGCCGTGGTGCCCAGTTCGAACCCGAGCCAGTTCTCCAGCTCGCCTGCCAGGATGAGGGCCTCGGTGGAGTCCAGGTCGAGTTCGTCGAAGAACCGTTCCGGGGCCACCTCACTCGGATCCACGCCAAGGCGATGGGCGATCTTGTCGATCAGCCAATCCTGTGCGTCCTTCGCCGCGACAACGGCCATCGTCCGGACCTCCGGGGAATATCGGCTGGTGGTCGGCCGCAAGCGTGCGGCCCGTGTGTCATCGAGTGCCGATGCTAGAGGAGAAAACCCGGGATTACAGCGGCTCAAGACCGGTGGTGGTCATTATTAACCTGGAGGTGTCAGAATTAAAATATAGCAGTTAGTAGTCACTTAGTTGAGTGGAGCATTATTGTCGCTGAGGAAATACGCAGGTCACCGGTTGTTTCCCGTAAACGTGACAGCCGGACCGGGTGCGGCCGGTGCGGACCCCGTATCCGGCGACCCAAAGGGAACATACCGGCAGGAATCGCGAAGCACAGGAAGCCCCGGGCGGCGCAAGGTCCTCGCCGGTCGCGGGCGCCGGCGACGAGGACTGCGCCCTGGTTCCCACCACGACCGCGGCGTGGCCGCCTCCGGCAGAACTACCGGTACGCGCCGGATCACCAGGCCGCGACCAAGGCCGACACCCGCCTGGTCACACCGGTCGGCGGCCGGTCTCTTCCGGACCACCGCGGCGACCGCCGGGCACGGGAGGAGTCCGGCGCCGGCAGGTCTTCCGCAACGCCGCGGTGATCCCGGCAGCGGAGACGCCGGCACCGGGGCCACTCGTCCCGCACCCTCAAGGGCGACGGTTTGCACCACGCCGTACCCGGCGGCGCCCGGCTCCACCAACTCGCCCTGACCGGAAGCGAAGACGCCACCGGACAACCTGCGACGCCCGCCACGAACGCGAAGATCGTTAAACGGGAAACCCACAGCCGCCGCCCGGCCCTGGGCGTCCCCGGCCACCGGCTCCACTTGCCGCCCCGGACACCGCCCTGCGGCAGACCTTGGCCGGGCCGTGCGGGGGAGGATGCCGGCCGGACGCGCAACACAGGACAGGCCGCGTAACACAGGCCTCATTGGCCGCAGTCACCGCACCCATGACACGTCGTGTGAACGGCCGCCGTACAGCAGCGGATCCCCGGTTGGCCAAACCGGTGCTTATTGAGAAATTGGATATTGTCCGCCCAGCTCAAAGGGCTTGCGTTCTCGGTTGGAGAACTATTCACCGCGAGGCTGGACTTCATGTGGTTTCCATCCATTGTTGTGTCTTCCGCCGACTCACACCCATCAGTCCGTTTTCTTGAACCTGCCCGGAAGCACCGGACACGTGAACATGTATGCCGCAGGGCACGACGGCACTGCCTCCCCTTCCAGCACGGGAAGGCCCGTCGCGATACCCACTCCCCCGGCTCTCCGGGCCGCACGGGCAGGGATGCGAGCGTCTCGACGTCCGGCGTGAGCCGTTCGGGCGCGTCGAGGCTGGGGCTGAGTCCGACGATGCCGTCCGTGGACCAGGCTCCGACCGGAGCGACACCGTCGGCGACGCCCCAGTAGGAGGCGGGTCGAGTCCCGGGGGCCGGCGGTCTGCGGGCCGAGTGTCAGAGGGACGACGCAGCGGCCACCGCGGCGGCGGAACCGCCGGAGGAAACGGAGACACCGCGCCCCGGCCCGAGCTGGCACCCTCGCCTTGGTCGCACACGGCCTCGGCCCGGCTTCGGCCGACGTCCCGGACTCGCCGTCCGGGCGGGCGGTGCTCCGCTGCCCCGCGGGCGCTCGACGGCGCCTCGGCCGGCTCATGGTGCGCGACGGCCCCGGGTCGTGGGGACCCGGGGCCGTGCGCGGCGCGGAAGGTGCGGGGCGGTCAGCCGCCCAGGATCTCGGCCGCCGCGCGCTCGCCGGAGCGGACCGCGCCCTCCAGGTGACCGCACCAGTGGGTCGCCGTCTCGGCACCGGCCCAGTGGATCAGGCCGACCGGCCGGCGGATCGCCGCCCCGTAGCGGGTGAGGACGCCAGGGGCGGCGAAGGCCGGCGCCCCGCCGCGGGTGTACTCCTCGGAGTCCCAGCGCTTCAGGATGAACTGGGAGGGCCGGCCTGCCTGCGGGCCGAAGTAGTTCGCGAGATCGGCCAGCGCCCTCTGCTGGATCTCCCCGTCGGTCAGCCCGTCCACCTCCCGCATCTGGTCGCCGTCGAGTGCGCCGATCAGGGCCCCGTACGCGCCGTCCGGCGGGGAGTTGTCGAAAGTGCTGCGCACGCTTCCGCTGGTGGAGGCCGCCTGGCCGTTGAGGCCGGCGTCCCGCCAGAAGGGCGTGTCGTAGACGGCGATCACCTTGCCGATGGAGCCCAGGGGGAACCGCTGGGTGAGTTGGTCGCGGGCGGCGGGCAGCGCCGGGGCGTAGACGATGCGCGAGGCGAGCGTGGGGGGCAGGGCCACGACCACCGAACGGGCCCGGTACGAGAAGGAGTCGGTGGCGACCGTGGCGGTGGTGCCGGACTGCGTGATCTTCCGGACCGGCGAGTTGAGCACCACACCGGAGCCGAGAGAGGCCGCCATCCTCGTGGCTATCTGCTGCGGCCCTCCCGTGAAGCGCGAGTCGCGGGCACCGCCGACGGTCCCGATGAGGCGTTCCACCGTGCCCTGGTCGCTCTCGTCGCCCGAGGCCGCGATGTAGAACAGGAACCACAGCATGGACATGTCCCTGGCCTCGGCCGAGAGCGCGCCATTGGCCATGACGCGGACGATGGCCTGCACATTGGGGTCCGAGACGTTGGCGGTGGCCCAACTGTCCAGGGTCTGCGCGTCCAGCGCCTCGGCGTCCGGGGCGGTCCAGGGGGCGTCGACCGGGACGGTGGCCGCCATCGCGTCGAGGGTGGCGATGGTCTGGAAGAGGGCCTGGAGCGAGGCGTCGGGAAGGGGCGGCAGAAGGCCGGAGAACCGGGTCGGGGTGCCGTCGCTGTAGTAGACGCCGTCACCGGCGTTGTAGCCCTGGAAGGTCTCCACGCCGAGGCTGGTGGCCAGCGCCTGGAGGTGGGTCTGCGTGGGGCCGGTGAACTGGGCGCCCGCCTCCACGTGTCCGCCGTTGTCCAGCGTGACGTCGTGGACGCGCCCGCCGACGCGGTTACGGGCTTCGAGGACCAGGACCTGCTTTCCGGCCGCGGCGAGGTCGCGGGCCGCGGTCAGCCCCGCGAATCCCGCGCCCACCACGATGGCGTCGAAGACCTTCGACGCGGCGTCGGCGCCGGAGGGCGAGTCGGTGCGGCTGAGCGCCCGCGCGGGGCTCGCCGCCATGGCGCCGGCCGCTCCGGCGGCGCCCACGCCCAGGCCCGCGTTCAGCAGACTTCTTCGACTGAGGTGCTTCGACACGGGATTCCCCTTGCCATCAGTGATCAATCGTTGGCCACCCGGGCCCGGAGTAAATGCTTAGCGCGCCGCCAATCACTCTGTCGCGGTTCCGACCGGCAATATGTCAGGTAAAGCATTGTGTGGACACGCCCAGAAGTCACAGGTATGGTCCCGGTATCGCGACGCAGAACGGAATACCTGTTCGGGGGCGTCCGTCGAGGCGCCGCAGCCGTTCACCCGGCCGGTTCGCAACCCGCCGGAAAGGCTCCACCCAGACCATTCGTGCGCGTCCGGGATCACCGCCCACCTGTGCAATTGATTCGGAATTCCCCGTTCCGGGCACCCGCGACCCCCAACCGCTTTGCAGGAGGAAGAATCATGCCGTCCTTCCGACACGAACCCGTCCTGGTCCGTGGAGCGCAGGCCGAGACGATCGCCCACGCGACAGGTGCGGCCCACCTGCTGACAGACGCGAGCAGCACGGCCGGAGCCCTCAGCTGCCACCGCGTGGCCCTGGCCGAAGGCGCCGACGGCGCCATGCCGCACTACCACGCCAACTCCTCCGAGCTGTTCTACGTGCTCGACGGCACGCTGCAGATGCTCCACGGCGACACGGTCATCGAGGCCGGCCGGGGCGACCTGGTCGTCGTTCCGCCCGGCATGCCGCACGCCTTCGCCGCCGCCCGGGGCAGCGAGCTGGAGATGCTGATCACGATCACGCCGGGCGTGGAGCGCTTCGATTACTTCCGCCTGCTGGGCCGCGTGGTCACCGGACAGGCCTCCTACGACGAACTGCGCGCGGCCGAGGACCGGTTCGACAGCCACTCGGTGGAGAGCCCGGTGTGGCAGAAGGCCAGGACCGCCTGAGCCCCCGAAACGACAACCACTGTGACGTACATCACGATATGTGGTTGTCACGGGAGGCACAGCCGTCTCGTCCTTTCTATGGCACGAACTCGTGAACACCGCAAACAGTGATCTTTCAGGAGGAATCATGCGCGTTCTCGTCGCCGGAGGCAGCGGCGTCATCGGAAGGAAGTTGCTGCCCCTGCTCACCTCCGTGGGCCACGACGTCGTCGTCATCGCCCGTTCGGGCAAGCGCGTGGTGCGCCTGGAAAGCACCGGCGCCAAGATCGTGATCGCCGACGCCCTCGACCGCGACGCGGTCCTGCGGGCGGTGGACGAGGCCGGCCCCGACGCGATCGTCAACATGCTCACCGCGATCCCCTCCGAGCTGAACCCGCGGCGTCTGGCCAAGGAGTTCGAGCAGACCAACCTGCTGCGCACCGTGGGCACCAGGAACCTGATCGAGGCCGGCGAGCGCAGCGGGGTCCGGCAGGTGATCTCGCAGGGTCTGGCCTACGCCTACGAGCCCGACGGCAGCGGGCTGGCGAACGAGGACACCTCCTTCTGGACCCGGCCCCCGAAGCAGTTCGTGCCGGTGCTCGCCGCCCTGAAGGAGCTGGAGCAGCGCACCCAGGCGGCGAGCGGCCTGGTGCTGCGCTTCGGGCACCTCTACGGCCCCGGCTCGATCTACGCCTCGGACGGTTCCTTCGTCCAGCAGGTCAAGGCCGGCAAGGTCCCGCTGGTCGGCGGGGGCACCTCCACCTTCTCCTTCACCCATGCGCACGACGCGGCGACCGCCATCGTGGCCGCGCTGGACAAGACCGTCTCCGGCGCCCTCAACATCGTCGACGACGACCCGGTCCGGATGAGCGTGTGGCTGCCGGTGCTGGCCGACATCCTCGGCGCCAAGGCCCCCAAGGGCGCGCCGGCGGCCATCGCCAAGCTCGCCGTCGGTGGGTGGGGCGTGGCGTACATGACCCGGTTGCGCGGCGCGGACAACGCGCGGGCCAAGCTGGCGCTCGACTGGCGCCCGCGGCACGCCTCGTGGCGCGACGGTTTCGCCGCGGAGCTCAAGGGCAAGGCTGTGGCAGCCTGATTCGCAGTCGAGCAGGGAGTGCGAGATGGGTGACCCGGCCGAGGAGTTCGAGCAGCACCGCCCGTTGCTGCTCGGACTCGCCTATCGTCTGCTCGGCAGCATGTGGGACGCCGAGGATGTCGTCCAGGACGCCTTCCTCAGATGGGTCAGAGCCGACCGCACCGGTGTGCGGGAACCCCGCGCCTACCTGATGACCGTGGTCTCGCGGCTGGCCATCGACCAGTTGCGTTCGGCCCGCGTCGCCAGGGAGGAGTACCCGGGGCCGTGGCTGCCGGAACCGGCCGAGACGCTCGCGCTCGGACCGCTGGACACCGCGGAACTGCGGGACACGGTCTCCTACGCCATGATGCACCTGATGGAGCGGCTCTCGCCGCCGGAGCGGGCGGTGTTCGTCCTGCGCGAGGCGTTCGACGTGCCGTACGAGGAGATCGCCGAGATCCTGGGCACCTCCACGGCCAACTGCCGCCAGCTCCACCACCGGGCCCACACCCACGTGGCGCGCGGCCGCGGCCGGTTCCAGCTCTCCAGGGAGGACCACCTCAGGCTCCTCACCCATTTCCTGCACGCCTCGCACAGCGGCGACGTGACCGCGCTGGCCTCGATGTTCAGCGAAGACGTGATGGCCTGGAACGACGGCGGCGGCAAGGTCAGGGCGGCGTTGCGGCCGGTGAGCGGGCGGTCCAAGGTGGCGGCCTTCGTCACCGGGCTGCTGGCCCGGTATCCCTCCGGCCAGGAACACATCGTCGACTTCAACGGGGAGCTGACCCTGCAGACCTCCATCGACGGCGGACGGCAGTTCGTCGCCTTCGACATCCGCGACGGCCTGATCCACGGGATCTTCGCCGTGCTCAACCCGGACAAGCTGCGCCGGCTGGATCCCGCGCTCGGGTCCTGACGGCGCCCCGCACCACCGGGGCACCGCTTCCACGGCACAGGTGTCCGCACGCCCCCTCGCGCTCCGGACCACGGGCGGACCGGACCGCACACCCCCGTCCTGAGCGACGACAAGGATTGCCCATGTCCGAAAGTTCTGTGCGCCCAGGCCCGGACCGCGCCCCCGCGCACCCAGCCGAGGCCGGCGCCGGCGTCCGCGCACCCAGCAAGGCACTGGCCCTCGTCCTCATCGCGACCGCCCAGATGATGGTGGTCCTGGACGTCTCCGTGGTGAACGTGGCCCTGCCGTCCATCCAGCGCTCGGTGGGCTTCTCCGCCACCGGCCTGGAATGGGTGGTCAACGCCTACGCCATCGCCTTCGGCGGTCTGCTGCTGCTCGGCGGGCGGGTCGCAGACGCGTTCGGGCAGCGCCGGATCTTCGTCATCGGCGCCGCGCTGCTCACCGCCGCCTCGCTGTTCGGCGGCCTGGCGACCGGCCAGGCCTGGCTGCTGACCGCCCGCGCGGTCCAGGGCGTGGCCGGTGCGCTGCTGGCGCCCGCCGCACTGGCCCTGTTGACCACCACCTTCAGCGAGGGCTCGGAGCGCAACCGGGCCATGGGCGTGTACGGCGCGGTGTCCGGCATGGGCGGCGCGCTCGGCAACGTCCTCGGCGGCGTCTTCACCGACACCCTCGGCTGGCGCTGGGTGCTGTTCGTCAACGTGCCCATCGGCCTGGCCGTCGCGCTCGCGGCGCCCCTGGCGTTCCGGGAGACCAGGCGCGCGGCCGGGCGGCTCGACCTGCCGGGCGCCACGGCGGTCACGGCGGGCATGTCGCTGGTGGTCTACGGCCTGGTCCACGCCACCTCCCATCCCTGGGGCAGCGCCGGCACCGTGACCCCGCTGGCCGCCGGCGGCGCACTGCTGGTCGCGTTCCTGCTGATCCAGGCGCGCAGCCGTTCGCCGCTGATGCCGCTGGGCATCCTTGCCGACCGCAACCGCAGCGGCGCGTACCTGATCATCCTGGTGCTGGGCGCCGCGCTGATCGCCCTCTTCTACTTCCTGACGCTCTTCCTGCAGAACATCCTCGCCTTCAGTCCCATGCGCACCGGGTTCGCCTTCCTGGCTTTCGCGGTCGGTGTCATGGTGGCGGCCACCGCCGGCGGGAAGGCCCTCGGCCGGACGGGTGTCCGGCCGCCGCTTGCCGTCGGCACCCTGGTGTCGGCCGCCGGCCTGTTCTGGCTGGCCCGCATCGACGTGCACAGCGGCTACTTCGCCGACCTGTTCGGCCCGCTCCTCGTCACCGGTGCCGGCATGGGCCTGTGCTTCGTGCCGCTGGCCGTGGCCGCCATGTCGCGCGTACGGCCGCAGGAGGCGGGCGTCTCCTCGGCGCTGCTCAGCGCGGGGCAGCAGCTGGGCGGCGCGCTCGGGCTGGCCGTGCTGGGCACCGTGGCCGCCTCGGCCACCCGGGACCGGCTCGCCTCGGCCTCGGCCCACCATGCGGGCGCCTCGCCCGTGCGGCTGGCACAGCAGGCCATGACGCACGGATACAGCACGGCGTTCCAGATCGCGGGATGGGTGCTGGTCGCGGCCTTCCTGGTGTCCGTCACCGCCGTCAGCATGTCGGCCGAGGACACCGCGGCGGCGGGTTCCACCGTCCCCGTCTGACCCGTACCGGCTCTGGCCGTTCCGGCTGTTCCGTCCCCACAGAGCCGTCCGACGAGCCGTCCGACGAGCCGTCCGGCGGGCACGGTCGGACGGGGCCGCCAGACGGGCGCCGTCGGATACGGGACTGCCGGCAGGGACCGTCCGACGCGGCCGGTCGCCACTCCGCGCGAGAAGGGCCGCCCCACAACGGGGCGGCCC
>NZ_DATDBG010000177.1:0-5196 GCF_036524955.1 Streptomyces sp.
CGCCGCCCGCCGCCGGTAGCCGGTCTTCCGCCCGATCCCCAGCTGTGCGCATGCCTCGACCGTGCCCACCCCGGCCGCCAGCAGGCGCCGTACTCAGCCTCCATCTCCAGCCTGCGCTCGCGTCCCCGCCTCGCCCTCACCACACCCATCATGATCAAGGAGTGTTGCGACAAGCATGAGAAGAGGGGGAACGGGGCTGACGCGCGCATGGAGGCCATGTCCGGCCGCCAAGGGACCGTATCACCACGAAAAATGGATTATGCCGAGAAAACACCTCGGGCATAGCATGGTGAGTGGGTCGGCGCACTCTCACGTGCAACGACCCGGAAGGGCGGCCCCGGTGTGTATACGCCGGGGCCGTTGCACACCCGCCGCACGGCCTCCACGTGCCGGCCCCTGGATCTGCGTCCACGTCCGCGCGTTCACGTCAACGCCACTGCCCGGGGACGCTCTCCGATGGACCTGCCTGGAGCTTGTTTGTTGTCTGGACCATTTGGCACCGTTGACAGTCAGCCGGAATGTGGGGGTCACCCGGCTCAGGCTGCGGGCCGAGCCATCAGAACACGCTCTTGTACCCTTGCCACCCCGTGGCGATCATCGTGCGGGCTCCGAGCGATCCCTTGCCGTCGCCGTTGTTGCGCCACACATTGCCGGAGGTGTCGCGGGACACGATGTCCGCCTTGCCATCGCCGGTGATGTCGCCGACGCCGATGACGGCGTTGTACGACGACTTCCAGTTGGCGACGAGCTTCACCCGCGCCTTGAAGCCGCCGAAGCCGTTGCCGTCGTACCGCCACAGGGTGTTGGCCCCGTCCTGGGCCAACAGGTCACCAATGCCGTCCCCGTTGAAGTCGCCGACTCCCACGATCTTCTTGTAGCCCGACCAGTTCGCCGCGATCCGCACCGGCGCCGACAGCTTCCCCGTACTCGCTCCCTTGTAGAGGAACACCTCGCCCGTCGACGCCCTCCGCACGACCAGGTCCGGGCGACCGTCGCCCGTGACGTCCCCCGGCGAGGTCAGCACGTTGAACGCGTTCCAGCCGGTGCCCAGCGAGGTGTACGGAGTGCCCGTGCTGAAGGCATGCCCGCGCATGGTCCGGTACACCCGCAGTTCGCCGTTGCTGAACCGTACGAGGACCTCGTTGCGGCGGTCGCCGTTCAGGTCGCCGAACGGGACCAGCGTCACCGAGGAGGGCCAGCCCGAGGCCGCCAGAGTGCGGCCGAACGCGCCGGTCCCGTTGCCGGGTTGGTAGCGGATGGTGCCGGACGGCGTGACGGTGAGGACATCGCCGATTCCGTCGGGAGCGTTGGTGCTGCTGTTGGTGAAGTCGTGCTGTACGGCAGTCCCGGTGGAGACGGTCACCGTGCGCGAGCCCGTCAGCGTCGGTCCTGAGCCGTCGGCGGGCCGGGTCGTCAGCTTGAACGTGTACGCGCCGTTGGGGACCAGCACACCCGCGGTGTTGCGCAGGTCCCACCGCGCGGTCAGCGTGCCGTCCACCTCGCCGCCGGAGAGCGTGCGGACCACGGCCCCGGTGGCCTTGCTGGTGAACGTGGCCGTCCAGGAAGCGACGGGCTTGGAGAGCATTCCGCGCCACTGCCACCATGGGTTGCTGCCGGCGCTGCTGTCCTCGGCATTGTCGGTCGCCTCGGACTCGACGTAGCCGAGCGGCTCGGTGGGGACCCCGCTGGGCACCAGATGGATCTTCCGGTCCGCGTCGACGTAGGCCGCCGGTCCGCCGAACTTGTCCACCGTCCAGGTCACCCCGCGCAGGCTGGAGGTGCTCGCCGGGAGGTCGCCGATCTTGCGGGTGGTCGCGGTGCCGCCGGCGAAGGCGGTGAGGAGGAGCGCCCCGGCCGAGGTGTCGTGCCGTACGAGGTAGCCGTCGCCGAGCAGCGCCTCGCCGGACGGGACAGGAATGTTCTTCTTCGCCGTGCGGTCCCAGACACCGGCCGCGGCGGTGGGACCGCAGGACCAGTAGATCCACCGGCCGACGACCTGCAGCTCCTTGGGGACGCAGGGGGCACCAGTGGTCACGGTGTCCGTGGTCCTGCCGGTCTTGAGGTCCTTCGCGGTGACGGAACCGGTGGTGGAGCCCGGCGTCCACAGACTGGTCCCCCACACGGAGGCGGCCGTGACGGAGCGGGTGACGATGGGGCGCAGGTCGCTGTAGACGCCGAGGTCGCCGACGTACTGCTTGGCGGGGGAGGAGCCGTTGACGACCGCGTAGCGGCCGGTGATGTCCAGAACGGTCCCGGAGGCCGACGGCAGATAGAAGAAACCCGCCTCGTCGGCCTGGTCGATGGACTGGACGTACGACCCGACGGGGTCGGGGTCGGGGGTGAACGTCACCGCTCGCCCGTCGCCGGTGGAGAACGGGCCCGCCCCACGGCCGTCCCACGCCTGCCAGGTCACGGTGCCCGGTGTGTAGGACGTCCCGACGGTCGCGACCCGGCGGGTGTAGTAGGCGCCCATGAAGCTGCTGTCGGCCTCGTCGGTGGCCAGAGTGCCGTTCTGCAGCGAAAGCCGGTCGATCCTCGCGGCCACCGGCGGGACGGCGGTCACCTCTGTCAGCGCCGGCGCGTCCGCCCCCGTATCAGTGACCTCGCGAACCGCCCAGTGCCCGGAGTCGGCGCCGCCCGCGACCAGCAGGCCGCCCTCCGGCGTCGGTGTGACCGAGGTGTTCGCGTGCCGGAGCAGGGTGATCGCGTCGCCGCCGACGAGGGGGATGGCCATGAGCGGCTCACCGGACTCGTCGACGAAGTTGTGAGGGGACGACGGGACGGATCGGGCGACCACCAGCCAGCGGCCGGCGATGCCCAGGTACGGGACACCCTCGGTGCCGGGCAGCGTCACCGTCGTCCCCGCGGCGGAGAGGTCGTCACGGTCCAGGACGTGGGCCGTGCTGCCGGAGGCGTACCAGACCAGCCGGTCGTCGCTCAGCGCGACGGCCGTCGGAACAGAGGGCACCGTCACGTCGGCGGTGAGTTTCGCGGCGGCCAGGTCCACCAGCGCCAGGTGACTTGTGCCCGCCAGCGAGTAGCTGATCACCGCGGTGCCGCTGTCGCCTCCGAGGACGTTGAAGTTGCTGGTGATCCCGGTCGGCCATCCGTCGATGAGGGTGCCGTCGGCGGGTGCGCCGTCGCCGAACAGCCACAGCAGGCGGTTGCCGTCGGTGTCCCGTGCCTGGGTCAGCACATGGGCGCCGTACGTGGCCCAGTACGTGCCGTGCGTGATGGCGACGTCCGTGGCCGTGCCGGCGGCCATGTCCCGGAGGACGACCTTCTCGCCGTGCGGGCCGACCTCGGTCACGATGTCGGACGATGATCCGAGGTACGCGGGGATTTCGAGCCGGGCGAGGTTGCCCAGTCCGGTGGAGATACCGGTGCTGTACGACGTCCACAAGTAGCCGGAACTGCCCTCCTGGGCGTGCAGGTAGCCGCTCGGGCCGGCGGCGTACAGCCGGTCCCCGCGCGGGACGTAGCGGTCCGACTGGAAGATCTTCTCCGCCGCGATGCCGGTGCTCCCGGCGGCGGTGTCCGCGCCGGCCGGGACGGAGAGCGGGCCGGGCCCCGCGGTCACGGTGAGGATCGCTAACGCAGCGACGACGCCACGGGCGGTGGTACGACGGGCCAACACAGCCTCCTGGGCAGGAAAGAGGCGTGGTAGGAAAGCGGCGCCACAGACGCGCACCAGTGGTACCACGAAGAATGCTCAGCCCCCCGGCTGTCCCCCCAGGCAAGAAGCCATCAGGCTAACAGCAACTTCACAGCCTTCAGAAGTGACGAAGCCTCAGGAGTGGCGAAGACCACTCACGCGGAATCGACCCGGGTTCCCGCCCGCGCCTCCGTCGCCACGGCGGGCCGGGCTCAGCAGCAGCTGCCGCGGGGGGCAGTCTTCAAGGGAGCGCGCTGCGCGCGGGTGCGGGGGCAGTAAGGCGGGGCCGGCAGATGATGACCGGTCCCCTGGTCCCGAGCTGAGCGGAGTGGCTGGGAGTCGTGTCCGGTAGCCGCGGCCCACTCCAGGACAGCGACAGACAGTGACCGTCGTCGCGATCCTGACCGGGCTACCCCGTCCAGCCCCGGTCCTCTCCGATGCTCGGCCAGGTGCACGCCGTCCCGGACGAAGTCCGTCCGGGACGGAGTCACTTCCGTCCTCGGCGAGCTCGATCTTCGCGATCCGGCGGCCGAGGGGATCGTAGAGACAGCGCCACCGGTGGCTGTCCGGAGTCAGGAGGGGCGGGCCATCGCCCGGGGTCCGCATCCTGGAGCGGGCGGCAGCAGACACCGAGGACGACGCGACTGCCGCCCCCACTCTGCGCACCCAACCTCCTCCGACGCAGTCGGGCAGAGCGGTGCGCAGCGGCCTCGCCGGGGTCAGCGACGTGCGAAGGCTGCCGCGCGTTCGACGAGGTCGGGTTCGGGGCGGAGGCCGGTGTACAGGACGAACTGCTCCAGCCCTTGGAGCACCAGGACCTCGTGACCGGTGATCACATGCTTGTCCTGCCGGCGCGCCTCGCGGATCAGTGGCGTCTCGACAGGCAGAGCGACGACGTCGAAGACGGTGTCGGCGGCCGCCACGGCCGCCGCGCTGAAGGCGAGATCCTCGGCCTCGGGCCCGCCCTGCATGCCGATCGGGGTGACGTTGACGAGAACGTCGGCTCGGACGCCGGTCTCGTCGGGCCGCCAAGCGTAGGCGTGCGTCTCGGCCAGCGCGCGGCCCGCGGCCTCGTTGCGGGCGATCACCGTGCCGTTGCGCAGGCCCGCGTCCGAGATGGCAGTGACGACGGCCTTCGCCATGCCCCCGCTGCCTCGGACAGCGAAGACGGCGTCGGTGCTGATCTTGTGGGACGCGAGCAGGGAGGCGATGGCGAGGTAGTCGGTGTTGTACGCGCGGAGCCGACCGTCCTCGTTGACGATCGTGTTGACGGACGCGATGGCGGCGGCAGAGTCGTCCATCTCGTCGACCAGCGCGATCACGTCCTCCTTGAAGGGCATCGAAACCGCACAGCCGCGGATGCCGAGAGCCCGTACCCCGCCGATGGCGGCAGGCAGATCGGTCGTGGTGAAGGCCTTGTAGAGGAAGTCCAGCCCGAGTTCCCGGTAGAGGAAGTTGTGGAACCGGGTCCCGAAGTTGCCGGGCCTGGCCGCCAGCGACATGCAGAGGCGAGTGTCCTTGCTGACGTGCGGTTGCGACAT
>NZ_DATDBG010000178.1:0-66694 GCF_036524955.1 Streptomyces sp.
CCCACGGCTGCGGAGCCCCGCGGGACCGTGTCCGCCCACGGGCATGCTGCTCCGCCGCGGCTGCGGACGGCGCCCTGACGGCCGAGTTGGGCGCGATGCGCTTCCCGCCGTCGTCCACCGCGTTCCACCACTACGTGGACCTGGTGGGCCCGCAGACCAGGCCGTTCCCCAACCCGCCGGCGCCCAGCACCCCTTCGGAGATCGCGCCGGTGCCGCTGCCGGAGGAGTGAGAACTGTGTCCTCCGTGCGACGTGCCGGCCGGTCGTCCACCCGGCCCGACAGCCGGCCGTACGACCTGACGGCACGTCACCGGTCCAGTGGGGTGAGCAGGAACCGCCCCACCAGCCCGACCCCCGCGTCCAGCCGCGCCGCGCACTCCTCGTACGCGTCCGGCGACCTCCTCAGCGCCCAGAGCAGCCGGGCCGCGGCCCACGCCGCGTCCCGCGCCCGCTCCAGGCTCCACGCGCCGACCAGATGCGTCAGCGGATCGGCGCTGTCCAGCAGGTCGGGGCCGGGCATCAGCTCCTCGCGGACCCGCGTCTCGACGCCGGCCAGCACATCGCCGATCCGGTCGAAGTCGCCCTCCAGCGCGGTCGGCCGGCGGCCGGTGGCCCGGCAGGTATCCACCACCGCGAGCGCCAGGTCGTGGCCGATGTGCGCGTTGATCCCGGCCAGCGCGAACTGGAGCGGGCGGACGCCGCGGTGCCGCCGCATCCGCAGCAGGGCACGCCAGCAGGCCGGTGGCCCGGAGGGCTGACGCCCGGGCTCGCGCGGTGGCGGGCCGAGGGACGAGGCGGTCCGCGGAGAGGACGAGCAGGAAGCCGGACGCGGACGCAGCCCCGCCGCGTCGTCCTCCACCGCGGCCAAATAGCGTCCGGCGAACCGTACGGCCAGCTCGCCGGCGGTGTACGGGTCGGCGAACTCCCCGGCGGCCAGCCGCCGGCGCACCTCCTCGGTGACCGACAGGTACACCCGGTTGAACACCGCCACCCCGTCGCCGTACGGCAGCGCGCCCCCCAGCCCGCGCATCCTCGCGACCACGCACCCCATATCAGCGGCGCCCGGCCGCCCCACCGTCGTCATCCGTCCACCCTCCCAGGCACCGCCGCCGCCACCCCGTCGCACAGCGCCGACGGTCGCCGGAACGTGTGACGGCGCCTGCGGAGGCGGAACCCCGGCGTGCCCCGACTGCACACCAGCCTGCCCCAACTGCCCTTTTGCGGACACGAGTAGGCGGCGCGCCTGTGCCATGGCGTAATCCCGCGAGATGTTTTGGCCGGGTCCGGCTTCGACAGCGCGTGAGGGACCGCTAACGTGGAGGCACGGTCCGGCGGGCTCGATTCCCCCGTGCGCGCCCGCCGGACCCTTGTCGTTCCGCTGCCCGGGCGCGGCCGTTCGCCGCCGGGAGCCGGAACCGTCCCCTTCGCGGTGCCGCCGTCACTCGGCCGGTGTGCCGCCGGTCGCGGCGGGTACCCCGGCCGGGACGGTGGGGTCCGCGACGTCCTTGCCTCCGCTGGGCCGGACCACCCCCGCGCCCAGCACCACCCCCAGCGTCAGCGCCGTGACCAGGCCGAAGGACACGGTGAGTGAACTCGCCCCGGCGATACCGCCGATGGCCGCCGGAGCGACCAGGCCCGAGGTGTACGTGACGGTCGCGACGCCCGCGATGGCCTGGCTCGGCACCGGGCCGCGCCGCCCGGCCGCCCCGAAGCAGAGCGGGACCACCACGGAGACGCCCACCCCCAGCATCGCGAAGCCGGCGATGGCCGGCGCCGGGGTGTGCGCCACCACGACGAGCGTCCCGCCGACGGTGGCGATCACACCGCCGCAGCGCAGCGTGGTCACCGCGCCGAGCCGCCGTACCACCAGGTCGCCCAGCAGCCGTGCGGTCGCCATCGTGCACGCGAAAGCGGTGTACGCGAGCGCGGCCACCGCGGGGGAGGCGCTGGCGACGTCCCGCAGGTAGACCGCGCACCAGTCGGCGCTGGCGCCCTCCGCGAACACCCCGCAGAACCCGACCGCGCCGATCACCAGCGCGGAGCGCGGCGGGAGGGCGAACCGCGGCGGAGCGGACTCGTCCGCGGCGGGCCGGACGTCCGGGGCGCCCGTGCAGACGACCAGCGCGACCACCGCCAGCAGTGCCGACATCGCGCCCAGGTGGATACGGCCGTCGAGCCCGGCGTGCGCGGCCGGGACACTGATCGCCGCGCCGATCAGGGTGCCCACACTCCACATGCCGTGCAGCCCCGACATGATCGACCTGCCCTTGTGCTCCTCGACGGCCACGCCGAGCGCGTTCATCACCACGTCCGCCATGCCGGCGGCGGCGCCGACGGCGAACAGCGTCAGACAGAGCCAGGGCAGGCCGGGGGCGAGCGGCGGCAGCGCGAGCACGGCACACCACAGGGTGAGCAGCGTCCGCAGCGCGGTTCGTGAACCGAACCGGTGCATCAGCCGTCCGGCCAGCGGCATCATCAGCGACGAGCCGATCGCGGGGCAGACCAGGGCGAGGCCCAGCGCGCCCGGACTCAGCTCCAGGTGGTCCTTGATCCAGGGGATACGGCCGGCGAAGGTACCGCTCACCGCGCCGTGCACGGCGAACGCCGTCGCGACGATCAGGTGGGCGCGGCGGAGCGGGATGGGGGCGGCGCGCCCGGCGGCGCCGGTACTGGTCATGCTCATGTGCGGTAAATTATCAGGAAGCCTGCCTGAAAGTTAGTGGGTTTCCGACTGGGCTCGGCCGGGGGACCGGGCCGGGTTCCGGCTGGAGTCTCCGGCCGGGCAGCAACGCCGTGGAAGGATCGCCCGCATGACCGTCACCCGCGCGCAGCCCGCGCGTCCCGGGCGCAACGCGTCGCCGCGCACCGCACGCGCCATCAACGACCGGCTCGCCCTGCGTCTGCTCCAGGAGGAAGGACCGCTCACCGCCGGGCAGTTGAAGGAGCTGACCGGCATGTCCCGGCCGAGCGTCGCCGACCTGGTCGAACGGCTCCAGGACTCCGGGCTGATCGAGGTGGTCGGGGAGACCGGCGAGGCACGGCGCGGCCCGAACGCGCGGGTCTACGGGATCGTCGCACACCGGGCGTACGTGGCCGGGTTCGACGTCCGGGTCGAGAGCGTCGCGGTGGAGATCGCGGACCTGCTCGGCCGGACGGTGGCCCGGGCCGAACTGCCGGTCGCCGAGCACGCGGACCCCGCGCGGATCGTGGCGGACGCGGTCGCGCTGCTGCTGGGCGCCGCCCGGACGGCCGGGGCGGCCGGACTGCACACCGTGGCGTTCGGCGCCCCCGGGCTCATCGACCCGCTGACGGGCCGGCTCGGCCCCATCGGCGCGCTGCCGGCGTGGCACGGCGACCTGGTGGACGAGGTACGGCGGCGGCTGGGCGTACCGGTGCTGCTGGAGAACGAGGTCAACCTGGCCGCGGTGGCGGAGCACCGGGTGCGCGGTGGCGGGGAGGCGGACACGTTCGTCCTGCTCTGGATCGGCGGCGGGGTCGGGGCGGGCGTCATGCTCGACGGGCGGCTGCGGCGGGGTGCCTCCGGCGGGGCCGGCGAGGTCGGTTTCCTTCCCCTCTCGCCGTCCGGCGAACCGCCGACCGCGACGGACCGCGGGACCGGGTACCACGGGCTGACGGGGAGCCGGGCGGTGTGTGCGCTCGGGCGGTCCTACGGGCTCGCCGCCGCGGGCGAGGGGGACGGCGCGGCCGGCGCGGCGGCGATGGTGCGGGCGGCGCTCGCGGGGGAGGGGGCGGCGGGGGCCGCGGCCTTCCTCGGCGAACTGGCCTCCCGGATCGCCCTGGGCGCGGCGGCGGTGTGCGCGGTGCTCGATCCGGGGCGGGTGGTGCTGGCCGGGGAAGTGGGGGCGGCCGGCGGCGAACGGCTCGCCGCACTCGTCTCCGCGCGGCTCTCCCGGCTGTCCCCGCTGCACACCCGCGTTCAGCCCACGGCTGTCCCCGACGGCCCCGTCCTGCGCGGAGCCGTCATCATGGCCATGGACGCGGCCCAGGAAGCGCTCTTCGCTCCCGCGGGGTAGCCCGATCTGCCGGCGCCTGCCGGCGCCGGGTCTCTGTCACCCTCCCCCTGCCTCTGGCGGCAGGCCCCACACCCGTGCGGATCGCAGGCCGGGCACGGGTCTTCGTGCGGATGCGGGTCGTCCGGTGGTGGTCCCCGTGGCCCGCCGGCGGCTGCCGCGCCGTGCGCACGCGCCCTGTGCGTTCGTGGCGCTCGCGGCCTGCGGCCGGTGGGCGCAGGCCAATTGGAGCCGCACGCGAGGGGAGCCCTGTGAGCCAGACCACAGGAACTCGGTGGATCGCCGACAGCGTGACGTGGCAGACTGACTCCCGTACCAGTGACGTATCGCGCACTCCGGGGTCGGTGCAATTCCGAACCGGCGGTTACAGTCCGCGACCCGTCCGCAGCCAGCGGGCGGTTGACCAGGTGAAATTCCTGGACCGACGGTGAAAGTCCGGATGGGAGGCAGTGCGCGGCGGGCGTTCACGAAGGTACGCCGCCGCAGGCGGGCCCGCGGGCGAGCAGTCCGCGCAGGCCGTGAGCGATCCGGCGTCCTGGTTGACACACGCCAAGGCGTGTGCGTTCCCGCTCGCAGTCCCAATGCCCCGGAGTCCGTGCCCGAAGAGGCAGGAGGACCCGGTGGCCACCGCCACGGAAACCGACGCGATGCGTCGCGCTGTCGCGCTCTCCGCCCGCGCGCTCGGTGCCACCGCCCCCAACCCCGTTGTGGGCTGCGTGATCCTCGACGCGTCCGGGGCCGTCGCGGGCGAGGGCTGGCACCAACGGGCCGGCGGGCCGCACGCCGAGGTCAACGCGCTCTTCGCGGCCGGGCAACGGGCCCGCGGCGGCACCGCCCTGGTCACCCTGGAACCGTGCAACCACACCGGCCGTACCGGACCGTGCGCCAGGGCGCTGATCGAGGCCGGCATCGCCCGGGTCGTGTACGCCGTCGACGACCCCGGCCCGGTCGCGTCCGGCGGCGCGGGCACACTGCGGGCGGCCGGCGTCGACGTGGAGAGCGGGCTGCTCGCGCAGGAGGCCGCGGCGGTCAACGCCGCCTGGCTCACCTTCGCACGCCTCGGCCGCCCCTACGTGCGCTGGAAGTACGCCGCCACGCTCGACGGCCGGATCGCCGCCGCCGACGGTTCGAGCCGCTGGATCAGCTCGCCCGAGTCCCGCGCCGACGTGCACCGGTTGCGCGCCGAGGCCGACGCCGTGGTCGTCGGGTCCGGCACCCTGCTCGCCGACGACCCGCACCTGGCCGTACGCGGCATCGACGGCGTCACCCAGCCGCTGCGGGTTGTGGTCGACAGCCGGGCCCGTATCACCGGCGCGGCCCGAGTCCTGGACGACGCCGCCCCGACCCTGATAGCCGTCGCCGAGGACGCCGACACCTCCCACCTCCCGGGCGTCGGCATCGCCCGGCTGCCGTGCGACAAGAACGGCACCGGGCTCGATGTCCCCGCGCTGCTCGCCGAGTTGGCCGGCCGCGGGGTGCGCTCGGTGCTGCTGGAGGGCGGGCCGACGCTCGCCGGGGCGTTCGTCGAGGCCGGCGCCGTCGACACCGTCACCGCCTACCTCGCTCCCGCGCTGCTCGGCGCCGGCCCGGCCGTCCTGGCGGACGCCGGAATCACCACCATCGCGCAGGTGTTGCGGCTCGACGTGACCGACGTCGCCCGCCTCGGGCCCGACCTGCGCGTCACCGCCGTTCCGACTGCCCCACAGGAGAGCTGAAGTGTTCACCGGAATCGTCGAAGAACTGGGTGAGATCACCGCCGTCGAGGATCTGGGCGACGCCTCCCGTTTCACCGTCCGCGGACCCGTCGTGACCGAGGGCGCCAAGCACGGTGACTCGATCGCCGTCAACGGCGTCTGCCTGACCGTCGTGGACTACGGCGACGGCGCGTTCACCGCCGACGTCATGGCCGAGACGCTGAAGCGCTCCAGCCTCGGCGCGCTCCGGGCCGGCTCCCGGGTCAACCTCGAACGCCCGATGGCGCTCGGCGGTCGGCTCGGCGGGCACCTCGTCCAGGGCCACGTGGACGGCACCGGCAGGCTGCTGGAGCGCATCCCCGCCGAGCACTGGGAGATCGTACGGATCTCGCTGCCCGCCGAACTCTCCCGCTACGTCGTGGAGAAGGGCTCCATCACGGTCGACGGCATCAGCCTGACCGTGGTCGAGGCCGCGGCCGACGCCTTCACCGTCAGCCTCATCCCGACCACCCTCGCGCTGACCACGCTCGGCCGCAAGCAGCCCGGCGACCCGGTCAACCTCGAAGTGGACGTCATCGCCAAGTACGTGGAGCGGATGCTGACCACGCCCGGAGCGGAGGCCACCACGGGGCAGCCGACCGCCGCCGCGACCGGGCCGACCGCCGCCGACACACAGCCGGAGGCCGTCAAGTGAGCGCGCTGCACTGGCTGAACAGCGAGGCGTTCACCGCCTTCGACCAGCACGTCATCTGGTCCGACATGATCGGCAACCTGCTGGGTCTGGGCGCGCTGGCACTCGGCTGGCGGCGCGCGATGCTCTCCTGGCCGGTGCAGTTGCTCTCCGGCGTGGTGCTGGTCGCCGCGTTCTGGTCGGCGAACCTGGGCGGCGGCGTGGGCAAGCAGTTCGTGGTGATCACCCTCGCCGTGTGGGGCTGGTACCAGTGGCGGCGCGGCCGGGCGCGCACCGGCCGGGTCGCCGTCCGGTTCGCCACCTGGCGGGAACGGGCGGTGCTGGTCGCCGCCACCGGCCTCGGCACGGTCGCCGTCGCCTCGCTCTTCCTGGCCTACCCGTCGCTGTCCTGGAACCCGTGGCCGGACGCGTACATCTTCACCGGCACGCTCGCCGCGATGGTCGCCCAGGCCCGCGGCTGGGTCGAGTTCTGGTTCGCCTGGCTCGCGGTGGACCTGGTCGGCGTGCCTCTCAACTTCCACAGCGGCCTGCCGTTCTCCGGTCTGGTCTACAGCATCTACTTCGTCCTGGTGATCGCGGGGATGTACGCGTGGTGGCAGCAGACCAGGAAGACCGGTGCCGAGACGCCCGAGCCATCCGAGACACAGCCTCAGTCGCAGAGCAGCACCGTTACGGAGGGAGTGACGGCATGAGTGCCGTGACCGCACTGCACGACGACTGGTACGACGCCGAGGCCGACCTCGTACTCGACCCCGTCGAGCGCGCCGTCGCCGACATCGCCGCCGGCCGCCCGATCGTGGTGGTGGACGACGAGAACCGGGAGAACGAGGGCGACCTGGTCGTCGCCGCCGAGAAGATCACCCCGGAGATCGTCGCCTTCATGATGTCCGAGTGCCGCGGGCTGATCTGCGTGCCGATGGAGGAGACCGAACTCGACCGCCTCGACCTGCCGCAGATGGTCGCGGCCAACACCGAGTCGATGCGCACCGCCTTCACCGTCTCGGTGGACGCGAGCGGCGAGCACGGCGTGACCACCGGGATCTCCGCCGCCGACCGGGCCACCACCATCCGGCTGCTGGCCGAACCCTCCGCGGTGGCCGGGGACTTCGTACGCCCCGGGCACGTCTTCCCGCTGCGGGCCAGGGCCGGCGGCGTGCTGGTGCGGGCCGGCCACACCGAGGCGGGAGTGGACCTGGCCCGGCTGGCCGGACTGCGGCCCGCGGCGGCCATCGTGGAGATCGCCCGCGAGGACGGCGCCATGGCCCGGCTGCCCGAACTCGTGCCCTTCGCCCGCAAGCACGGCCTGTCGATCATCTCCATCGAGGATCTGATCGCCTACCGCCGCTCCTCCGAGCCCACCGTCCGCCGCGAGGCCAGCACCACGCTGCCCACCGCGTACGGCGACTTCCGCGCCCACGGCTACCGCGGCACCGTCGACGGCGTCGAGCACATCGCGCTGGTCGCCGGTGACCTCGGCGACGGTCAGGACGTCCTGGTCCGGGTGCACTCCGAGTGCCTGACCGGCGACGTCTTCGGCTCACAGCGTTGCGACTGCGGCCCGCAACTCCAGGCCGGGCTGCGCAAGGTGGCGCAGGAGGGCCGCGGCGTGGTGATCTACCTGCGCGGTCACGAGGGCCGCGGCATCGGCCTGATGTCCAAGCTGCGCGCGTACGAGCTCCAGGAACGCGGCCGGGACACCCTCGATGCCAACCTGGAACTCGGCCTGCCCGCCGACGCCCGCGACTACGGCGCCGCCGCCCGCATCCTCGCCGACCTCGGGGTGCGCTCACTGCGGCTGATGACCAACAACCCGGCCAAGACCGGCGCGCTGGTCCGGCACGGCCTCGACGTGCTGGGCCGCGAACCGATGCCGGTCGCCGCCGGCGAGCACAACCTGCGCTACCTGCGCACCAAGCGGGACCGCATGGGCCACGACCTGCCGTGGCTCGACAGCGCCCACCAGTAGCACCCGTCCGGGCGCACACGAGCCGAAGCACGACCCAGCACCGACGAAGCACCGAGGAGAGAAGTGAGCGGTAAGGGCGCCCCCGAGCTGACCGTGAAGAACTGCGGCGACCTGCGCGTCGCCGTGATCGCGGCGCAGTGGCACACCCAGGTGATGGACGGCCTCGTCGACGGGGCCGTCCGCGCCCTGCGCGAGTACGGCATCGACGAGCCGACCCTGCTGCGGGTCCCGGGCAGCTTCGAACTCCCGGTCGTCGCGAAGGTCCTGGCCGGCCGCGGCTACGACGCGATCGTCGCGCTCGGGGTGATCATCCGCGGTGGCACCCCGCACTTCGAGTACGTCTCGCAGGGCGTCACCGCCGGACTCACGCAGGTGTCCGTGGACAGCGGCGTCCCGGTCGGTTTCGGCATCCTGACCTGCGACACCGAGGAGCAGGCGCTGGACCGCGCCGGTCTGCCCGGCTCGAACGAGGACAAGGGGCACGAGGCGGTCACCGCGGCGGTGGCCACCGCGAGCCTGCTGCGTTGGGTCGCCGAGCCCTGGCGCTGACCCGCCGGCCATTGCCCGTAGGCTAGGACCACCATGGCCAACAAGACATTCGAGGCGCTCTTCATCGAGCTCCAGCACAAGGCCGCCACCGGCGACCCCAGCACGTCCCGCACCGCCGAGCTGGTCGGCAAGGGCGTGCACGCGATCGGCAAGAAGGTGGTGGAGGAGGCCGCCGAGGTGTGGATGGCCGCCGAGTACGAGGGCGCCGACGCCACCGCCGAGGAGATCTCCCAGCTCCTGTACCACGTTCAGGTGATGATGGTCGCCCGGGGAATCTCCCTGGACGACGTCTACGCTCATCTCTGAGCGCGTTCGCGCCGCTCGCATCCGTCCCCCCGAACCCTCCCCGTAGAACCGCGGCACCCCCGCGACACGCCGGACACCCCGAGACAAGGAAGCTGTACTCATGCTGCGCATCGCCGTCCCGAACAAGGGCTCACTGTCCGGACCTGCGGCGGCCATGCTCCATGAGGCCGGTTACCGCCAGCGCAAGGAGTCGAAGGAACTCGTCCTGGTGGACGCCGACAACGGCGTGGAGTTCTTCTACCTGCGCCCCCGCGACATCGCGATCTACGTCAGCTCCGGCCGCCTCGACATCGGCATCACCGGCCGGGACCTGCTGCTGGACTCCGGGGCGAACGCCGAGGAGATCCTCCGGCTCGGCTTCGCCCGGTCCACCTTCCGGTACGCCGGCCGGCCCGGTGTCGCGCTGACCGTCGGCGACCTCGGCGGGATGACGGTGGCCACCTCGTACGAGGGCGTGGTCGAGAAGCACCTGGCCGAGCACGGCGTGGATGCCTCCGTGGTGCACCTCGACGGCGCCGTGGAGACCGCCATCCAGCTCGGTGTCGCCCAGGTCATCGCCGACGTCGTGGAGACCGGCACCTCGCTGCGGAACGCCGGCCTGGAGACCTTCGGTGAGCCGATCATGGAGTCCGAGGCGGTGGTCGTCCGGCGCACCGGCGCCGACCCGCAGGACCCCAAGGTGCAGCAGTTCCTGCGCCGTCTCCAGGGCGTCCTGGTCGCCCGGGCGTACGTGATGATGGACTACGACATCCGGGTCGAGCAGGTCGAGCGGGCCGTCGCCCTCACCCCCGGCCTGGAGTCGCCCACCGTCTCCCCGCTGCACCACGAGGGCTGGGTCGCGGTCCGCGCCATGGTCCCCACCCGGGACGCCCAGCGCATCATGGACGAGCTGTACGACCTCGGCGCCCGCGCGATCCTGACCACCGGCATCCACGCCGCCCGCCTGTGATGACCGCGAACGAGCCGCCGCCCGCCCTGCGCGACCCCTCGGCGCCGGCCTGCCTGCCCGTGACCTTCCGGCCGGTGGTCACCCGGCTGGTGCTGCTCACCATGGCGGTCGTGCTCTTCGTCACGCTCACCGTGATCGCGGTGCTGATGCCGCACGACGGCGCCGCTCCCTGGAGCACGGGCGACCGGGCCACCGTGGTGATCACCGCGGCCCTGATCAGCGGGGTGCTGGTACTGCTCAGCCGGCCCAAGGCGGTCGCGGAGCCGGCCGGCCTGACCGTCGTCAACCTGACGGTCAGGCGCCGACTCGCCTGGGCCGAGGTGGTGCGGGTCAACCTGCGGTCCGGTGACGCCTGGGTGCACCTCGACCTGGCCGACGGAACCACGCTCGCGGTGATGGGCATCCAGCCCGGCATCGCCAGGGAGCAGGCACTCAGGGACGCGGCGAGGCTGCGGGACCTGGTGGCGGCCCTCGGCGAGGCCGACGGTACGGCGACGGGCCCGGGCCCGCACTGAACCCTCCGCTGCGAACGCGGGGCCGTCCGCGGTGCGTTGTCGCGCCACGGTCCCCGGCGCGACCTCGTCCTACGCGGCCGCCGCAGCTATGACTACCCTGGATGCGAGCGCCACCCACCGCGCCCGCCCCGCACCGATCCTCGCCGCACGTACCATCCAGTGCGCCGCGGGGCCCCGACCACCCGAGGAGTGACACTCACACCCCGATGGACGAACCGTCCGGTAGTACCTGCGCCGCCCCTCCCTCCCTGCCCTCCGGAGCGGCGGCATCATGATCACCTCACTGCTGCTTCTCGCAGCGGCCTTCGTCCTGATCCTCGCCAACGGCTTCTTCGTCGCCGCCGAATTCGGCCTGGTGACCGTGGAGCGACCGGCTGCCGAACGCGCCGCGGCCGACGGTGACCGGCGCGCCCGCAGCGTCGTGGCCGCGCTGTGCAAACTCTCCTTCCAGCTCTCCGGCACCCAGCTCGGCATCACCATCACCTCGCTGGTGGTCGGCATGCTCGCCGAGCCCGCGCTCGCCGACCTGCTCACCGGGCCGCTGCACGCGCTCGGCGTACCGAAGGGCGCCGCCCCCGGTTCCGCCGTCGTCCTCGGCATGATGATCGCCTCCGGTGTGCAGATGGTGATCGGTGAGCTGGTCCCCAAGAACTGGGCCGTCTCCCGTCCGCTGGCCGTCGCCCGGGTGGTCGCCGGACCGCAGCGCGCCTTCTCCGGCGCCTTCCGCCCGGTCATCGAACTGCTCAACCGGGCCGCCAACAATCTGGTGCGGATGTTCGGCGTCGAGCCGGCCGACGAGCTGGCCTCCGCCCGCACCCCCACCGAGCTGGTCTCCCTCGCCCGGCACTCCGCGCTGGCCGGCGCGCTCGAACAGGACACCGCCGACCTCTTCGTGCGCACCCTGTCGCTCGGGGACCTCACCGCGGAGAACGTGATGACCCCCCGGGTACGGGTCAGTGCCCTGGAGGACACCGCCACCGCCGCCGACGTCCTCAACCTCACCCGCGCCACCGGACTGTCGCGCTTCCCCGTCTACCGGGAACGCCTGGACGACATCACCGGCATGGTCCACCTCAAGGACGCCCTCGCCGTCCCCGCCGACCAGCGCGACCGCACCCCCGCGGGCCGGATCGCGGTCGCCCCCCTGCTCGTCCCCGAGACCCTGCCCGGCCAGCAGCTCCTGGAACTGCTGCGCAGCGAGCAGCCGATCGCGGTCGTCGTGGACGAGTACGGGGGCACGGCCGGCGTGGTCACACTGGAGGACATCGTCGAGGAGCTGGTCGGCGAGGTCCGCGACGAGCACGACGCCGCCGACCAGCCCGAACTCGCCCAGGCGCCGCCCGAGTCCGGTCGCCCGGCCTGGGACGCGGACGGCGGCTGCCGGGTCGACGCCCTGGCAGGGATCGGCCTGATCGCCCCGGAAGGGCCGTACGAGACGGTCGCCGGGCTGGTCGCCGATCTGCTGGCGCGCATCCCGGAGGTCGGCGACGTCGTGGAGCTGCCGGACTGGCGGCTGCGCGTCGTGGAGGTCGGCCACCACCGCTCCGAACGCGTACGGATCGTGCGGACCGGACCGGCCGCGGGGGAGGCGAGCAAGCGATGAGCGCACTCCAACTCCTCTTCGCCGTCCTGCTGGTGCTCGGCAACGGCTTCTTCGTCGGCGCCGAGTTCGCGCTGATCTCGGTCCGCCGCAGCCAGATCGAACCGCTCGCCGAAGGCCACCGCCGGGCCCGTACCGTGCTGTACGGCCTGGAACACCTGCCGCAGATGATGGCCGCGGCCCAGTTCGGCATCACCGTCTGCTCGCTGACGCTGGGCGCGGTCGCCGAGCCGACCGTCGCGCACCTGCTGGAACCGGTGTTCTCCGCCGCCGGGATCCCGGAGGGGCTGATCCACCCGATCGGCTACGTGCTGGCGCTGGCTGTGGTGGTCTTCCTGCACCTGGTGATCGGCGAGATGGTGCCGAAGAACCTGGCGATGGCCGCGCCGGAGAGGACCGCGCTGTGGCTCAGCCCCGGACTCGTCGGCTTCGCCCGGGTGTTCCGCCCGGTCATCGCGGTGCTCGGCGCGTGCGCGCGGCTGATCCTGCGGGCCTTCCGGGTCGAGCCGAAGGACGAGGTGGACGCGGTGTTCACCAGTGCCGAGCTGACCGTGCTGGTGGAGGACGCCCGGCGGGCCGGGCTGCTCGACTCCGACGAGCAGGAACGCCTGGAGGACGCGCTCGAACTGGGCACCCGCCCGGTCACCGAGGTGCTGCTCACCCCCGGCGAGCTGATCACCCTGGAACCCTCCGCGACCCCGCGCGAGGTCGAGGAACTGACGGTACGTACCGGGTACTCCCGTTTCCCGGTCGCCGTGCCCGGCGGCGGGCCGGGCTACCTCGGGTACCTGCACGTCAAGGACGTACTGGACGTCGAGGACGACGACCGCCCGATCCCGCAGCGGCTGTGGCGCCCGATGATCACGCTCCGGGCCGACCTCCCGCTCGACGACGCCCTCACCGCGATGCGCCGCGCCGCCTCGCACCTGGCCGCGGTCGCGGACGCCTCCGGCCGCGTGCTCGGTCTGGTCGCCCTGGAGGACGTCCTGGAGATGCTGGTCGGTGAGGTGCGCGACCCCGCCCACCGGGACGCGGAGGTGCCGCTGCCGGCGGGCGAACGGTCCGCGGTGGACCCCGCGGAGGGGCCGGGCGAACTCGTGCGGTGAGGCGCGCCCCGACGTGGGCACGCGGGGAACCGCGCGACCCGGTGGGCGGGGTCGCAGTCCGGTCCGGGACCCGCCGAGCCCGTCCCGGTCGCGCTCGGGGCGCCGGCCGGCGGGGGCCGGGCGCGCAGCCCCCGCGCCCCTATTCGCCCGGGTCGGGGGGCGGCACCCCCGGGCCGCGGCCCGAGAGGACTTCGCCGTAGGCCTGCATGAGGTCGGGCAGCCGCAGGGTGGAGAGTTCCTCGCGGCTCGGGGGAGCCGGGTACTCCGAGAGCCGCAGGTCCCGGTAGGCGCAGCTCTTCTCGTAGAGGGTGCGCAGCAGGCGGCCGTTGCCGAGTTCGTCGATCCAGCCCTGGTCCACCACGTGGCCGCTGATCGCCCGCAGCTCGTCCAGCGCCTCCTCGTCCCAGTGGTCGCCGTTCTCCGCGGCGAGCACCTGGCCGATCCGGGTGAGCTCCGGCGGGCGGTAGCTGGGGAAGTCCACCCGGGTGGTGAAGCGCGAGCCGAGACCGGGATTGACGGCGAGCAGCCGGTCCATGCCCTCGGGATACCCGGCCAGGATCACCACCAGCCGGTCCCGGTTGTCCTCGGCGCGCTTGAGCAGCACCTGCAACGCCTCGTCGCCGTATGCGTCGCCCTTGCTGTAGCCGGAGTTGGACAGCGCGTACGCCTCGTCCACGAAGAGCACGCCGCCGAGCGCGGAGTCGATCAGTTCATTGGCCTTCACCGCGGTCTGGCCCAGGAACTCGCCCACCAGGTCGGAGCGCTGGGCCTCCACCAGGTGGTCGCCGCCGAGCAGCCCGAGGGCGTAGAAGACCCGGCCGAGTATCCGGGCCACGGTGGTCTTGCCGGTGCCGGAGGGGCCGGAGAAGACGAAGTGACGTTTGGGCGGCTGCACCGGAAGGCCCTGCGCGGCCCGCAGCCGGGCCATCCGCAGCTGCGCGGAGAGCGCCTTGACCTGCCGTTTGACCGGTTCCAGGCCGACCATGCGGTCGAGCTCGGCGAGCGCCTCGGCAAGGAGTAACGGGTCGGAGCCGCCGAGCGGGAGCTGGGCGGGGAGTCCGCCGCCGCTGCCCATCGGTGCGGCGGACCGGTCCCGTACGTCGTCGTCCAGCGGCCCGGTGGCCAGCAGCGACTCGTCCAGTTCGGGGCCGACCGGACCGCCGCCGGGGCCCGGCTCCGGCAGCAGCTCCAGGTCGGCGCCGCCTTCCGGGACCGCCTGTCCGGCACCGGCCAGCGGTACGGCGGCCAGGCTCGCGTTCTCGTCCAGACCGAGGCCGTCCTCGGTCTCGTGGATCGCGGCGAGGCGGGCCGCGGTGTCCATGAAGGCCGGGTCCACCCGGTGCACCGCGCGGTAGAGCGGCACCGCGGCGGCGGTCCGGCCGGTCCCCTCGTACGCGCGGGCCAGCCAGTACCGCAGCTCCTTGCGCTGCGGCTGCTCGCTGCGGCACCGCATCAGGGCGGCGGCCAGCAGCGGTTCCGCCTGCCCGCACATCTCCAGGCGGACCCGGGCCATGCCGCCGAACAGCCCCGCCTCGATGCCGAGGACCGGGTCGCCGAGCAGGGGTTCGGTGTGCCGGACCAGGTGCTCCCAGTCCTTGACCAGGTAGGCGCGGCAGGCGTGCAGAAAGCGGACCTGCGGGTCGGTGTCGATCGGCGGGCAGTCCGCCAGCGCCCGGTCCAGCTCGGCGACATGGCGGCCGTCCAGCCAGTGCGAGGCGTGCGCGAGCAGCAGGTCGCGGCTGGTCTCCAGCACCGGCTGCACCCACCAGCCGAGCCAGTACCAGGAGTTGAGGGTGCGGCGGTGCGCGGACCGCTGCTCGCCGAAGCGGTCCCGGTGCCGGTACATCTGGAGCAGCGCTGTCGCGGTGTCGGCCCGCAGCGCGTGCAGGCCCAGCCAGGCGTCCGCCATGCCGGGGTCCATCCGCACCGCGGACCGGAACTCCTCCTCGGCCTGCACGTACGCGCCCATGGTGTACGCGTCCACGCCGCGCAGCCAGGCCAGGTCTGCCGGGGAGCCCGGACGGTCGGTGCCGAAGTCCATCAAGTCCCCACCATTCCGTCCCCCGCCGCGCGCCGACGCCCTCGCCCCAACCCGGTTGTGCCGGGCGGGAGTTGAGGCAGGCAGCAGGATCCCCCGGCCCCGCCGCTCCGCCCCTCTTTTTTCGCATCGTACCCGCGATGGCTGGATCACCGTAGGGTGCCGTACGGACGCACGGGTGCCGGGCGGTGACGGTCCGTGAGGAGTGCGAGGTGTCGAACGGGGCATTCCGGTCGCGTGGACAAGGCGAAGCCCCCGGTCACGGGGGAACAACCGGGGGCTTCGCGTCCGAGGAGCGGCGATTTCCAGCCGCTTGTTGAAAACGTAATTGCTGCATAGCCGGGTGGTCAAGTCAAGTCGCGCCACACCGGGGGAGTGCGTGGCCGCCCGCAGCGGGCCGCCGCCGGGCGGTCACTCGGGGTGACCGAATCCGCCGTGCTCGGCCCCCGCGACGAAGCCGGGAACCGCCCGGTACCCGTCCTGGGACTGGTGGATCAGCAGATCCGCGAAGGGCCGGGACGGGTCGGCGGCGAAATGCGCGTCCTCCTCACGGGTCCAGCCGGTCCAGAAATGCGCCAACCCCGGGCCGTCGCGCCGCAGTCCGCGCCGCCGCGCGGTGGCCGGATCCACCTCCAGCCACAGCAGCAGCGTCAGGTACGGGCGTACGGCCGACCGTCCGGTGCCGACGCCTTCCAGCAGGACGACGGGCGCCGCCGGGATCTCGCGCTCACCCGCGAAACGGCGCGCCGTCCAGTCGTACACCTCGTGCCTGGCGGTCCGGCCCCCGGACAGCGGCCCGAGTACCTGGGCGGCCAGCCGCGCGGTCCATGCGAACGGCTCCTCGTGCGTGGCCAGATCGTCCGTGTGCACGACCGGAGCCCCGCCGAGTTCCCTTGCCAGCCGCGTGGCCAGCGTCGTCTTCCCCGACCCCGCGTGCCCGTCCACGGCCACCAGCCGCACCGGTCCGCAGGACGGCGGCAGCAGCGGCAGCGACCCGACCAGCCGGGGTAGCGTGAGACGGTCCATGACCGCCGAGGGTACGTGCCCGGGGCGGGACACGCGCGCCGGGCGGCCCCGCGGCGGCGGCAACGGCCGGCCCCGCGGACTCGGACGGGCGCTACCGTGGAGACGTGAACGTCACCGAGGTCTCTTCCCTGTATCCGGCCGAGCGTCTGGAGGCGGCCCGGAGGGCCACGGAGGACGCGGGGCTCGACGCGCTGCTGGTGACGCCGGGGGCGGATCTGCGGTACCTCACCGGGTACCAGGCCCTGCCGCTGGAGCGGTTGACGTGCCTGGTGGTGCCGGCCGGCGGGGAGCCGTTCCTGGTGGTACCGGCGCTGGAGAAGCCCGCCGCCGCGGCGTCGCCGGCCGGCGCGCTCGGGATCGGGATCACCGGTTTCGACGAGACCGACGACCCGTACGCGCTGATCGCCCGCCGACTGCCGGTGGGCACCCGGCTGTTCGCCGTGGACAACCACATGTGGGCCGAGAAGCTGCTCGCGTTCCAGGCCGCGCTGCCCGGCGCGCAGGCCGGGCTCGCCGGGGACGTGCTGTCGGTGCTGCGGATGCGCAAGAGCCCGGCCGAGGTGGCCGCGCTGCGCCGCGCGGGCGCCGCGATCGACCGGGTGCACCGCCGGATCGGCGAATGGCTGCGGCCCGGCCGTACCGAACGCGAGGTCGCCAAGGACATCGCCGACGCGATCCTCGACGCGGGCCACGCCTGTGTGGACTTCGTCATCGTCGCCTCGGGTCCCAACGGCGCCAGCCCGCACCACGAGGTGTCCGACCGGGTGATCAGGACCGGCGACCCGGTGGTCGTCGACATCGGCGGCACCACCGCCGACGGCTACTGCTCCGACTCCACCCGCACCTACGCGGTCGGCGAGCCGCCAGCCGCCTTCCGGGAGCTGTACGAGGTGCTGCTGCACGCCCAGACCGCGCAGACCCGGGCGGTACGCCCCGGTATCACCGCCGAGGAACTGGACGCGGTCGGCCGGGACATCATCACCGAGGCCGGCTACGGCCAGCACTTCATCCACCGCACCGGACACGGCATCGGCCTGGAGACGCACGAGGAGCCGTACATCGTGGCGGGCAGCAAGCGGGCGCTGGAGCCGGGCATGGCGTTCTCCGTCGAGCCGGGGATCTATCTGCCCGGTACCTTCGGGGCGCGGATCGAGGACATCGCGGTCTGTACCGAAACCGGCGGCGAGCGGCTCAACCTGACGGGGCGTGACCTGGTGGTTCTGCCCGGTTGAGCCGCCAGTGGTGGAGACCAATGTTGGTCGCGGCGCGGGCCCGGAAACCCTGGTGAGAACCGCGGGTGAACAGCGATAGTTGTGCGCACCCGCCCTGCCTGCCCGGGCGCGGGCGGGTCTTCCCGTGTCACTCGAGGGGAACCGAGGGGAACACCGCCATGACCAGTAACGCGCCCCGGCGTGCCGTACTCGCCGCCGCGCTCGCGGCAGCGGCGGCCACCGCGACCGCGCAGTCCGCCTCCGCCGCCCCGGCGGCCGTCTCCGGTACGGCCGCCGTTCCCGGCGCCGCGCCGCAGGCCGCAGGTGACGCCGCGACAACCGACGACGCGCCCGTCGACTACCACGGCTGGACGTCGTTCACCGGCTGGATGTCCGGTGTCCACTCCGGCACCCGCCCGGTCGCCGGGCGCCGCCCCGGCCTGCGGATCACGCACGCCACCGGCACGTTCGACTACACCGACCCGCACACCGGCACCACCGCGACCTGGGAGTCGGCGTCCTGGACCTCACCGGTCCGCACCGTGCCGTACCCCGCGAGCGAGCTGGTCGCCTCCTGGAACGCACACACGCCCGCGGGCACCTGGCTCCAGGTCGAGCTGCTCGGCACCTACACCGACGGCACCGCCACCCCCGACTACGTCATGGGCCGCTGGACCGCCGGAGACGGCCCGGAGGACATCCGGCGCACCTCGGTGGACGACCAGACCGACGGCAAGAGCACCATCTGGACCGACACCTTCTCCGTCGACGACACCGGCGTCGGCCCGCTGCTCGCCTCGTACCGGCTCCGCCTGACGCTCTTCCGCAAGCCCGGCACCACGCTCACCCCCACGGTGTGGCGGCTGGGCGCGATGGCCTCCGCCATCCCGGACCGCTTCACCGTACCCGCCTCCGTGCCGGGGGTGGCCGCCGGCATCGAACTACCGGTGCCGCGCTACTCGCAGAACATCCACAAGGGCCAGTACCCGGAGTACGACAACGGCGGCGAGGCCTGGTGCAGCCCGACCTCGTCGACGATGGTCATCGAGTACTGGGGCCGCGGCCCGACCACCGAGGACCTGGCATGGGTGGACCCCGCCTTCGCCGACCCGCAGGTCGACCACGCCGCCCGCCACACGTACGACTACCAGTACGAGGGGTGCGGCAACTGGCCCTTCAACACGGCGTACGCGGCCACCTTCAAGGATCTGCAGGGTGTCGTCACCCGGCTGCGCTCGCTGGACGACGTGGAGCGGCTGATCAAGGCCGGCATTCCGCTGATAACGTCTCAGTCCTTCCTGGCCTCCGAGCTGGACGGCGCGGGATACGGGACCTCCGGCCACCTGCTGTGCGTCGTGGGCTTCACACCGGAGGGCGACGTGGTCGCCAACGACCCGGCCAGCTCCGGCGACGACGCGGTCCGCAACGTCTACAAGCGCTCGCAGTTCGAGACCATCTGGCTCCGAACGAAGCGCTACAACGCCGCGGGCCAGCTCCGCAGCGGCACCGGCGGCATCTGCTACATCTACTTCCCCGCGCACCCGAGCCCTGGTCAGCGGCGCGCGCTCGAGTCCGTGGGCGTGCTCTAGGCCCGGATTTCGGAGGGCTGACGCCCGAGCTCCTGGAGTGGGCGGCCGAGGAACGAGGCGGCCCGCGGAGGGAGTGAGCAGGAAGACCGACCGAGGAGGCGTGGGCTGACGCCCGAGCTCCTGGAGTGGGCGGCCGATGGGCCCCTCCTGCCTGACGGCGGGCAAGGAGGGAGAGGCCACCACCCGCGGAGGGAGCGACCAGGAAGACCGACCAGGAAACGGGCCGCCCTCGCCCACCGGTGAGGCGGCCCGTTCTCCCCGGAACGGCCGGACGGGGCAGCCGTGAACGGGCCTTGATTCTCGCGGGCGGGCCCCGCGGCGGGAGAGCCGGCGGGGCCGCCCCACGGCGTGTGCGCAACCCCGCACGTGCGCGTTTTCGCATATGCACATGCCGGTGGTTGTTGACCGAAAACGGACCTACCGTCTCCGGATCGGTGTTTCACTCCGAACAGGTGATCAGTAGCCTCGTGGGTGAGCCTCCGTGGCCCCCTCGATCCGCGAACCCCCGTCCCAGAGGCGTCCGTTGAGCCCCATGAGCTGGAGACACGTATCGTGACCGACCGTCCATCCTGGGCCCCGCGGGGCATCGATCTCACCGTGCCCAGCGTCTCGCGGATATACGACTACTTCCTCGGCGGATCGCACAACTTCGAGGTGGACCGGGAAGCGGCCAGGGTGGCGCTGAAGGCACTGCCGGGCATCCCCAAGATCGGTCAGGCCAACCGCGCGGTCATGCGGCGCGCCGTGCACTTCGCGGTGGAGCGCGGCATCACCCAGTTCCTGGACATCGGCTCCGGAATCCCCACCTTCGGCAACGTCCACGAGGTCGCCCAGGCCGCCAGCCCCGGCGCCCGGGTCGTCTACGTCGACAACGACCCGGTCGCCGTCGCCCACAGCCGGGCCGTACTGGAGGGCAACGAGGACGCGACGATCGCCGCGGCCGACCTGCGCGACCCGCACTCCATCCTGGGCAGGTCCGAGACCAAGCGGCTGCTGGACTTCGACCGGCCGGTCGCGCTGATGCTCGTCGCCGTCGTGCACTTCCTGTCCGACGACGACCGCCCGGCCGAGATCATCGCCACCCTGCGGGACGCGCTGGCACCGGGCAGCGTCATGGTCATCACCCACGCCACCCTCGGCCCCACGCCGGAGGGGCAGCGCGGGGTGCAGGAGGCCTACCAGCGCACCACCACCCCGCTGATCATGCGCAGCCGCGAGGAGCTGGAACCTTTCTTCGCCGGCTTCGAACTCGTCGAACCCGGCCTCGTACCCCTCCCGTACTGGCGGCCCGACAGCCCGCCCGGTGACGACGACGATCCCGCCGTACTCCACGGCCTGGCCGGCGTGGGGCTGAAGGCGTGACGACCGAGCCGGCGGCGGCCGGGGTCCAGGAGGTGGTTTCTCCCGAGGACAGTCTCCGGCGGTTCGCCGCCATCTGGAGCCGGGCGATCTACCCGGTGACCGCCACGTCGATGACCCGTACCGAGTTCGAGGACCACCTGCTGCCGCTGGCCCGCATCCTCAGCGACGCGCTTCGGGCCCGGCCGTTCGACCCGCGGGCCGCCGTGCAGGTCGGTACGTCGCTGGTCGACGCCCACTGCACCGACCCCGACGCGCTGCCCAGCATCCTCGGCGTCGTCGACGCCTACCTCCTGCTGTACTGCGGGCCCGACCTGCCGGTGGACGAGGGCCGCGCCCGCTGCGCACGGCTCCAGCACGCGGTGGCCGTCGGCTTCTCCCAGGCACTGCGCGAACGCACCCTGACCGAGCAGGAGTCCATATCCCGCGCCGCGCTCGCCGCCCAGGCCGACGCCGAACGGGCGCTGGCCGCCAGCGAGGCCAGGTTCCGCGCGGTCTTCGAGGGCGCCGCCATCGGCATCGGCATCGCCGACATGAGCGGGCAGGTGCTGGAGATCAACGACGCGCTGGCCCGGATGTTCGGCAGCGAGGCCCACATCATGCGGCGCAACGTCAGCGAGTGGGTGCACCCCGACAACGCGCCCGGCATCCGCACCCTCAACGCCGAACTCGTCCGCGGCGAACGCGACGGCTACCACATCGAGAAGGCCTATTCGCGCGCCGACGGCTCCGCCCTATGGGCCAACCTCCGGGTGTCGCTGCTGCGGGACTCCGCCGGAGAGCCGCAGTACCAGCTCGCGCTCCTGGAGGACATCACCGAGCGCCGCGGACTGCTGCGCAGGCTGCGGCACCAGGCCACCCACGACGCGCTCACCGGACTGCCCAACCGGGCGATGTTCTTCGAAAGCCTCGACCAGGCACTGGCACCCGGCTCCGCCGATCGGATCGGTGTGTGCTACCTCGACCTGGACGGTTTCAAGACCATCAACGACAGCCTCGGTCACGCGGTGGGGGACCGGCTGCTGATCGCCGTCGCCGAACGCCTGCGCAACTGCCTCACCTCGCCGCAGCAGCTCGTCGCCCGGATCGGCGGCGACGAGTTCGTCGCCCTCTACGTCGATCCACCGGGCCTGCGCGAGGTCACCGACCTGGCCGCCCGCATCCTGGACGCGCTGTCCACCCCCGTCATCCTCGACGGCCGCGAACTGCCCGTCACCGGCAGCATCGGCATCGTGCACGGCCCGGTCGGCGGCCGCGCCGCCGCCGACGTACTGCGCAGCGCCGACATCACCATGTACCGGGCCAAGGAGCAGGGCGGCAACCGTTACGAGGTCGCCGACCCGGACGCCGACGCCCGCGCGATCACCCGGCACGGCCTGACCAACCGGCTGCCCGGCGCACTGGAACGCGGCGAGTTCTTCATCGAGTACCAGCCGCTCATCGGCCTGGAGGACGGCGCCGTGCGCGGCGCGGAGGCCCTGGTGCGCTGGCTGCACCCGGTCCACGGCGTGCTCGGTCCCGACAAGTTCATCCCGTTGGCCGAGAGCACCGGCCAGATCGTGCCGCTCGGCCGCTGGGTGCTGGAGGAGGCCGCCCGGCAGGCCCGGGGCTGGCAGGGCGACGACGCCGGCCGCGCGCCGCACGTCAACGTCAACCTCTCACCGATGCAGCTCCACCACCCCAACCTGGTCGCCGAGGTCGCCCGCGCGCTGGACGAGAGCGGCCTGCCACCGGCCTCGCTCTGCCTGGAGGTCACGGAGAGCGCGCTGATCGGCGCAGACGAGGACGCGCTCAAACCGCTGCGGCGGATCGCCGACCTCGGCGTCGAGATCGCCCTCGACGACTTCGGTACCGGCTACTCCAACCTCTCCTCGCTGCGCTGGCTGCCGGTCAGCGTCCTGAAACTGGACCGCTCCTTCACCCACGGGATGCGGCAGCGCACCGCGGACCCGGTCGACGCCAAGATCGTCGAGGGAATCGTCTCGCTCGCCCACGGCCTGGGCATGTCCGTCACCGTCGAGGGCGTGGAGACCCGGACCCAGGCCGAACACCTGCGGGCCCTGGGGTGCGACACCGGCCAGGGCTGGTACTACGCGCGGCCCGGACCGCCGGAGCTGCTGCGCCGGCTGGTCTTAGCCGAAGCCCGCTGACGAAGACCACGGGGGGCGACGAGGCCGGCCTGCCGGGGGCTGCGTGGCACGGGAGGCGGCGCACGGGGTGAGGCCGGAACATGAAGGGGAACCGGTGGCGGCCCGGCGGTGGCCGGAAGAGGCCTGCCGCGGGCCGGGCGAGCGCTGGTGACGGGTGGCCCCGGAACGGGCATACTCCATCCGCCGGACGTGGCGATCGCTGTCGTGGCGCGACCCGTCGCGAGAGGGAACGCAGGTCCGGGCATGCCCACGGAGGGTTCCGCCCCACCCCCGGCGGACGCCCCAGCCCCCGAACAGGGAGGAGTGAGCTGCGATGGTGCAGCAAGCCCCACAGGGTCCGTACGGCCCCCGGCCGGTGGACCGGCAGGTGCCCAGCGAGGAGGCGCGGGACCTGCTCGCGCTCACCCGGGAACTGGTCCGGCGCGAGATCGCGCCCGCGGCGTCCGGCGAGGAGGACGCCGGGCACTTCCCGCGGGAGATCTTCACGACCCTCGGGCAGGCCGGGCTGCTGGGCCTTCCGTACCCCGAGGAGTACGGCGGCGGAGACCAGCCGTACGAGGTGTACCTCCAGGTCCTGGAAGAGCTGGCGGCGGCCCGCCTCACCGTGGGGCTCGGGGTGAGCGTCCACACGCTGGCCTGCCACGCCGTGGCCCGGTTCGGAACCAAGGTGCAGCGCGCCGACCGCCTCCCCGACATGCTGGGCGGGGGCCTGCTGGGCGCGTACTGCCTGTCCGAGCCGACCTCGGGCTCGGACGCGGCCGCCCTGCGGACCAGGGCGGTACGGGACGGCGACACGTGGACCCTGACCGGCACGAAGGCGTGGACCACCCATGGCGGCATCGCCGACTTCTACACGGTGCTGGCCCGCAGCGGCGGCGAGGGGGCGCACGGCGTCTCCGCGTTCCTCGTGCCGGGCGACGCGCCCGGGCTGTCGGCCGCCGCGCCCGAGCGGAAGATGGGCATGAAGGGCTCCCCGACCGCGCAGGTGCACCTCGACGGCGTGACCGTGCCGGACAGCTGCCGGATCGGCGAGGAGGGCCAGGGCTTCGCCATCGCGCTGTCCGCGCTGGACTCCGGACGGCTGGGCGTCGCGGCCTGCGCGATCGGCGTCGCCCAGGCCGCACTGGACGCGGCCCTCGGATACGTGCTGGAGCGGCGGCAGTTCAACCGGCCGGTCGCCGACTTCCAGGGCCTGCGCTTCATGCTCGCCGACATGGCGACCGGGATCGAGGCGGGCCGCGCCCTGTACCTGTCGGCGGCGCGGCTGCGGGACGCGGGACGGCCGTTCTCCCCGCAGGCCGCCATGGCCAAGCTGTTCTGCTCCGACACCGCGATGCGGGTGACCACCGACGCGGTGCAGTTGCTCGGCGGCTACGGCTACACCGCGGACTTCCCGGTGGAGCGGTACATGCGCGAGGCGAAGGTGCTGCAGATCGTGGAGGGCACCAACCAGATCCAGCGGGTGGTGGTCGCCCGCCACCTCGCGGGGCCGGAGTCGCGGGACTGAGCTCCCGGTCGCGCGGACGGTCCCGGTCGCGTGCAGGGCCCTGGCCGCGCGGAAGGCCATGCCCCCGGTCCACCGTTCCCCCGTGCCGGTGCCGCGCCACCCGTGGGCGCGGCTTCCGTCACCGAGGGCCCGGCCGGTACGGCGCGGGCGGGCTCAGGCCGCCAGCCGCCGTGCGGGTACCGGCGGCGCGGGCGTCCGCATCGGCCGTGAGCCGGGGCCGCCCACGTGCGAGAAGGGCTGGGTGCGCCAGTCGAGTCCGGCGGGCAGCGTCAGCAGCACCGCCAGTTCCTGCTCCTGGCCCGGCTCCTGGCCCGGCTCCTCGCCGGGCAGCGGCCGGGCGTCCGCCAGCGGGCGGCCGGAACCGGAGCAGACGGTCAGACCGAACGGGTTCCACGGGGTGGGGCACAGGGCGTGTTCCGGGAGACGGTCCTCGTCCGCGAAGACCGCGATCGGCTGCCCGCAGTCCGGGCAGTACAGCCGTACGACGTCACCGAAGTCGTCGTCGAACGCCTCGTCCGTGTCGTCGGACTCGTCCAGTGGCGCGGAGAGCAGGAACTCGCGTTCGTGCCCCTCCTCGAACGCGGGCTGGGTCCGCTCGCTCCGGCTGTTGCGCACATGGTTTCGCATGATGCGACTCCCCCTTGGGTGGGTGCCCTCCGTCGGGCCGGCCCGGCTTCACGCTCGCGGCCATAGCGAGCACTTCCCGCCGCGCTACGCGTGTAATCCCGCCACCGGAAGCACGCGGACGTGTTCGGTGTGGCCTTCGTCACACACGCGCCATTGCCCCGTGCATGCGCCCCCGATGTGCGCCCACGCACCCCCATGAGTTCCGTGCGGCGGCTTGCGGCGACGCCTCCTAAGGTGCCATCGGGCGAGGCCAGGCGGGTCCTGCACGCCGTAGCCGCCCTGCACGCGCTCGCCGCGCCTGCGCGGGACCACCGCCCCGGTACCGCACGTCTGCGAGGTCCGCACCGTCGTCGCCGACCGGCGGTGGATCGGCCCGGCGTACGGCCGCGACACCGTGGCACCGCATGTCACCTGGATCAAGGACCCGGCCGCCGTGCTGCCGGTGCTGACCCCGCGTCGAAGCCGCTGCCCCGTTCGCGCCGCGCCCGCACCGGGGCCGGCTCTTCGGCGCCGCGCCCGAGCGGGTGCGCGCCACCTGTCCCCGGATGGCCGACTCCTCGCCCTGACCGCCGACGCCGACCCGGCCGGCACCTTCGCCAACGCCTTCCTCCAGCGGCCGCGGCACGGCTGAGCCGCGTCCGCGGGCTGCGGCCTGACGGAAACCTCCCGGGTGCCGGTAAGGTCACCGCTGTGGAGGAGCTGGACCGGCACATCGTGGAACTTCTCGTCGCCGACGGGCGCATGAGCTACACCGACCTGGGCAAGGCCACCGGACTGTCCACGTCGGCGGTGCACCAGCGGGTGCGCCGCCTGGAGCAGCGCGGGGTGATCCGCGGCTACGCGGCGATCATCGACCCCGAGTCGGTGGGCCTCTCCCTCACCGCGTTCATCTCCGTCAAACCGTTCGATCCCAGCGCCCCCGACGACATCGCCGACCGGCTCGCCGAGGTCCCCGAGATCGAGGCGTGCCACAGCGTGGCCGGCGACGAGAACTACATCCTCAAGGTCCGGGTGGCCACCCCCAGCGAGCTGGAACACCTGCTGGGCCGCATCCGCAGCCTGGCCGGCGTCTCGACCCGCACCACGGTGGTGCTCTCCACGGCGTACGAGGCCAGGCCGCCGCGCGTCTGACGGTGCCCACGGGGCGCCGCCCCGTTGCGTTCGACCGCCCCCCGCGCGGGAGAGACTGTTCCCCATGCAGCACACCTCCGGGGCGCGGCCCCTCGACCCGACCGACCAGGCACCGGCCGGCACCGTCCTGCTCCGTGGCGGCTTCGTCCACAGCCCCGCCGATCCCTTCGCGACCGCGATGGTCGTGGACGGCGGCACCGTCGCCTGGGTCGGTTCCGAGGGCGCCGCCGACTCCTTCGCCGACGGTGTCGACACCGTCGTCCACCTCGACGGCGCCCTGGTCACCCCGGCCTTCACCGACGCGCATGTGCACACCACCGCCACCGGGCTCGCCCTCACCGGCCTGGACCTCACCGGCGTCGGATCGCTCGCCGAGGCGCTGGCCCGTACCGCCGCGCACGCCGCCGCCCGCCCCGGTGACCGGGTGCTGCTCGGCCACGGCTGGGACGAGACCGGCTGGCCGGAGCGGCGCCCGCCGTCCCGTACCGAACTGGACCGTGCGACCGGCGGCCGGCCCCTCTACCTGACCCGGACCGACGTGCACTCCGCCGCCGTCAGCACCGCCCTGCTCGACCTCGTCCCCGGCATCGCGGACCAGCCCGGACACCACCCGTCGGGGCCGCTCACCCGCGACGCCCACCACGCGGTACGCCGCGCCGCGTACGACGCCGTCACCCCCGCCCAGCGGGCCGCCGCCCAGCGGGCCGCGCTCCGGCACGCCGCCTCCCACGGCATCGGCGCCGTCCACGAGTGCGGGGGCCCGGAGATCTCCTCCGAGGACGACCTGACCGCGCTGCTCGCCCTGGACGACCCCGGCCCGCGGGTCTTCGGCTACTGGGCGCAGCCCGCCGACACCTGCGCCGATCTGGACCGGCTCCGCGACCTCGGCGCGATCGGCGCGGGCGGCGACCTGTTCGTCGACGGCTCCCTCGGCTCGCACACCGCCTGCCTGCACACGCCCTACGCCGACTCCCCGACCACCGGGACCAGTTACCTCGACGCCGAGACCATCGCCCGCCACCTCACCCTGTGCACCTCGGCCGGCGTCCAGGCGGGCTTCCACGCCATCGGCGACGCGGCGGTCGCGGCGGTCGTGGCCGGTGTGAGGGCCGCAGCCGACGCGGTCGGCCTGGACCGGGTACGGGCGCTGCGGCACCGAGTGGAACACGCCGAGATGATGACCGAGGAGACCATCGCCGCCTTCGCCGAGTTCGGCCTGGTCGCCTCCGTACAGCCCGCGTTCGACGCCGCGTGGGGCGGCGAGGACGGCATGTACGCGCGCCGCCTCGGCGCCGACCGGGCCCGTACGCTCAACCCGTTCGCCGCCATGACCCGCGCCGGGGTGCCGTTGGTGCTCGGCTCGGACAGCCCGGTCACCCCGCTCGACCCGTGGGGCGCCGTGCGGGCCGCGGCCTTCCACCGCACCCCGGAGCACCGGATCTCCGCCCGGGCCGCCTTCAACGCCCACACCCGCGGCGGCTGGCGGGCGATCGGCCGGGACGACGCCGGGATCCTGGTCCCCGGAGCGCCCGCCGACTACGCGGTCTGGAGCGTCGGCGACCTGGTCGTACAGACCCCCGACGAACGCGTCGCGAGGTGGTCCACCGACCCCCGCTCCGGCACACCCGGCCTGCCCGACCTGACCCCGGGCGGCGACCTTCCCACCGCGCTGCGCACGGTCGTCGCCGGTCGCACGGTGTTCGCACGGCCGATCGGGTGAGGGGCGGATGGCGGATGCCGCCGAACGGTACCCCGTGAGCCTGTCCCGGTCGGCCCGAGCACGCCGCACTGACCTGCTGATTTGGTGAAACCCCGCAGGTCAAAGGGGTGTTGACAGTTGCTGGTCGAGGACGAGTAGGTTCGGCAACGTCCACCACAGGACGTCGGACCGGGGGCTCTCCGCGGCTGCGTCGGCCGCGCTGGGCCATGGGGTGTCGCGCCGCACGTGCACGCCGCCACTGGCAGCCAGGTCCAGCGCCCGAACGCGGAACGCGGCTCGGCAGGGGGCTTCTCCGCCCGTGAGGGAACGGAGGGCGAGGGACGCCCGGTCGGCAGGTGTGACCCGGGAAGGGCCCGGACGCCCAGTAGACAACGGCCTTGGCACCGGCCCGCAGCCAGCGGTTCCCCAGGTCGGCCCGAAGGGCTTCCGGGCTCGTTCCCGCGGCCCGTCCGGGCGGGGTCCGGGCTGGGCCCCGGCCGGACGGCGTCCCCGGGGCGGCCGGTTTCCGGGGCTTGTTCCCGCCCCCGGGCAGGCCGGTTTGCGTACCCGTGGCCCGGCCCGCGGCCGTCACGAGGTACCGTCGCCTTCGTCACCTCTCCACCTGCAGGAAGGCCGCGACCGTGCGCCTGCGCCCCGACACCGCCCCCGAGGCGCCCCCTGCCGAGCCCGGCGAGGCCGCGGCGACCGCACCCGGGCCGGCAGCCGTGACCGCGCCGGACCCCGAGGTGAACGGACCCGCCGGACCCGAGCGGCCCGTGCGAGCCTCGCGGCGAGCGAGGTTCGCCGCGACCGTGCGGAAGGCGGCACCCAGGACTGCGGTGGCGGCCCTGTGCGGGCTCGCCCTGACGCTCGCGTTCCCGCCCTTCGACGTGTGGCCGCTGGCGGTCGTCGCGGTCGCCGCGCTGTCGCTGCTGACGCGTGGCCGTACCGTACGGCAGGGCGCCTGGCTGGGGTTCGCCTTCGGGCTGCCGTTCTTCGTCTGGCTGCTGGCCTGGCTGCGGGTGGTCGGCTGGGACGCGGTGGTGGGCCTGTCGGCCATCGAGGCGGCCTTCCTGGCGGGTCTGGGCGCCCTGCTGGTGCTCGGACAGAGGCTGCGGGGGTGGCCGCTGTGGGCGGCCTGCCTGTGGGTCGCCGAGGAACTCGCCCGCGACCGGCTGCCGTTCGGCGGATTCCCGTGGGGGCGGCTGGCGTTCGCCAACACCGGCTCGCCGTACACCCCGCTCGCCGCGCTCGGCGGCGCGCCCCTGGTCACCTTCGCCGTGGCGCTCAGCGGCACCCTGCTCGCCGCGGCGGCCCTCGCGGCCGTACGGCTCGTCAGGGCACCGCGTGCCGAACCCCGCACCCCGCGTGCCGCGCTGCCCGGCGCCGGCGCCCTGGCGCTGTCCACCGCCGTACTCGGCGCCGGGCTGCTGGTGCCGGTGCCCACCGGCGCGGACGACCACGTACGGATCGCCGTCGTGCAGGGCAACGTCCAGCAGCCCGGCATGCACTTCCTCGGCCGCCCGATGATGATCCTCGACAACCACGTCGAGGCCACCCTGAAGCTCGCCGCGGACATCCGGGCGGGCCGGGTGCCCAGGCCCGACCTGGTGCTCTGGCCGGAGAACTCCTCCGACCTCGATCCGTTCTCGAACCCGGCCGCGTACCAGCGGATCTCCCGGGCCGTGGCGGCGGTCGGCGTGCCGGTCCTGGTCGGCGCCCTGGTGGACGGGCCCGACGCGGACCACGTACAGAACGAGGGGATCGTCTGGGACCCGGCGAGCGGCCCTGGCGCGCACTACACCAAGCAGCACCCGGTGCCGTTCGGCGAGTACGTGCCGTTCCGCAGGGAGCTCACCAGGGTCATTCACCGCCTGGAAGAGATCCCGCGCGACTTCTACCCCGGCAAGGGCACCGGCGTGCTGCAGATCGGCCCGGCCCGGCTCGGCGACGTGATCTGCTTCGAGGTCGCGTACGACGGCATCGTGCGGGACACGGTGAAGGCGGGCGCGCGGGCCATCGTCGTACAGACCAACAACGCCACGTACGGCCGCACCGGCCAGCCCGAGCAGCAGCTCGCCATGTCCCGGCTGCGCGCGATCGAACACGGCCGGGCCGTGGTCACCGCCGCGACCAGCGGAATCAGCGCGATCGTCGCCCCGGATGGGAAGATCGAGCAGCGCACCAAGGAGTTCACCGAACGGGTGCTCAGCGCCGACCTGCCACTGCGCGACAAGATCACCGTGGCCGACCGCGTCGGTGCGGTTCCGGAGTGGACCCTCGCTATCGTGGGGCTCCTGTCCTGCGCGGTGGCCATCGCGCTCGGCAGGCGCGACCGCGTACGCACGGGGAAAGGGCAAAGGCACCAGTGAACGACGGTGAACAGCGGACCTTCGGACCGCTCGGCAAGGTTCTGGTCATCATCCCGACCTACAACGAGGCCGAGAACATCAAGCCGATCGTCCAGCGGGTACGGGACTCGGTGCCCGACGCGCACCTCCTGATCGCCGACGACAACAGCCCGGACGGCACCGGCAAGCTCGCCGACGAACTGTCGCAGACCGACGAGTACGTGCACGTACTGCACCGCCACGGCAAGGAAGGGCTCGGCGCCGCCTACCTGGCCGGCTTCCGGTGGGGCATCGACCAGGGCTTCGGCGTGCTGGTCGAGATGGACGCGGACGGGTCCCACCAGCCGGAGGAGCTGCCCCGGCTGCTCACCGCGCTCAAGAACGCCGACCTGGTGCTCGGCTCCCGCTGGATTCCCGGCGGCAGGGTGGTCAACTGGCCCAAGTCCCGCGAGATCCTGTCCCGCGGCGGCAGCACGTACTCCCGGCTGCTGCTCGACGTGCCGATCCGCGACGTCACCGGCGGCTACCGGGCCTTCCGCAAGGAGACCCTGCAGGGCCTGGGCATGACCGAGGTCGCCTCGGCCGGGTACTGCTTCCAGGTCGACCTCGCCTGGCGCGCCACCAAGGCCGGGTTCCACGTGGTGGAGGTGCCGATCACCTTCGTGGAGCGGGAGCGCGGCGACAGCAAGATGAGCCGCAACATCGTCGTGGAGGCGCTGTGGCGGGTCACCGCGTGGGGCGTGGGCGCGCGGGTGGGCAAGCTGGTCGGCAGGGACTGAGCAGGGGGTACGGGGTCCGCGGTCGTCCACAGGGTTCTGCGGGCACCGACCCGGTCTTTACCTGTTTTTTGGCACACTTGACGGTATGACGACGAGTTCACCGCCCCCCGTTCGCCCCCGCCCGGTCCCGCAGCCACGCCGACGCTCGCGCGCCCGTACCGCGGTGCCGCTGGTGATCGCGGCCTGGGCGGTGCTGGAGATCTGGCTGATGACGGTCGTGGCCGGGGCGACCAGCGGGTTCACCGTGCTGCTGCTCCTGCTCGCCGGGTTCGTGCTGGGCGCGGCGGCGGTGAAGCGGGCCGGGCGCAGCGCGTGGCGCAACCTCGCGGCCTCCGTCCAGCAGCCCGGCGCGCCGACGACCCCTCCCGCGGGCGGCGGTCGCACCGGTCTGGCCATGCTCGGCGGCCTGCTCCTGATCATCCCGGGCTTCGTCTCCGACGGGCTCGCCCTGCTGCTGCTCTTCCCGCCGACCCGCAACCTCATCGGGGTCGTCGCCGAGCGGGCCGCGGCCCGCGCCCTCGCCAGGCACCCCAGCCCGGACCCGGGCTCCCTCAACGACCTCTTCCAGCAGGCCCGCGAGGCCGAATCCCGGTCCCGCATACACCGCCCCGACGGCAAGGTCGTCCAGGGCGAGGTCATAGACCGCGACGAGCGGTAGCGCCGTCGCGGCACGGGGTGCGTGGACCACGGCCTGCCCGAACACGGCCGGTGTACGCGAACACGGTCGGCGTCACGTGAACCGCCGTGCACCCGGGCCGCCGCGCAGACGAAACGCCCGGTGCGGGAGCGGATCGCGCTCCCTCACCGGGCGGGAAGTGTCAGCGGCCCCCGTCGTCGCGGGCCGGGGGCCTGGGGTCAGGCGCTCTTTCGGTTGTCGCGCGGGTGCACCGCGATGTTCATCGCCCCGGAGCGCAGGACGGCCAGCCGCTCGGCCAGCACCTCCTCGAGCTCTTCCAGCGTGCGCCGCTCCATCAGCATGTCCCAGTGCGTACGCGCGGGCTTGGTGGTCTTCTCCTCGGGGCCCTCTCCGTCCACCAGCAGGGCGGTCTGGCCGCAGGCGCGGCACTCCCACTCCGGCGGAATCTCGGCCTCAACCGAGAACGGCATCTCAAAGCGATGGCCGTTCCGGCATGCGTACTCCACGGTCTGGCGCGGGGCCAGATCGATGCCGCGGTCGGTCTCGTAGCTGGTGGCCCCGAGTCGCGTGCCGCGGAGAGCTCGCTCACTCATGAATCGTGCCTCCCGGGCTTGGTCGCCCACAGGACAGGTGTCGCTGTCGTCGTCATCCGGTCAACGTCCGGTCGGCGGTGAAGATTCCCGTTTAGGGACATGCGTCGCCCGTCGTGTCGCCCCTGTTTCTACCCACCGGTGCCCGCTTTGTCACATCTGGACGGAGATGTCACCCGGTGTTGTCAGATCTTTTGCGCGCAGTAACGGTCAGGCTGCGGGGCCAACCGCGTACACTACCGGTCCACACCGCCTCCGGCTAAATCGTGTCCTGGGAGGGCTGACGCCCGAGCTCCTGGAGTGGGCGGCCGAGGGACGAGGCTGGCCGCGGAGGGAGTGAGCAGGAAGTCCGACCGGGGACGCCGCAGGGCTGACGCCCGAGCTCCTGGAGTGGGCGGCCGAGGGACGAGGCCGGCCGCGGAGGGAGTGAGCAGGAGGACCGACCACACTGCTCCGGGTTCGGTTCCCGCGCTTCCCGGCGCAACACCCCGGAACCGGCCACGACCCGCCCGCGCGCCGGCCCGACGGGGTCGTCCGGCAGTGCCAGGACCCGCAGGAAGAACTGCGCGAGCGGTCCGATCGCCAGCGCGTACAGCACGGTGCCGGGCCCGACCCCGCCGCCCAGCGCGTAGCCCGCCGCCAGCACCGACAGTTCGATCCCGGTGCGGATCAGCCGCAGTGAGCGGCCGGTCCTGCGGTGCAGCCCGGTCATCAGGCCGTCGCGCGGCCCCGGGCCGAAGCGGGCGGTGATGTAGAGGCCGGTCGCAAGGCCGTTCAGCAGCACGCCGGTCACCAGCAGCGGTACGCGGTAGGCGAGCGCCTGGTGGTGGGGGACCAGGGCCAGCGTCGCGTCGATCGTGGCGCCGACGAGCACGACGTTGGAGACCGTGCCCAGCCCCGGCCGCTGCCGGATCGGCCACCACAGCAGCAGTACCGCCGCGCCGACGACAATGGAGACGACGCCGATGCTGACACCGCTGTGCCGGGCCAGACCCTGGTGGAGCACGTCCCACGGATCGAGGCCGAGCGCGGCGCGGATCACCAGCGCGTCGCTCGCGCCGTACAGCGCCAGACCGGCGTACAGGCGGACGAGGCGGCGGTACGGCACCGGGCGCGGCGGCCGGAACACCGGCCGGTGCGGCAGTGGACGGAGCGGGAACAACGGAACCCCCCCTGGCGGTCGAGTGAGTGGGCATGTCACTCTGTGGCCTGTAAGGGCTTCGGTTCCACGGCCAATCTGCGAAAGGTGGACTGAGTTCCATGTCCCAGTGGACCGCGTCGGTGAGTGCGGCGCATCTGGCCCGGCTCCTCGAACCGCGACCGCAGGCCGGCAACGGGCGGAAGCTTCCCGCGTACCGGGGACTCGCCGACGGGATACGGCTGCTGGTGCTCGAAGGGAGGGTCCAGGTCGCCGCGCGGCTCCCGGCGGAACGCGAACTCGCGCTCGCGCTCGGCGTGAGCAGGACGACGGTCGCGGCGGCGTACGAGGCGCTGCGCGCGGAGGGGTTCGCGCGGTCCCGGCGCGGCGCGGGCAGCTGGACCGCGATCCCCGAGGGCCACGCACTGCCCTCGCGCAGCCTGCAGCCGCTGCCGCCGGACGCGGCCGGCTCCGTCATCGACCTCGGCAACGCGGCGCTGCCCGCCCCCGAACCGTGGCTCACCCGCGCCATGGAGGGGGCGCTCGCCGAACTGCCCGCGTACGCGGCCACGCACGGCGACTTCCCCGCGGGCCTGCCCGTGCTGCGCGAGGCCATCGCCGACCGCTACACCGCACGCGGCGTGCCGACCATGCCCGAGCAGATCATGGTCACCACCGGCGCGATGGGCGCGATCGGCGCGGCGGCGCGGCGGCTGGTCGGCCTCGGGGAGCGGGTCGCCGTCGAATCGCCCAGCTACGCCAACGTGCTGGAGCTGTTCCGCGAGACCGGTTCCCGGCTGGTCCCGGTCGCGCTCCGGGAGGACCTGGGCGGCTGGGACATGGACGCGTGGCGGCGCGTGCTGCGGGACGCGGCGCCCCGGATGGCGTACGTGATGCCCGACTACCACAATCCGACCGGCACGCTGGTCGGCGACGACCAGCGGCGGGACCTGGTCGAGGCGGCGCGCGCCGCCGGGACGGTCGTGGTCGCCGACGAGACGATGGCCGAGCTCACCCTGGACGGGGAGGAGCCGGGGGTACGGCCGATGGCCGCGTTCGACCGCGGTGGCACGGTGATGACGGTCGGCTCGGCGAGCAAGGCGGTGTGGGCGGGGCTGCGGATCGGCTGGGTGCGCACCACCCCCGACGTGGTACGGCGGCTGGTCTCGGCCCGCGCCTATCTCGACCTCGGTTCGCCCGTGGTCGACCAGCTCGCCGTGGCCTGGCTGCTGCGGGGCGGCGGCTGGGAGCAGGCCCTGACGGCGCGCCGCCGCCGGGCCCGCGAGTGCCGCGACGACCTTGCGGCGGGGCTGCGTTCCCACACCCCCGACTGGGAGTTCACGGTGCCCCGCGGTGGCATGACCATGTGGGTTCGCACGGCCGACCTCTCCGGGTCCCGCCTCGCCGTGACCGGTGAACGGCTGGGCGTCCGGGTGCCCTCCGGCCCGCGCTTCGGTGTGGACGGCGCGTTCGAGTCCTTCATCCGCGTCCCCTTCACCGTCAGCGGCCCGGCGGCGGCGGAGGCGGCGGCCCGCCTGGCCCAGGCGGCGGATCTCGTACGGTCCGGTGGCGGCGCCGAGGGCGAGGGCTCGGGTCTCTTCGTGGCGTAGCGATACCCGGTCGGGTGCGCGGCGACGGTTGCGGCGGTGCGGTGAGTCCGGGCGCCGCCGGGCCGCGCCGATCACTCCCCGCCGCGGCGGAACCGGGTGGCCGCACGCCGCTTCCGTGAGCTCCGGGCCGTCCCGCCGGACACGCCGGACACGGGACGGCGGAGCCGGACCGGCTCCGACCGGGAGCGGGCCGGCCCGGGCGGGCGGCCTCAGCCCAGTTCGAGGTCGGCCACGGTGCGGACCACCGCGTCGCCGCGCAGGGGGATCGGGTCCGGGCCGGGGTCGGGGTTGGCCGCGGGCACGATCTCGGGCGCGGGCTTGGTCAGGTCCACGCCCGGGGACTCCTCGTGCGGGACGGACTCCGGGTCCGGGTCCTGGCCGCGGCCCGGGAGGAGGGCGAGGACGGCCTCCCGCTGCGCCGACGGAGCCTCCTCGTCGTAGGGGTCCGGGGTCGCCGGAACCTGGAGCCGCAGCACCGGCCCGGTGCCGAGACGGGCATAGCCGCGCCCGGGCGGCACCTCCGCGGCCGGTGTGGTCAGCTGCGGAGCGCCCAGTACCGCCTCCACATGCTCGGGTGCCAGCGTGCCGAGGACCACCCGCGCCCGGGTCTGCGCGATGACGACCGGCGCCAGCGCCTCCGTCGCGTCGAGCTGGTCCGCGACGGCGACCGCGACGTTGGCCGTACGCCCGTGCCGCAGCGGCACATCCAGCAGGATCTGCGGGTCCGGCCGCCCCTCAGCGGCCGCGAGTTGGGTCAGCGCGGTCGGCCGGTCGAACAGAATCCACAGCGGGCGCCGCACGTCCTCGGCGACCGGATTCCCCGCCTGCCGCGCCCGGTTGACCGCGATCAGCCGCCGCTCGGTCTCGTGCGCCGCCCATTCCAGGGTGGCGGCGGCGCCGAGCAGCCCGTCCTCGACGGCGAGCACGCCCGGCCGGCCCGCCAGGCACGCGTACTCCCCGCTGCCGCCGCCGTCGATCACCACGATGTCGCCGTGCGCGAGCGCCTGCAGCGCGATGGACCGCAGCAGGCTCGTCGTGCCGGTGCCGGGCTGGCCGAGCGCGAGCAGGTGCGGCTCGGTGGAGCGGGCGCCGGTCCGCCACACCACCGGAGGCGCGTCCCGCGTCTCCTCCCCGCCGGTCACCGGCACGGTGCGCGGCACCGCGTCGGTGTCGGTGAACCCCAGCACCGTCTCGGTCGGCGGCATGACGAAGCGCTGGGCGACGATGTCGGTCGGCAGTGGCGGCAGCGCGGTCAGGGCGAGGTGGTTCTCCTCCTCGTTCCAGTCGAAACGGTATTCCCGCCCCCGGCCGGCCTTCGCGTGCAGAAGGTGCTCGACCCGGCTCCGGGAGGCCACCTCGCCGTCGGTGAAGTACGCCGGATAGCGCAGCCGCAGCCGCACCAGCCGGCCGTCCTGGAACTCGTACGAGCCGAACGCCCGCCGCCATTCGCCGTCGTGCGCGTAGAGCGGTGCCGAGTCGCCGGGGTCGGACAGGTACGGCACCAGCGCCTCGTAGAGCGACTGGAGCCGTACGACCTCGGCCTCGGTCGGCCCGGCGGGCGCCGCGGGGGCGCGGTCCCGGCCCATCCACCCTGCGGACGCCAGGATCGCGATGGCGCCGAGGATCGGTCCGTACGGCATCATCACCACCGCGACGACGCCCGCGGCGGCCAGCACCAGCGCCGGGCCGCGCCGTTCCTTCGGGGTCCGGCCCCACCAGCCGCCCGCCCAGGCCGCCTGCCTGCGCATGCCTCGGGCGATGGTGATCACCGGGTGCAGCACGTCCGTCGCGCCGTCGGCCGCGGTACGCGCCAGATCACGACCGCGGACGAGCGCCGGTCGGCTGCTCAGAATGCTGGGAAGGGGACGCCTGGCCACGGCTGCTCCATGGGGTGGTTCGGGTGTGGGGGACGCGCGGGGGAGGACGGGGGCGGAAGGCATCGGTACGGGCCCGGAGCGGGGACGACCGCTGCCGGGCCCGTGGCGCTGGCCGCAGGAGGCCGTGGTGGCCGTACCGGACGGCCGGCTAGATCCTGAGCCCGCCGATCAGATTGGCCAGGCTGGCGCCGCCCGCCCTGATGCTCGGGGCGATGGCGGAGCCCGCGAGGTAGAAGCCGAAGAGGGTGCACACCAACCCGTGGGACACCTTCAGGCCGTCCTTGCGGAAGAACAGGAACACGATGACGCCGAGAAGGACGACGCCGGAGATGGACAGGATCATTGGGCTCTTCTCCTGGATGATGGGGACGGTCACCATGAGTTCTTCCAGGCTCACAAAAAGTAATAGATCACGCCTGGTGGCAAACGGGTGATTTGTCACGGATTTCCGCCACTCGGGTGAGAGTGTCCATGTCCCGAGTCGGGCGTCGGCCGCGATCTCTGCCCGGGCCTGCGGGTTCGGGCGGCGCCGCTGCGGCGGACCCGGGCGGCGGGGACCGGATTGGCCCGATCGGGCGAGGGCGGCCCTCGCCGAGGCGAGCGGGCCCGTTCCGGCAGGATGACCGGGTGCCTCAGATGACCCCGATCACCTGGCCCCGGCTGGCCCAGGCGCTGGCCGACCGCCTGTCGACCACCGCGCCGCCGGGCCCGTGGTGGCGGATCGCGGTGGACGGCGCGCCCGCCGCCCGTACCGGAGACCTCGCCGACGCCGTCGCCGCCGCGCTGCCCGCCCTCGGCCACCCGGTGCTGCGGGTGCGGGCCACCGACTTCTGGCGGCCCGCGTCCCTGCGCCTGGAGTACGGGCACCAGGACGTGGACGCGTACTACCAGCTCTGGCTGGACACCCGCGCGCTGCGCCGAGAGGTGCTCGACCCGCTCGGCCCCGGCGGCACCGGCCGCGCCCTGCCCTCCCTGCGCGACCCGGTCACCGACCGCTCCACCCGCGCCGACTACGTCGACCTGCCGCCCGGCGGCGTGCTGGTGCTGGACGGCCCGCTGCTGCTCGGTCAGGGGCTGCCGCTGGACCTGACCGTCCACCTGCGGCTGTCGCCCGCCGCGCTGGAGCGTCGTACCGGGCCCGCCGAGCGGTGGACGCTGCCCGCCTTCGAGCGCTATGCGCGCGAGGCGCTGCCGGAGGAGATCGCCGATCTCGTGGTCCGGGCCGACGACCCCCGGCACCCCGCCTGGAGCGGCTGAACACCCGCCCCGTCCAAGGGCTTTCGGCCCCGCCTTGCCGTGGGACCGCGCCCCCCGCTAGCGTCCCGGAGCACCATGACTGTCGCCATCGCGCCGCTGACCTCCGAGCACATACCCCTGGCCGCTCAGCGGTACGACCGCTGGTTCGCCCGCGCCCGCCGCCCCCCGTCGCAGCGGTCCTGGCTGGCCGACGGCCCGGTGCGCGGCGAGGAACTGCTCGGCAGGCTGCACGCCGTCCCGGGCCTGGAAGCCTGCCGCGCCCTGGACGGCGACGGCGGTCTGATCGGGCACCTGGCCGCCGTACCGGTCGATCTCGCCCCCGACGTCCCGGCCGGCCTGCAGAGCCACCCGCGCTCGGCCCTGATCCCGCACGGCGGCCACGCGCTGCCCGCCGGCCGGGAGAGCGAGGTGCTGCGCTCCCTGTACGCCCGCGTCGCCGAACGCCTGGTCGCCGACCGGCGGTTGGTCCACTACGTCGAGGTGCCGGCCGGCGAGACCGCCACCGCCCCGTGGTTCGACCTCGGCTTCGGCCGGGAACTGGTCCATGGCCTGATGGCGGTCAAGGCCCGAGGCCGGCAGCCGCGCGGCGTCGAAGGGCTCGGCATCCGCCGCGCGGGCCCCGGCGACCTGCCGCAGATCGGCCGGATGGCCGCCGAGTCCGCGCGCCGCCGGCGCGAGACCGCGATGTTCCAGCCGCAGCCCGAGGGTGCGCTCGCCGCACTGCGCCTGCACTACGCCGGAATGCTCGACGACCCGCGCTGCGGCGCGTGGATCGCCTCGCGCCGGGGCGAGGAGATCGGCATGGTGCTGCTCCTGCCCGCCACGCCCGACCCGGTGGTCCCCGAGTCCTGCGTCGAGCTCGTCGAGGCGTACGTCGCGCCCGCCGCCCGCGGTGAGGGGATCAGCCGGGTGCTGCTGGCCACCGCGCTCGCCTGGGCGTACGACCACGGGCACCGCTACATCTCGGCCCGGTGGCACTCCGCCTCGCCGCTGGCCGCGGGGCACTGGCCGGCCGTCGGCTTCCGGCCGGTCGCGTACCGGCTCAGCCGCACGCTGGACGCGCGCATCGGCGGTGCGCCGGGGAGCTACTGACCATAGGTCAGGCGAATCGCCAATTAATGGGCTAATTCGGGCATTTCGGAGTGGCATGCCTCACTGTGTGTCCGGGAGGTGAGCGGCATCACGCCGGGAACACGGACTGCTGTCCCAAGAGCACCCGTGGTGTGCGTTCCGGGTGATTTGTCACCCGATCGCGCGGCGCGGTGCACCGACAGTGAGGCGCGCTGATACGCGGCGCTGGGGACGCATGACGATGAGTGAGCGCAGGGCGGTGGGGAGAAGTGCGGGCGGATGCGGCTGGTTGCCCGCGAATCGGGCAGTCGTCTAGCTTCCTGTGCCGCGGGCCGGAAGCCCGCTCCCTCCCTCGGGCGGATCGCCGAATCCTGCCGCCGCCCGGATCCCGCACACGGATCACTCAAGCACCCACCCGGCAGGAGCGGGGGACCCAGGTAAGCCGCCGTCCCGTAACACCGGACGGCTCGGGGTGAAGTCGCGGCACCACGCGCGCAGCGCTCGGCAACCGACGCGCCGGCGCGCCACCGTGACCGGGCATCTCCTGCCCGAACCCGACAGCTCACCTCGCAGGCGTAGGAGAGGACATCCCCCCATGCCCGCACAGGGACAGCACCGCAAGCCCCGCCTGAACCGTCTCACCCGCATCTGCCTCGCGGCCGGCACCGGTGGCGCCGCCCTCGCGCTGCCGCTGGCCGCCGCGGGCCACGCGTCCGCCGCCGAACCGGCCAAGGCCGCACCCGCCGTCGCCCCGCAGAAGACCGCCGAGGCGGCCCCCGCCTCCGCCCCGCACGCCGCCAAGGCCGAGCGGTACAAGGTCGTCCGCGGCGACTCGCTGGCGAAGATCGCCGACACCCACCGCGTGAGCGGCGGCTGGCACCGGCTCTACGCCGACAACAAGCAGGTCATCGGCGCCAACCCGAACGTCATCCGCCCCGGTCAGTACCTCACGCTGAACGGCGCCGCCGCGCCCGGTCCCGCCGCGGCTCCGGCTCCGGCGAAGACGGCGGCTCCGGCCACGAAGGCCGCGCCCGCGCCGACGGCCGCACCGGCGAAGAAGCCCGCCGCCCCGGCGCCGACGACGGCCGCACCCGTCAAGAAGGCCGCCACTGTGCAGCAGGCGTCCGCCTCCACCACCTCCGGCTACACCAAGCCGGTCGACGGTCCCATCGGCACCCCGTACCACGCGGCCGGCGCCAACTGGTCCAGCGGTTACCACACCGGCGTGGACTTCGTCGTCGGCACCGGCACCCCGGTGCACGCCATCGCGGCCGGCACGGTGGTCTCCGCCGGTTACGACGGCGCCTACGGCAACGAGGTCGTCGTCCGGCACGCCGACGGCAAGTACAGCCAGTACGCCCACTTCTCGCAGGTGTCCGTCTCCGCGGGGCAGTCGGTCACCGCCGGTCAGCAACTGGGCCTGTCCGGCGCCACCGGCAACGTCACCGGCCCGCACCTGCACTTCGAGGTGCGCACCACGCCGAGCTACGGCTCGGACATCGACCCCGTCGCCTACCTGCGCGCGCACGGCGTCGGCATCTGACACCGGTCAAGAAACGCCCGCCCGTCCGCCGGTACCCGGCGGGCAACCGTGCCCGCCCGGCCTTCAGCGCCGGGCGGGCACACCCCTGCCTCCGCCCCGGCCGCCCCGGACGGGCGGCCCCGCGCCGGCCGCTCACGCGTCCGCAGGCAGCAGCGTGCCCTGAATCTGCCGCAGGAACGCCGCGTTGTCCGGGGTCTGGCGCATCCGGTCGAGCAGCACCTCGAGGCCGGACTGGGCGTCGCGCCCGTGCAGGGCCCGCCGCAGCCCGCGTACCACAGGCATCTCCGCGGGCGGCAGCAGCAGTTCCTCGCGGCGGGTGCCGGAGCTCAGGACGTCGACGGCGGGGAAGACGCGGCGTTCGGCGAGGGCGCGGTCGAGGTGGAGCTCCATGTTGCCGGTGCCCTTCAGCTCCTCGTAGTAGTAGTCGTCGGCCCTTGAGCCGGTGTCGACCAGCGCGGTGGCCAGAATGGTCAGCGAACCGCCTTCCTCGGCCAGCCGCGCCGCACCGAAGAACCGTTTCGGGCCGAGCAGCGCCGCCGCGTCCACACCGCCGGACAGCGTACGGCCGCTCCCGGCGCCGGCCGCGTTGTGCGCCCGGCACAGCCGGGTCAGCGAATCGAGCAGGATCACCACGTCCTGCCCGAGCTCCACCAGCCGCTTGGCCCGTTCGACGGCCAGTTCGGCAAGGGCGATGTGCTGTTTGGCCGGACGGTCGAAGGTGGCGGCGATCACCTCGCCGCGCACGCTTCGGCGCATGTCGGTGACCTCCTCCGGCCGCTCGTCGAGCAGCACCACCATCAGGTGGGCCCGCGGGTGGTTGGCGGCGACCGCCGCGGCGAGGTGCTGGAGCAGCACCGTCTTGCCGGCCTTGGGCGGCGCCACGATGAGCCCGCGCTGGCCCTTGCCGACCGGCGCCATCAGGTCGATGATCCGTCCGGCCGCCGCGCCGGACCCCTTGAGCACGTCGCTCTCCAGCCGCAGCCGCTCCCGCGGGTGCAGCGGTGTCAACTCCCCGAAGTGGGGCCGCGGCCGGCCGGGCGGCTCGCCGTTGACCAGCAGCACCTCGCCGAGGTGGCCCGGCTTTCCGGTCAGCCCCGCCACCAGGTCCCCCTTGCGCAGCCCGGCTCCACGGATCTGCGCCGGTGAGACGTGTACGTCGTCGGGCGACGGCAGCCACCCGGAATTGCGCAGACGGCCGCCCTGGCCGTCGGAGAGGTCGAGCACGCCCGCCACCCGGTCCACGGGCAACTCCCGCCGGACAGGCGGACGTTCGAGAATGTCAGTCATGAATGGGTCGTCCTTTCACGGACGGAGATGAGAAAGCACGGCGCACGGGCTCGCGGCGGGAGCGGACGTGTCACGCCCCGCGTACCGCGAGGAACCACCGGCGACCGGTGCGAGAAACCTGAGAGTGCGCAGACTCCGAAAGAAATGCGAAACAGGGAGCTGGTGCCAGTAGAAAGGCACAGACTCATGCGTCCCTGACTACATTTTAGCACACGTTGCGTGGCCTCGCGGTCACTCCACCCCGAAGCCTGTTCCCGAACCAGCTCCACCAGGCCGCCCGGTCCCGCGTGCTCCTTCCCACCGGGGACGAAATCCCAGTTCCCGCCGGCCCGCCGACGGAAGGAGCCGACGAGTGCGGTCTCGCCGGGGCGTCCGCCGGAGGCGTCGAGGCGGTCCGCCTCGGTGCCCGTGGGATCGGTGTGCCGGATACGCGCGTCGGAGAACCGGGACGGTCGGCGTCCGGGCCGGCCGCCGGGTCGACGGCGGCCACCAGCACCACCCGGTGCGCCCGGGACGGCAGCCGGTCGAAGTCCACCCGGATCGCGGCACTGTCCTCGCCGAGGGCGGGCATCGTCCGCACACGACGGCTCCTGCGGAAGCCTTCCTTGTCCGACGGGGCGGAGCACACGGTCAGCGTCAACTGCCGGGCAGCCGGGGCGTACTGCCGACCGCACGGCCACGTCACCGCCTTGCCGGTACCGGCCCGGCACCGCCCCCGGTACCGGCCGCCGCCCCCGTCCGTACCGGCACCCCTGCCGCGGGAACCTCGGTCAGCCTTTCTTCCCCGAGCCGCCCCGGCGGCGCAGCAGCAGCACCGAGACGGCCGCGGCCAGCGCCAGCGCGCCGCCGATGTACCAGGCGGTGGCCGACGCGTTCGCCGCGCGGGCGGTGGCCGGATCCGGTGTGGACGGGCTCGGCGTCGGACGGACTGCGGCGCCGCCCGGTGTGCCGTGGAAGGCGGCCGGGACGGCGTTGAGGGTGCCGACCGACGTGGTGCGGCCGGCCGCGCTGAAGCCCCAGTCGAGGAGTTCGGCCGCCTCGCGGTAGGCGGCCTGCCGGTCGCCGGACTCCGGTTTCATCACCGTGGCGATCAGCGTACGGTCGCCGCGCCGAGCGGCGGCGACCAGCGTGTGGCCCGCGTTCGTGGTGTAACCGTTCTTCACGCCGACGATCCCCGGATACGGCGTCACGCCGTCCGCCCCGGTGATCAGCCGGTTGGTGTTCTGGATGTCGTACGACCGCACGCACGTGCCGCGCAGGTCGCAGCCGCCGGGAAACCGCGCGGTCGCCGTCGAGGCGTACTCCGCGAAGTCGCGGTCGGCCAGACCCGCGCGGGCGAAGACCGCCAGGTCGTACGCGGACGACACCTGCCCGGGCTGGTCGTAGCCGTCCGGGGAGACGACCTGCGTGTCGTACGCGCCCAGCATCTCCGCCTTGGCCTGCATCTGGGCGACGGTGCGCGGCACCGACCCGTTCATGTGCGCCAAAACGTGCACGGCGTCGTTGCCCGAACTGAGGAAGACCCCGCGCCACAGGTCGGCGACGGTGTACGACTGACCGGGAACGACGCCGACCAAGCTGCTGCCCGCCCCGACGTCCGCCAGTTCGGCCTCGGTGACCTTGTGGACGGTCCCGCGCGGGAAGCGCGGGAGCACGGTGACCGCGAACAGCGTCTTCAAGGTGGAGGCCGGCGGCAGTCTGAGGTGCGCGTTCTTCGCGGCCAGCACCTGTCCGGTGCGGGCGTCCGACACCAGCCACGACAGCGCGGTCAGCCCGGACGGCAGGTCGGGTGTACGGGCCTGCGGCCGTACCTGGACACCGGGCCTGGCCAGCAGCGCACCACCCGCGGTGACCGCCGACGCGGCGGCCGAACCGGACGAGCGGTGCCCGTCACCGTCGCCGCCGTCGCCGGACGAGGCCCCGGCGGTGGCAGGCGGCACGGCCAGGCAGCAGACGACGGCCAGCGCGGCGGTACGGGTGTACGTACGCGTACGGGTGCGGGTCCGCGTACCGCCACGGGCGGGCACCGAGCGGGGCAGCGGGCGACGGAAGGCAGTCATGCGATCACCGTAGAAACGCCCGACCCGCCCGGCACGACGGCGCGACCCATCCGGATGAGGCCGCACCGTGCGGGTGAACGCGGATGGCCGTACCGCACGTGACATCGCGTCATCCGCGGACCCCGGGGGCCTGACGTGCCGTCCGCCCGGCACCCGTCCGGCCGCTGACCGGCCGTCATCCGGCCGTCATCCGGGCGGCGGCCCGTCCGGCCCGCGGGTGCCCGGACCCCGCCCCGGCGGCGAGGGCGTACCGCCCGGTACGGAACGCGCGTTCGTTCCGCCGCCCGTCGGCCGCGCCGAGCCGCACCCCGCCGAGCGGAGCCGCACCCGGCCGACCGGCTGATCGAGGACATCCGTTCCGCCGTCCGTGAGCCCGCACCGAGCGGCGGCCACTGTCCGTACCCGTGCAGACACTCTTGTGGCAAGGTCCGCGCGGGGCCTATCTTTGGCCAGCCCGGCAAACGGGCGGCAGCCCCGGCCTTCCCCCGATCGGCTCCCCGGCGGGGGTCGTCGGTCCCGAGAGGACTCGTGCCATGCCCTTACGCGGACGCCACCGCCGTTACCGTCCCAGCCGGGTCTCCCAGGCATCGCTGACCGTCACCGCGGGCGGCGCCGGACTCGCCCTCCCGCTGATCGGTCTGAGCACCGCCCACGCCGCCGCCGAGGGCGTCTGGGACAAGGTCGCCCGCTGCGAGTCCTCGGGCAAGTGGAACATCAACACCGGCAACGGCTACTACGGCGGTCTGCAGTTCGCGGCCAGCACGTGGAAGTCCTTCGGCGGTGCGGTGTTCGCCCCGCGGGCCGACCTCGCGAGCAAGAACCAGCAGATCGCGGTGGCCGAGAAGGTGCTGCGCAGCCAGGGCCCCGGCGCGTGGCCGGTCTGCTCGGCCAAGGCCGGGCTCACCCGGGAGGCCGCGTCCGCCTCGCACACCGTGCCGGTGCCCGCCGGCAAGACACGGCCCGCGGCCTCGTACCACGCGCCGAAGGCGCCCGCGAAGCCCACGCAGCCGGCACCGGCCCACCCCGCGCCGACCCGTTCCGCGCCCAGCCATCCCGCGCCCGCGCACGACCGGTACACGGTGGCCCCCGGCGACACCCTGTCCGCTATCGCCGCCGACCAGCACGTGCGGGGCGGCTGGCCGGAGCTGTACGCAGACAACCGCGCGCTCGTCGGCGACGACCCCGATCTGATCTTCCCCGGGCAGCGGCTCGCGCTGAGCACGCCGAAGGCCGCCCCCACCGCCGAACCGGCGGCGAAGCCCGCCACGCGGCCCGAGCAGAAGCCCGCGCCCCAGGCCGTCCCCCGCCCCGTGCACCGGACCGCCCCCAAGACCAGCGCGCCGAAGCAGAAGCCCGCCGCCCAGCCCGCCGGCACCCACACGCTGGACCGGCACACCAGGCCCGCCGCCCCCGCGCACACGCACACCCACGCCGGGTCCGGATACGGTCTCCCGGTCGCCCACGGACCGATCGGCACCCCGTACCACCGGTCGGGGAGCAGTTGGGCCAGCGGATACCACACGGGGGTGGACTTCCTGGTCCCCACCGGCACCGCGGTCCACTCGGTGGCGGACGGCACGGTGGTCACGACCGGCTGGGGCGGTTCGTACGGCTACCAGATCGTCGTCCGGCACTCCGACGGCCACTACAGCCAGTACGGGCACCTCTCGCAGATCTCCGTGAAGGCCGGCCAGCGGGTCAACGGGGGCCAGCGCATCGGCCGTTCCGGCGCCACCGGCAACACCACCGGGCCGCACCTGCACTTCGAGATGCGGACCGGGTCCGAGTACGGGGACGACATCGACCCGCTGCGGTTCCTGCGGGCGCGCGGCGTGTCGGTCTGAGGCAGCGGCTCAAGGGGCCACGCACGTCGGCCGGCCGGGCGCGGGGGGCCCGGCGTTCGCGTACGCCGTCAGCAGCGGCAGCGTGGCGCTCAGCCAGCAGGCGGCGAAGAGCCAGCCACCGAGCACGTCGGTGGGCCAGTGCACGCCCAGGTACACGCGCGTGCAGCCGACGGCGACCGCGATCAGCACGCACGACGCCGCCGCGACCCGCCCGGCGGCGGGTCCCAGCGCGCGCAGCAGCCCCCACGCGAGGAGGCCGGCGGCCAGCGCGCTGGACGAGGTGTGCCCGGACGGGAAGGCGTGGCCCGAGGCGAAGGCCGCCCAGTCCGCGGCGGGCGGCCGGGACCGGTGCAGGGTCAGCATCAGCACCATGCGGACGGCCTGTCCCGCGAGCAGCACGGCCGCCGCGAGCAGCGCCCCCGCCACCCGGTGCCTGACCGTGCTTCCGGCCAGCCAGCCGCCGAGCGCCGCCGCCAACGGCGGAAAGGGGCCGGTGCCCGAGTCGGTGACGATCCGGGCGGTGGTGGCCATAGCGTGCGGCCGGTGCGCGACCGACCAGCGGTGCGGACCGGTGTCGAGGGAGTGCGGAACGCCGTGCCCGGCCAGGACGAACCAGGCCAGCAGCGCGAAGGCCGCGGCGGACACAACCGGGAGCAGCAGCCGGAACCAGGCCGGGCCGGTCGGCGGGCTGGGACGGCGGCTCGCAGAGCGGCGGTCGGTCATGGGGTGAGATGCGCCTTTCCCGGTGAGCGCGCGCGAGGCCCGCCCGGCCGACAGCGAGACGTCTACAAAACTGTAGACAGAGTACGCCGGGGCCGCGGGGCCGTGCCGCACCGGGTGGGTTACGGCCGCTGCGCCGGTACGCTGTCGTGGACGCGCTTGGGGTCGGTGACGGCGACCGGGGCGAGCGTCTCCTCGATCCGGGACATCAGGTCCGCGTCCAGCCGTACGCCCGCCGCCTTGACGTTCTCGGCGACCTGCGCCGGGCGGGAGGCGCCGACGATGGCCGCCGACACGTTCGGGTTCTGCAGCACCCAGGCGACGGCGAGCTGCGCCATGGTCAGGCCCGCCTCGGCGGCCAGTGGCTGGAGCGCCTGCACCCGTACCAGCAGCTCGTCGCGCAGGTAGCGGCCGATCATGTCCGCGCCGCCCTTGTCGTCGGTGGCCCGCGAACCCTCCGGCGGCTGCTGCCCGGGCTGGTACTTGCCGGTGAGCACGCCCTGCGCGATCGGCGAGAACACCACCTGTCCGATGCCCAGCTCCTCGCAGGCGGGCACGACCTCGCCCTCGATGATCCGCCACAGTGCCGAGTACTGCGGCTGGTTCGAGACGAGCGGGACGCGCAGTTCGCGGGCGAGCGCGTGCCCGCGGCGGATCTGGTCGGCCGTCCACTCCGAGACGCCGATGTAGTGCGCCTTGCCCGCGTGCACGATGTCGGCGAACGCCTCCATCGTCTCCTCCAGCGGCGTGAACCGGTCGTAGCGGTGCGCCTGGTAGAGGTCGACGTGGTCCGTCTGGAGCCGGCGCAGCGAGTTGTCGATGGACTCCATGACGTGCTTGCGCGACAGGCCCCGGTCGTTGCGACCGGGGCCTGTCGGCCAGAACACCTTGGTGAAGATCTCCAGACCCTCGCGGCGCTCACCCTTCAGCGCCCGGCCGAGCACCGACTCGGCGCGGGTCTGCGCGTAGACATCGGCTGTGTCGAAGGTGGTGACGCCCGCGTCCAGCGCCGCGCGGACGCACGCGGTCGCCGAGTCCTCCTCGACCTGGGAGCCGTGGGTGAGCCAGTTGCCGTACGCGATCTCGCTGACGATCAGGCCGCTGCGGCCGAGGTGACGGTATTCCATGGTGATCGACTCTAGATCGTCACCCCGGTCGCGGCGAGCCGCGGTCAGGAGGCGCTCGGCAGGGGACCCGGGAGGCCGCTTACGAGGAGTAGACCTCCAGTTCGGAGAGCTGACCGGCCGGCCAGCCGGTGTTGGCGGTGAAGGTCAGCCGCACGTACCGGGTGGAGGCCGGGGCGACGGTGACGGTGACGGTGTTACCGGAGGACGGGTCGAACGTGTGTCCGGCAGAGGACTTCAGCGTGGTGTAGGCGCTGTTGTCCGTGGAGCCGAGCAGGGACAGGGTCTGGGTCCTGGTCTCCCAGGCCGGCGGCAGCCTGAGGACGATCCGGCCGACGGTCCTGGCCGCCCCGAGGTCCACGGTGAGTGACTGCGGGAAGGCGTTGTTGGTGCTTTCCCAGTACGTGCCGGCGTTGCCGTCCACCGCGTTGCCCGCCACGTAGACGTCGGCGTGGCCGGAGTCGGTCACCGGGTGGCCCTGGGCCAGGTTCGCGTCTGCCGGGGGCGTGGTCGGCGGGGTCGTCGGCGGGGGCGTCGTCGGGGGCGTCGTCGGCGGGGCGGTGGTGTCGGCCGCGTAGACCTCGAACTCGGAGATCTGGCCGGCCGGCCACCCGGTGTTGCCGGTGATGTTCAGCCGGACATAACGGGTGGTGGCCGCGGTGAAGGTCAGGGTCGCGGTGTTGCCCGAGGCCGGGTCGAAGGTGACGCCACCGGAGGGCTTCAGTGTCGACCACGCGGAGTTGTCGGTGGAGCCGAGTACGGACAGGGTCTCGGTACGGGTGGCCCAGTCGGTCGCCGGCGGCAGTTTGAGCGTCACCTTGCCGACGGACCTGTCGGCGCCGAGATCGACGGTGAGGCTCTGCGGGAAGGCGTTGTTGGTGCTTTCCCAGTACGTGCCGGCGTTGCCGTCCACCGCGTTGCCCGCCACGTAGATGTCGGCGTGGCCGGAGTCGGCGACCGGGCGGCCCTGGGCCAGGTTGGCGCCTGCCGGGGGCGTGGTCGACGGAGGCGTCGTCGGGGGCGTGGTGGTCGGGGTGGTGGGCGGCGTGGTCGTTCCGCCGCCGCCGGTCGGGACACCGCCGTTCGTCCAGACCGGTGTCGGCCAGGTGCCGGAGCAGGTCTGGCCCGTGTTCCAGCCGGAGTTGCCGCCGCCGTCGGTGATCTGGAGGCCGGTGCCGATGCAGTTGTGGATCGGCGTGGCGGCCTGGGCGATGTTCTTCGCCGTGACGCCGGTGAACTTCATCTGCGCGTTGGACTGCGCCTGGATGGCGTAGGTGCCGGCGCCGTCGATGTTGACGTTGGTGAGGTTGATGCCGCTGACCGCGCCCTCGATGGTCTGGACGGCCTCGTAGGAGCTGTCCAGGACGTCGGTGTCGCTGATGTTGATGGTGGCACCGGTCATCGGTTCGTTGTGCCCGCTGAACCAGATGGCGCCGACGCCGAAGTTCCAGTTGTAGTCGCTGTTCCCGGTTCTGATCAGGGTGTTGCGGGCGGCGGTGAAGGTACCCGCTGCCGCAGTGCCGAAGCCGGAGTTGACGTTGTCGTACCGGTTGGCGATGTGCAGGCCGCCGCCGTTGCTGACGGTGTCGGACATGACGTTGTCCGACAGGTTGAAGTCCCTGCCGCCGTAACTGACGATGTTGTTCGCGAGGATCGGCAGGACGACGGTGTTGTGGTCGAAGCTGTCCCTGACGTTGGGCTTGCGGTCCGGCCAGGACGCCAGGCCGTCGTCACCGGTGTTGCGCACGAAGGTGTTGGTGACGGTCGAGTCGGTGACGCCGGTGTGGAAGTTCACGCCGTCGGCCGTCGTGTCGAGGATGCGGCTGTTCTTGAGGGTGAAGTGGTCCATCGGACCGTCCATCCAGGCGCCGACCTTGACGTGCTGGAGCCACACGTTGTCCACGGTGGAGTTCGACAGGGCACCGCCGATGCCGTTGACCTGGTCGTCGTCCATCCGCTCCTGGATGGCGCCGATGATCGCGAAGTCCTTGAGTGTCACGTTCCGGCTCGGGCCGCCGGCCTCGTGCGGACGGATCCCGCCTGTGTAGCCGCCCCCGTTCACGTACTTGCCGTAGATGCCGGCCGCGCGGTTGCGGTTCACCGGGTCACGGCCGCCCAGCACGCTGTACCAGGGGCCGGCACCGGCCAGCGTGACGCCGTCCACGACCACGTGGTCGTAGAGCGTGTATGTGCCCTGCGGGATGTATACGGTCCTGCCCTGCGCCTGGCCCGCGTCCACCGCGGCCTGGAACCTCGCGGTGGAGTCGGCTCCGCCGGTCGGATCGGCGCCGAAGTCGGCGACCACGTCGATCGCTCCGGCCGGTTTGCCGATCGGCGCGGCCACCTGCTCGAAGTCGGCGAGGTCGATGGTGAACGTGGGGGACTGCGCGGTCGAGGTCACCTGGACGCGGATCCTGGTGCCCGCGGGGTAGGTGGTCGCGAACTTGGTCCGCACCTCGTCGTAGAAGTGGTGCGGGTTGGTGTCGCCGGGGTTGTTGTTGAACGGATAACCGCCGTAGAACCAGCCGAACTTGGAGGTCACCGGCAGCGTCTTCACCGAGGAGCCGTTGACCTGGAGGTCGAGCGAGGCGTCCCGCCCCCGGCCGTCGGAGGTGTCGGGGACGCTGTAGCGCAGCGACATCGCGTTGGCGGGCGCGGGCAGCGTGAACTCCACGTACTGGCCGACCGCGTCGAGGGTGACGGCCTGCCGCCCGGACGCCTCCGAGGGGAGGTGGCCGTAGTAGCGGTCGGGGCCGATCAGGCGGCCGTTGGTGGTGGCGTACTCCGCCTCCAGTTCCTTGAACGGCACGGTGGCGCCGCGTCCGGAGATCCCGATCGGCGAGGGCGCGGGGACCCCCGCGGCGCTGGCGGTGGGGGCGCTCGCCAGCGTCACGGCGGCCAGCGCAGCCGTCGCGGCGACGGCGAACGAGAGAATCGCGGCGGTTCCGCGCCGCCTCATCCGGCGGAGAGACCTGGGAACTTGCTCATGACTGCGCGGTGAGTGCGACACAGGCACACGTCCTTGCGGGTCGGGGGTGTGGGGAGGCGAGCACCCGGCCAGGCGTGGAGAGACTACGAGGCGGGCCGCAGTAAGTCCATGAGTGTGCGCAAATCTGTGACGGATTTCCGCAATATCTCGGACACATGGCCGTCATCTTCGCCTCGGAGGCCACATCGAGATGCCCCGCGCGAATGGTGGAGGGGAAGCTGGCTCCTCCGGCGGCGGTGGCCGTGACCCGTCAGGGCGGGGGTGCGCGCGCGGAGGCGTCCTCGCTGGTGGGGCGAAGGAGTGCGGTGCGGGGAGTTCAGCGGTGGGGGGTGGTGAGGAGGTAGGGGAAGGACGCGCGGGTGCGGTGGTGGGTGGATTGCCAGCCGTAAGGGGCGAGGAGGCGGGCGACGCGCGGCAGTGCTCGGGCGGCGGCGGATTCGGGGGACCAGGTGATACGGGCCGTGTCCGGGTAGGGGGACGGCGTCACCGTGTAGCCCGGTGAGGCGGGGGAGTCACCGTGGGCCGGTGGGCAGCCGTTCGCCTCCAGGGCCAACGCGATCGCGTGGACACAGCGCTCCCGTTCCCACGGCGCGGGTAGGTCCGTCGCGCCGTCCATCAGCAGGGCCCGGATCCGGAGCAGCCCTTCCCACGCCGCCGCGACCTCCGCAGAACGGCCCGGCCCGCCCCCCGACGGCGCCACCTCCCTCGTACCGTCGTCCGCGACGAACCCTCCGCCCGGCGCCGCCCCCGTACCGCCGTCCACCCCGAACCCCCCTCCCGGATGCGCCACGCTCTGTGCTTCCGCTGCCAGGGCGGCCCGGACACGCAAGCCCTCAGCGGTGAGGTAGTGGTGGCCGCTGCGACCGTAGGGGGTGGCGAGGCCGGCGGTGGTGAGGGCGGCGCAGACCTGGGGGCGGGCGGACAGGCGCCCGGTGGCCCGGTCGGATTCGGTCAGCGCTCTGCGCTGTGCCGGTGAGAGCCCCTTGCCCATGCCGGGGACCCTATCCGTACCGACCGACATGGCCGGAATCGTGCGACGAACTCGGGTGATCCGCCCTTCCGGTGCCGCCTGCCGCCCCGGGTGCGTGGGTGCTTCGCCTCACCGGAAACCCGATCCCCCGATCGCCGACGCGCACCGGACGGACGGCGCAGACCTCGTACCGGCCCCGCGAGCCACCCCGGCACCGCACGCGCCCGACTCATGCCCCGAGCTCACCCGTTCACCCGCCCCGCCGCCCCTCGACGTCACGAGCCGTCGCACGTCAGGACTCTGTGAAAAGCCGGAGAAATGTCCGTCGGCTGCCGGGGCGAGGGACGGGCCCGCCTAGGATCGGGGGATGGATCTTCGATGGCCGCGCCGGAACCGGAAGCGGTGGCTCACCACCACGGGGGCGCTCGCGGTACTGGCGGCAGGAGGGGCCGTGGGCACCGCGACGGCGGCCGGCGGGGACGCGGCGGTGCATCGCAGTGACGCGGTGCTGACCGGAGCGGGCGGCGTACGACTGGACACCTCGTACTTCACCACCGGCAGTGACCGGGACGGCCGGCGCCCCGCCGTCCTGCTCGGCCACGGCTTCGGCGGCAGCAAGGACGACGTCCGCCCGCAGGCCGAATCGCTGGCCCGGCACGGTTATGCCGTACTGACCTGGTCGGCCCGCGGCTTCGGCCGCTCCGGCGGCCGGATCGGGCTCAACGCGAAGGACGGCGAGGTCGCCGACGTCAGCAGGCTGATCGACTGGCTCGCCGCGCGGCCCGGCGTACGCCTCGACGGGCCCGGCGACCCGCGCGTCGGCATCTCGGGTGTGTCGTACGGCGGCGCCGTCTCGTTGCTGGCGGCCGGTCACGACCACCGCGTCGACGCCGTCGCGCCCCGGATGACGTACTGGAACCTCAGCGACGCCCTCTTCCCGGGCGACGTGTACAAGAAGCTCTGGGCCGGCGTCTTCTTCTCCAGCGGTGCCGCGCCGCTCCCCGGCGCCCCGCGCGCGGCCGGGCCCGCGAACGCACCCACCGGCGCCACCGGGCCCAGCGGCCCGGCCGACCCCGCGTGCGGTCGCTTCGAGCCGGCCGTCTGCGCGCTGTACCAGCGCGTCGCCGAGGACGGGAAGCCGGACGCAGCCGCCCGCGACCGGCTGGACGCGCTCAGCCCGTCCGCCGTCGCGGCCCGTATCAAGGTGCCCGCCCTCATCGTGCAGGGACAGACCGACTCCCTGTTCACCCTCGCCCAGTCCGACGCGATGGCCACGGCGCTCCGGGCCAACGGCGCCCCCGTGGCCGTCGACTGGATCGCCGGCGGGCACGACGGCGGCGACACCGAGGACGGCCGGATCGACCGCCGGGTGACCGCCTGGTTCGACCACCATCTCAAGGGCCGCACCGGCACGAGCACCGGCCCCGCCTTCCGGATCACCCGGACCGGTGGCCTGAACTCGACGGACGGCAGCGTCGTCCTGCGCGGCGCGAGCGGCGACCGCTACCCGGGCCTCGACGGGACGCAGCACGGCACGGAGAACGGCGCGACGAACGACCGCATCCCCCTCGCCGGCCCCGAGCAGCACATCACCAACCCGCCCGGCGGCGCCCCGCCCGCCATCTCCGCCGTGCCCGGCGCCGGCGGCCTCAGCCGGCTCTCCTCGCTCGGCGCGAGCCTGGCCGTCGACTTCCCCGGCCAGTTCGCCCGCTTCGAGTCCGCGGAACTGGCACACAGCGTCACCCTCACCGGCGCCCCCTCCGTCAGCGTGAAGGTCGCCACCGACGCGCCCGACGCCGTGCTCTTCGCCAAGCTCTACGACGTCGCGCCCGGCGGCAAGGAGGTCCTGCCCGCCGCGCTCGCCACGCCGGTACGGATCGCCGGATCGAAGCAGGGCACCACCGTGCGGCTCCGGTTGCCCGCCGTGGACCACGGCTTCGGAGCCGGACACCGTCTGCGCCTGGTGCTGTCCACCACCGACCTCGGATACGCCTCACCGGCCGCGCCCGCCGCCCTCACCGTCTCGCTCGCCGACCCGCGCCTGACGCTGCCCACGGGCCTTGCCCTGAGCACCGACGCGCCGCCGCTGACCTGGTGGACCTGGGCGCTGCCGCCGCTCGCCCTGCTGGTCGCCGTGGCGCTGCTGCTCACCGGCCGGCGCCGGGTACGGCCGCGGCCGGCGGACCCGACGCTGGCCGCCGTTCCGCTGCGGATCACCGGCCTGAGCAAGCGGTACGCGAAGTCCGCCGACCGCTACGCCGTCCGCGACCTGTCCTTCCAGGTCGAACCGGGCCAGGTGCTCGGCCTGCTCGGACCCAACGGCGCGGGCAAGACCACCACCCTGCGCATGCTGATGGGCCTGATCCGCCCCGACGCGGGGGAGATCCGGGTCTTCGGCGAGGCGGTACGGCCCGGCGCCCCCGTACTGTCCCGGGTCGGCGCGTTCGTGGAGGGCGCCGGCTTCCTGCCGCACCTGAGCGGACGGGCCAACCTCGACCTGTACTGGCAGGCCACCGGCCGCCCCGAGCAGGACGCGCACCTGGCCGAGGCGCTGGAGATCGCCGGTCTCGGCGACGCGCTGGAACGCGCCGTGCGCACGTACTCCCAGGGCATGCGGCAGCGCCTGGCGATCGCGCAGGCCATGCTCGGCCTGCCCGACCTGCTGATCCTGGACGAGCCGACCAACGGCCTCGACCCGCCGCAGATCCGCGAGATGCGCGAGGTGCTGATCCGGTACGCCGCCACCGGCCGGACCGTGATCGTCTCCAGCCACCTGCTGGCCGAGGTCGAGCAGACCTGCACGCATCTGGTGGTGATGGACCGCGGACGGCTGGTCACCGCGGGCCCGGTGGCCGAGATCATCGGCTCCGCCGACACCGTGCTGGTCGGCGTGGACGGGGAGGTGCCGCAGACCGTGGTGGACAAGGTCGCCGCGCTGCCGGGCGTGGCGACGGCGGTACGCGAGGAGGACGGGCTGCTCGCCGTGCTCGACGGGATGACCGCACCGCAGCTCGTGGCCGAACTCGTCCGCCTGGACGTGGCCGTGGCCCAGGTCGGGCCGCACCGCCGCCTGGAGGACGCCTTCCTGACCCTGATCGGAGGCTCGGCATGAGCACCGGCCCCGCCGCACCCGGCACCCCCGCCGCACCCGGCGCGTCCGCACCCCCGCGTGCCACCGCGCCCGGCTACCGCCCCGGCCGTACGCTGCGGCTGCGCGTCGAGGCCCGCCGCCAGTTGCGCCGGCGCCGCACGATGGTGGTGGCCGCGCTGCTCGCCGTACTCCCCTTCATCCTGATCGCCGCGTTCGCGATCGGCGGCACCCCGGACGGCGGGGGCCGCAACGGCCCGACCCTCATCGACACCGCCACCGCCTCCGGCGCCAACTTCTGCGCGACCTGCCTGTTCGTCTCGGCCGGCTTCGTCCTGGTGGTGCCGGTCGCGCTGTTCTGCGGCGACACCGTCGCCTCGGAGGCGGGCTGGTCGAGCCTGCGCTATCTGCTGGCGGCGCCGGTGCCCAGGGCCCGGCTGCTCGCGGTGAAGCTCACCGTGGCGCTCGGCTTCAGCGCGGTCGCCATCGTGCTGCTGCCGGCCGTCGCGCTGGCCGCGGGCACGGTCGCGTACGGCTGGGGCGACCTCGAACTGCCCACCGGCAGCACGCTGGCGTCCGGCAGCGCGCTGCCGCGGCTGGCCGTCGTCGTGGTCTACATCTTCGTCAACTCGCTGGTCACCGCGGCGCTCGCGTTCTGGCTCTCCACCGTCACCGACGCGCCGCTGGGCGCGGTCGGCGGCGCGGTGGGCCTGACCATCGTCGGCAACGTGCTGGACGCGGTGACCGCGCTCGGTTCCTGGCGGGACGTGCTGCCCGCGCACTGGCAGTTCTCCTGGGCCGACGCGCTCCAGCCGACCATGGAGTGGACCGGGATGCTCCAGGGCACCTCGGTCTCGCTGTCGTACGCGCTGGTGCTGACCGCGCTCGCGTTCCGCGGGTTCCGGACGAAGGACATCGTGTCCTGAGCCCGTGCCCGCCGGCACCGCTGCCGAACGGTCCGCAGCCCCGCGCTTGACCGTCCGGCCCGGGGCCCCGCGCCGCCGGACCCCCTCGCCGGGGAACCCGGGTCCCCGCCGCCGCGGGCGGGCGCGGCGGGCCTGGTCGGAGCACCACCGGCACGGACGGTACAGTCACGGGGTACCCGCACGGCCGCCGGTACGGGCAGGGCGCCGGCGCCCGTCGACCCGCCGCACGACGCCTCGCCCCGATCCTCTAAAATCGCACCGGACGTCTACACGAATGTAGTCGCAGCGGGCCGGGCCTGCCATCGGGCCTGCCCGGTCGGTACAGCGCCGTCTGGCCGTGCACACCATCCGGAAGATCAGGGGACGGGACCACTTTGAGCGTCATCGGCGTCGGCCAGGCCGTCATTCTCGGCGTCGTGGAAGGAGTCACCGAATTCCTGCCGGTCTCCTCCACGGGTCATCTGAAACTGGTCGAGGGGCTCATGGACATCCCCGTCGACGACGACGCCGTGGTGGGCTTCACCGCGGTCATCCAGGTCGGCGCCATCGCCGCGGTGTTCGTGTACTTCTTCAAGGACATCGCGCGGTTCGTCGGCGCCTGGCTGCGCGGACTGGCCAACCCGCGGGAGCGCCGCAACCGCGACTACAAGTTCACCTGGTGGGTGATCTACGCGACCATCCCCATCGTGCTGGTCGGCCTGGCCGCCAAGCCGCTCATCGACGGGCCGCTCGGTTCGCTGTGGGTCGTCGCCCTCTCGCTGATCGGCGGCAGCGGCGTGATGTGGGCCGCCGAGCAGATGGCGCGCTTCAAGCGCGGTGAGGACGAGGTCACCCTGAGTGACGCCATGGTGGTCGGCGCCTCGCAGATCCTCGCCCTGCTCTTCCCCGGCTTCTCCCGCTCCGGGGCCACGATCTCCACCGGGCTCATCCGCGATCTGGACCGGGTGGCCGCCACCCGCCTGTCCTTCTTCCTCGGCCTGCCCGCGCTCACCGGCGCCGGACTGTACGAACTCAAGGACGCCACCAGCGGCGGCGTCGGCGTGCCCGCGCTCGCGGTCGGCACACTGGTGTCGTTCCTCGTCGCGTACGCCTCCATCGCCTGGCTGCTGAAGTTCGTCGCCAAGCACTCCTTCAACTCCTTCGTCATCTACCGGATCGTGGTCGGCGTCGTACTGATGGGACTGCTCGCGACCAACACCCTGGACGCCTGAGACCGAGGGCCGCGGGGGGTCGGCCGGGGCAGGGGGCGCGTCCCACCGGGTGGGCCCTCACCCAAGTGGGTGTGCCGCTGGTCCCAGTTGATCGGAAGCGCGGGCCGCCCCGAAGGCGAGTCGCTATCGTCGCCTCCACGGGGACCGTACGGCGAACACCTGTTCCGCCGCCGGTTCGCGGCGCGTGTGCACGGGCCGGTGCCCACCGGGCATCGGCCGCCCCACAACGGTGTGGCACGTGGCTTCATTTCTGCGCGTGGTGGTGCGCCGCGCGGATCCGCCCCCCGACGAGCGGAGTAGACATGCCCCTCACCCTGAAGCCCGGAACGGCCTGGAGCGACGCCTGGCAGCGTGCCATGCTCGCCGCGCCCGAGGCCTTCCGCGACGACCGAGTCCTCAACCTCTGGGACGGCCGCTGGCAGGCCGACGGCCGGGCGCTGCCGGCCACCTCGCCGGTGGACGGCAGCCCCATCGCCGGGCCACCGCGCGTGGACTCGACCACCGCCCAGAACGCGGTGCGTGCCGCGCTCGACCAGCACCGTCGCTGGCGGCACGTCTCGCTTCCCGACCGCAGAGCCAGGGTGTCCGCGACCCTGGACGCCCTGACCGAGCACCGCGACCTGCTGGCCCTGCTGCTGGTCTGGGAGATCGGCAAACCGTGGCGGCTGGCCTGTGCCGACGTGGACCGCGCGATCGACGGTGTGCGCTGGTACGTGGACGGCGTCGGGCCGATGCTGGAGGGTCGGTCGCCGCTGGACGGCCCGGTCTCCAACATCGCGAGCTGGAACTACCCGATGAGCGTCCTGGTGCACGCCATGCTCGTCCAGGCGCTCGCGGGCAACGCCGTCATCGCCAAGACCCCGACCGACGGCGGCCTGTCCTGCCTCACCCTGGCGTGCGCGCTCGCCCAGCGCGAGGGCATCCCGGTCACCCTGGTCAGCGGCAGCGGCGGCGACCTGTCCGAGGCGCTGGTGCGGTCCCCGGAGATCGGTTGCGTCTCCTTCGTGGGCGGCCGGGACACCGGCGCCCGGATCGCCACCGCGGTCGCGGACGTCGGCAAGCGCCACATCCTGGAGCAGGAGGGCCTCAACTGCTGGGGCCTGTGGGAGTACAGCGACTGGGACTCCTTCGGCGCGCAGATCCCCAAGCTCTTCGACTACGCCAAGCAGCGCTGCACCGCCTACCCCCGCTTCGTCGTGCAGCGCTCCCGTTTCGCCGACTTCCTCGCCGCGTACCTGCCGGCTGTGAAGTCGGTACGCACCGGACACCCGCTGGCCGTCGCCCACCCCGACGACCCGCTGCCCGCACTGGACTTCGGCCCGCTCATCAACGCGGCCAAGGCCAAGGAGCTGTCCGACCTGGTGGCAGAGGCGATCGGCCGCGGTGCCGTACCACTGCACCAGGGCGCGCTCGACCCGGAGCTGTTCCTGCCCGGGCAGGACACCTCCGCCTACCTGGCGCCGGTCACGCTGCTGGGCCCGCCGCCGTCCTCACCGCTGCACCACACCGAGCCGTTCGGCCCGGTGGACACCATCGTGCTGGTCGACACCGAGGCGGAACTGCTCGCCGCGATGAACGCCAGCAACGGCGCGCTGGTGGCCGCGCTGTCCTGCGACGACCCGCGGACCACCGAGCGGCTGGCCGGCCAGGTCCGCGCCTTCAAGGTCGGCCGCAACGGCCCGCGGTCCCGCGGCGACCGGGACGAGCTCTTCGGCGGCCTCGGCGCGTCCTGGCGCGGCGCCTTCGTCGGCGGCGAACTCCTCGTCCACGCCGTCACCCAGGGGCCGGAGAGCGAACGCCTCCCCGGTAACTTCCCGGACTACCAGCTGCCGGCGGCGTAACGATCGCCCCGGGCCCCGCCGCGATCCCGCGGCGGGGCCCGGGTACCGGTCAGGGCAGCGCGGTGAAGGGGGCCAGGAAGGACTGGGCGGACGGGGCGTCCAGCCGGTAGGCGACGTTGGTCGCGTAGCAGGGGCTGCCGCCGGTGACGGTGGTCGCGGCGAGGAGCCGCTGCCCGTCGACGGTGGCGAAACCGGGCGTCGGGGTATGAGCGCGTCTCGTGGCCGGTGGACGCGGGTAGACCCGGTTTCGCCCGACAGTCGGTTCCTTTCGCGGAACAGCCGCGCGGCAGCGTACCGGAAGGGCATACTCCTGGGTATGGATCCGCACGGCGACGACGGAGACGACGTTTCCGCGTACCAGAGCCTCCAGGCGACCGGACCGGGCGCGCCGGGTACATCAGGCGCTCCGGATACGGCGGATGTATCGGGCACAGCGGACGCGCCACGCGTGTCTGCCGTACCCGACGTACCGCACGTACCGGAGTACGCCCCGGTCGCGCCACTCACCGAGATCGAGGCGTGGAAGGCCCGCAAGACGTACCCGTCGGTGCTGTTCGCGGGCGGCCCGGTCTTCGGTGTGGCGCGGGAACGCGCCGAGGGCGGTTGGGAATTGCAGCCGCACTTCGCCGGACTCACGCCGCAGGACGCCCGGGACGACCTCGGCTGCCACTTCCGTACGCTCGCCCAGGCGGCCGGCCGGGACGGCGACGCCTCCGTGCAGGCGGAGTACCTGGCCGCCGCGGACCGCCTCGACCGGGAGCCACTGGACGAGATGACGGTACGGGGCGAGCGCTACCGCGTGGTGCGCGCCGAACGGTTCATCCGGATGGGCCCCGACGGCCCCGAACCCCCGCGCGCCACCGACCCCGACCCCGGCGGTCCCGGCGCGCCCGGGTCCCGAACCGACCCCGCCGACGGACTGGTCATCGCCCCGTTCCAGGACAGCCCCTCCGGCGGCGTGCTCAGCGCCGAACTCCTCGCCGCGGTCGGCAGGCACGGCACCGTCCGCAGCGCCGTCGCCGACGATTCGCGCGCCGCCGTCCACACCCACCCCGGCGGCGTGCTGCTGCCCGCCACCTTCATGACCGCCGAACGCCGGGGCCGCAGCTGGCGCCCCGACTCGGCCGGCATCGCCACCACGCCCCAGGCCGCCCGCGACGACCTCGCCACCCACCTTCGCGTCATCGTGCCCTGGCGGCACGAGCTCAGCGCGGAGGAGAGCGAGGTCTACAAACGGGCCGCCGACCGCCTCGACACCGAGCGCTGCGACGAACTCGACGTCGCCGGCCGTCACTACCGCATCGTCCGTGTCGAGCGCCTGCTCCGTCTCGGCCCCGGCGGGCCCGAGGGCCCCCGCTCCTCCGACACCACCCCCTACGACCGCCCCGACCACGACGACGAACTCTGCCACGACGCCGAGGCCCCGCTGAAGCGGATCATCGAACTCTTCGAGGAGGAGCGCGTGCGCCGTGCGTCGCTCGGCCGCGGCACGGGCTGAGGGGGCGCGCGGCGGCGCCAGGCGTCCGCGGCGAGCCGTACCCGCTGCTTCTCGTCCTCGGTCAGCTCCCGCACCCGCCGGGCCCGGCACACGTGTCCGGACCGCTCGATGCGCTCGGCCATCTGGCGGACGTTGCGCATCGCGCGAGTACGGGCGGCTCCGCGCCGGGGCCTAATGCGGTCCAACCCGGGCGCTCCAGCGGTGGTGGGTCGCGTAGGAGCTCCAGGGGCGCCAGTCCGGCGCGGCCGCTTCGGGGCTGCCCGGGTCGGCAGAATTCACGCGGTTCACGGGGTTCACCGGGTTTCCGGGGTCGGGGAGCAGTACGTCGGGGTCGCCGAGGGCGCGCATGCGGATGTAGGCGGCGGTGCGGGGGCTGAGGCCGGGGATGCCGAGCAGGGTGCGTTCGGCCTCGTCGCGGTCGGCGCCCGGGTCCAGACGGAGGGAGCCGTCGGTGAGGGCGGCGGCGAGGGAGCGCAGGGCGGCGCGGCGGTCCTCGGGCAGATCGAGGCCGTCGAGTCCGTCCGGCCCGTCCACGTCGTCGCGTCCGTCCGGGCCGTCCGGTGCGGTGAGGGCGGCGGCCGCGAGGTCCGCGGGGCGGGGGAAGAGGTGCGTCAGACCGCCGTTCGGCACGGCGAGCGGCTCTCCGTACGCGGCCACCAGCGCGCCCGCGCGGCGCCGCGCCCCGACCCGCGGCAGGTCCTCGTCCCCGTCCTCGCCGAGCACGGCCCGCAGCGCCAGTTCCTCGGGGTCCGCGGCTCCCGGCGCCCGCAGTCCCGGCCGCTCGGCGACCAGCGGGGCCAGCTCCGGGTCCGCGGAGAGCCGCTCGGCGACGGCGTACGGATCGGCGTCCAGGTCGAACAGCCGCCGGATCCGCTGTGTGGCGGTGGTCAGGTCCCGCAGTTCGCCCAGGTGCAGTGAGCACTCCAGCCAGCCGCCCGCGGCCGGCCGTTCGGCGACCTCCGCGACGCCCGTGCCGTGCGGCAGCCGCAGCGTACGGCGGTACGTCCGGGCGCCCGGCGCGCCGGTGACCTCCTCGACGCCCGGTACGGCCCGGGCGGCGAGGAAGTCGAAGACCTGCGCGGAGGCGTACGGACCGCGGTACGCCAGGCGCAGCGGCACGCCGGTCGCGCCGTCCCACCCGGACCGGTGGGCGCGGCCCGGGCGGGCGGCGCGCAGCTCGGTCGGGGTGACCGCGTAGATCTCCCGGATCGTCTCGTTGAACTGCCGCACGCTCGCGAAACCCGCGGCGAACGCGATCTCGGCGGCCCGCATCGACGTGGTCTGCAACAGCACGCGGGCGGTGTTGCCGCGCTGCGCCCGGGCCAGCGCGATCGGGCCGGCCCCCAGCTCGGCGTTGAGCTGCCGCTGCACCTGCCGCGCGCTGTAGCCCAGCCGCGCGGCCAGCCCGCCGACGCCTTCCCGGTCCACCACGCCGTCCCCGATCAAGCGCACCGCGCGCCCCACCACGTCGGCCCGCATGTTCCAGTCCGCAGACCCCGGCACCGCGTCCGGCCGGCACCGCCTGCACGCCCGGAACCCGGCCCCCTGCGCCGCCGCGGCCGTCGCGAAGAACGACACGTTCGCCCGCTTCGGCGTGACCGCCGGACAACTCGGCCGGCAGTAGATCCCCGTCGTCGCCACCCCGAAGAAGAACACCCCGTCAAACCGGGCATCCCGACTCCGCACCGCCTCGTACCTGCTGTCCTCGCTCACCATCCGCCCAGTATGCGACGCCCCACGCTCACCCTCTGGCGGCTTTCGGACGCCCAGCCGGCTGTGCGCCCTCCGACCACCGGACCGGCCGAACGCCCCGATTCGGGGGTGCGAACAGGCACCAGGCCCTGGATATCGAGGCCGGAACGCCGCCCGGCCGTGGCATCGCCGTTATCTTCAGGGCTGCCCCGGACGCAGAAGGGCGCCCCCTGCGGACGTCTGAGGGGTGGCCGCAGGGGGCGCCTGTCCGTACCGGCGGACCTGACCGAGGCGGGACCGGCGCGGACGTCTTACGGTGCTGCCCATTGCCCGGAACGGCAGCCATCGGGGTTATTGCGGTTCTCAGGCTGCGGCTACGCCGATGCACACAAGGGCGATTTGCGCGAACAGCGCTCCGGTTCCGGCGAGTGCCCACCGGTCATACGGGGTGGGATCGTGCCAGCGGCAGGGCGGGGCTTCGCCGGGAAGGGGCAGGCTGCTCCATGCCGCGCCTGCGGCGAGGAAGGCGCAGCACGTCACAGCTCCGGCCAGAGTGCCCAGGATTCGCACCATGCCCGGCGGGGCGTACGTCACCTGTGCCCACACGAGCATGGCGGGCACAAGCGACGCGATCACTCCGCCCAGCAACCCGGCTTCCGGATGATCACGAACGAACCGCACGGACGCCTGTATCTCTTCTGTGCGCTCCGTTGGCCGCTCGTACGGGAGGCACACCACACAGCGGGCGTTGACCCCGCACTGGACGCACAGCACCAGGACCGTGCCGCACTCGTCGCAGGGGTCGTCAACTTCCTGCCGTGGCTTGGGCGGTCGCCATGCACGTAACGCAGCGCGCACGCTCACCGTGGCACCTCCGTGCCGTCGTCGGCCAGGACAGACCACACCATTTTTCCCGGCCCTTCCCGGTTGCTCACGCCCCAGTGGCCGCCGGTAAGCACGTCCACGAGGGCCAGGCCCCTGCCGGACTCCTCTTCCGCGGTTGCGTCTCGGCGCTCCGGCTTGTGGTCGTTGGAGTCGTGCACCTCGATCCGAACCCCGGACTCAAGCCGCTCCAACCGAGTTGAGATCAGGTTCCCGTACGGGGGGTGCGCGTGGTTGACCGCGTTGGTGACCAGTTCGCTCACGACCAGTTGGGCGGCGTCCGAGAGGCGGGACAGTCCCCAGGCGTCAAGGTGGTGGGCGAGGAACTGACGTGCCCTGCCCACCGAGCGGGGAGCGGGAGGCCACATCTTTTCGACAACGGACGGACATTCCTCGGCCAGAGCTGCCGGCGTACCAGGGGTCATCACGCTGCCCCCTGCATCCCGAACGAGCGCGGGTTAAGGTCGAACATGTTCAGCCTGCTTTCTCCAGGTTGAGCCACGCCCCCGGACCGGTCGCACGGTCGCGGGGGTCGTGGCTTCCCGGCACCGCAGCTCGGCCCATCGCGAACCGGTCGCACGGCCGCGTAAGGCGTCTGTCTTGCTCTAGGCAACCGGGCCGCTACGCACAGCGGTACCGTTGAGGCGCCAGGCGTTATTAAGAGCTTTAAGCGGCGCGGGGAGTGGGCACGCATGGGTGACCGTCAGCCGAACAAGGGTCTGACGCGGCTGTACCGCGAGAGCGGGTGGACGCTCCGGCAGTTCGCCCAAGAGGTCAACAAGCTGGCCACGGAGCGCGGGACACCCACGCGGTACCAGTCGCCATCGGTGCACCAGTGGCTAGACGGGCACATGCCCAAGGAAGAAGTACAGCCGCTCATCATGGAGGCGCTGTCACGTCACCTGCACAGGCCCATCACGCGTACACAAGCAGGATTCCCCCCGTCCGCCGATGAGTCGCCCGCCGTGAGGACCGTTGACGGCTTGCTCGACCTGGGCGAGCAAGACATGAGCCCAACACGCCGGACCGTCGTCGGTGCCTCGCTCTTTTCTGTAGCGCTCACCATCCCCGGTTGGCAAGACGTCGTCGGGCGGATGGAAGTAATTCAGACCGGCCAGGTGCAGCGCATAGGGATGCCCGAAGTAGACATGGTCATCGCCATGACCGAGCAAGTTTCCAACTTGGATGACCAGTTTGGCGGACGGCATGCGCGCCCGATGGCAGCCGCTTTCTTAGTCAATACCGTCGCGCCATACTTGAAAGCGGATGCCACCGAGGAAGTACGCAAAGCGATGATGTCTGCCGCATCTGACCTTTGTTACCTAACGGGCTACATGGCGGTAGACGAAGGTGCGCACGGAATCGCACAACAATATTACTTGAAAGCGCTAGAGCTTGCTGGGGCGGCGGAGGATCACCTCACATTCTGCACCACGCTGCGGGGCATGAGTGTGCAGGCTGTAGACCTGCGCCACGGTCCCGAAGCGCTCCGCCTTGCAGATGCCGCCGCAGCCGCCTCCCCGCAAGCCGGGCCACGGATGCGCGCATTCCTTGCGGGACAGCAGGCGCATGCGTCGGCACAGGTCGGCGACCGCAGGAACGCTCTGACGTATCTACGGGAAGCCGAAGTCGCCATGGAAAAGGCGGAGTCTAGGCAAAAAGCCTTCGGCTCGTACGATCCAGCCGCTTTGAATTACCACACCAGTCAAGTGCGGTACGAGCTTGGTGACTTGCGCGGCGCCGTTCAGGCAATGCAAGAAGGAGATAAAACGCGCCATGACATCTACAGGCGTATTCGTGTGAGAGACCGCGGGCTGTTGGCCGAGCGTCAATTCGCGATCGGCCACCTTGAAGCGGCTTGTGAGACGTGGCATACGGCACTGGACGATTTTCCCTTGGTCCAGTCCGGCCGGGCCGATCAGCGCATCGCTGAAATGTTCCGACTGATCCGCCCGCACGCGAGGAACGCGACCGCGCGTGATCTCCATGAGCGGGCAAGGCTCGTCGCCCCGAAGCTTGCCATCTGATCCACGTTAGGCGCCCATGTCCGGCAGTCCTGGTCAGGGCGTCGCAGCACATCACGGAAAGAAGAGAGCGCCCCTCTCAACCCTTGGGGGGTTGAGAGGGGCTATTCGCTTGCGCGCATTACAGGCCGTACTTCTGCCACTTCGTGTGCCCTGGCGTTGTCGTCCCCCTGCTCATCCACAGAGCGTGCACGGCCGGACCGGTCGGCAGACACAGGCGGGTACTCGCGGGCGGTGAGGGTGGCGGAAGGGGCGGTGATCAGCATGTTTGAGGTCATGCCCGCACACCGCGCCCATCAAGACACATTGGCAAAGGTGACTGCTGCCGGGCGCCGCGGGGCAGGCGGGATGTGTCAGACAGGCCCTAGCGCGGGCGGACTGCCTTCGGGCCCACGGAGGAGGCGCCGACGGCGGTGATGCGGTCGCGGAGGGCGCGGTCGGCGGTGGCTACGAGGCGGTGGCGCTGGGGGGAGCGGCCGGCGAGGGTGGTGATGAGGTCGTCGCCGCTGGCGGGGGCCGATTCGACGTGGACGCCCGGGATCGAGGGGACGCCGCGGGCGGCGCCCTCCACGACCAGGACGACGTCGAGGGGGGTGCCGATGGCCCATGCGGGGGCGCCGCTGTCCGCGGGGAGGCCGGTGGCGGCGAGTGGGGCGAGGGCGTCGCGCAGGCGTTCCGCGGCGGCGCGACGGTCGCGCCACCAGCCGTCCGGCACCGAGCCGACCACGTTCGCGCCGTCCACGATGAGCAGCGGCCGGTCCGTCACGAGCGCCCACCGCCCGACGCCAGGTGCGCGAAGCGGATTCCCTGACGGCTGCGGCTCACCGCGCCCGGCCGCAGGTCCGACGACGGGTACTCCGGGCGGTTCGGTGAGTCGCGCGGATGCCGCGTCTTCGGGCCTACCGGGCCGCACTGCCGTTTCACCCGGCCCCCGGTGCCGGCGAGCAGGCTGTCGAGCCGGTCCGCGGCGCGGATCTGGAGGAGGGGCCCGGTCGTCCGGACCTCCGGCGTCCGCCCCCCGTCCGGGCCGTGCGGTACGGCCGCGGTCGGCGGCAGCCCGGGACGCGCCGGCGGCCTGAGCGCGAAGCCGTACCCTCCGGCCGCATCGACCTGCGGATCGGGGTGCTCGATGCCCTCGCCGACCGGCCGCGGCGCCGTGAAGGCGGACGGCGAGCCCGCGACGGCCGGCGCCGGCGCCCACGGGAGAGCTTCGGGCGGGACCGGCAGGAAACGGTCGGCGTCGATACGCGGCATGTGACGAAGTATGCCGCCGTTCCCGGCCCGCGACGGGTTCAACGGGTAGTTGCTGACCACGTTCGGCACGGTCTTGACGGACACGTCCGCCAGCAGCGCGACGTCTCTCAGGCCGGCGCCCAGGAGGTTCCTTCCCTCGGCCGTCCTCGCGGAGGCACGGCGGTTCCGGCCCCCGTGTTCGGAGTGGCGGTTCCGCCCCGCGAACTGCGGCACCGAGGCGGCCTGCCCGTGCACCGCGCCGGCCGGCCACCGGCGGCCGGCCTCGTCACGGTCGAGGCCTTCGCCGGCCACCGCCACTGTCGGTGGGACTTTCCGCCGGTCGACGGCTGGGGAGGCCGGGCCGCGCGGCACGAGGTACAGGGTCAGCCCTCGCCGGTCGGCGTCGGCAGCGGTGCCCGGTGCGCCGAGCGGGAAGGCGGCGTCACGATGAACGGCGCCGTTCCGGCCCGCGGCCGGGCGACCGCTGCCTTCGCCGTCGACTGCCCTGCGCCCCTCGCCGGCGGCACGAGCAGCGCGGGCAGGAGCCCGTACCGCGGCGGCCGGGCACCCGGCGGTCAGCAGGGTGCCCGCCATGCGTCCAGTTCGAGGTGCTTGACCATCGAGCTCAGTCCCAGCCTCCGGCTGTCCGCGCAGAACTGACTCGGTGTCAGGTCGTACTCGACGTGGAACACCGGCTTGCCCGCCGCGA
>NZ_DATDBG010000179.1:0-18289 GCF_036524955.1 Streptomyces sp.
GGAGTCAGGACCGGACGGCGACGGGGAAGCCGTCCGGTCCTGACGCGTGTACGGGGGGCCCGCGGTCCCAGGCGCGAAGGCTACGCCTCCACGCAACCCGAGGCGGCCGCGGGTGCGGCCTCCCGTACGGGCTCGGGTACGCAGACGGACGCGCGCCCGCGTCCGACCGCCGCGGCGGCGATGCGGGCCAGCGCCTCGTCGCGTCCGCACGGGTGGCAGCCGAGCGCCACCTGCCGGGCCACGATGCCGCGTTCGGCCCGCATCAGGTGCCAGCCGCGGCGGATCAGGAACGGCACCGACTTCCGCCCCTCGCGCAGATCCCGGACGAACCTGCGGCGGGCCGTGGTGGTGGGGCGCCCCCGCAGGCAGAGCGCGTCCGCGAGCAGCCCCAGGTCGCGGAGGCGGCCGGCGATCTCCGCGGCGAAGATGCCCTCGGCGACGAAGACCGGGGCGCCGTCGAGTTCGAGGCGGGCGCGGCCGGTCGCGGCGCTCGCCGCGATGTCGTACACCGGGGTCTCGGCGGCGCCCCGCGCGCACAGCGCGGTGACGGCCGCGACGGCGGCGTCCGCGTGCCACGACTCCGGCGCGTCCCAGTCGGTGCCGGTGCCGCCGGGCAGTCGGGGCAGCGTCGGGTCGTCGCCGTCCTTGTAGAAGTCGTCCAGTACGAGCACGGGCAGCCCGCTCCGGGCGGCGAGCGACGACTTACCGGAGCCGGAGGGGCCGGCCAGCAGGATCACGCGGGAGCGAAGCGACATGGGGGTACCCCCATGCGCGGCTTTGGGGGAGTGTGAACTCACGGGAAACCATTCTCCCGCACACCCCGGCCGCTGCGACAGTCGTATCTTCGCTGCAGCCGTACGTCCCGCGAAAGCCGTAGGTCCCCCGAGGGCCGTACGTCCCCGGGGCAGGCCGTACGTCCTCCGCGGCAGCCGTACGACGCCGCCACGGGCCGCCCGTCCTCACCCCAGCCGGGTGAACTCCACCCGGACCTGCGGCATTTCGCCCGCCGCCCCCCGGTAGACGCCCTTGTGCGGCGGGACGTCGCCGTACTCGCGGCCCCTGGCGACCACCACGTGGGACTCCCCGGGCCGGGTGCCGTTGGTCGGGTCCTGGCCGATCCAGTCCCCGGCCCAGTACTCCACCCAGGCGTGGCTCTCGCCGTCCACCGAGCGGTCCCGGGGCGCCTCCGAGTGCGGGTGGAGGTAGCCCGACACGTAACGGGCGGGCAGGCCCACCGCGCGCAGCAGCGCGGCGGTGAGATGGGCGTAGTCCTGGCAGACGCCCGCCTGCTGGTCCCACGCGTCCTGCGCCCCGCTGTACACGCCGGTGCTGCCCGGCAGGTACGCCACCCGCTCGCGCACCAACTCGGTGACCGCAGCCGCGGCCTCGTGCGCGTCCAGGCCGGCCGCCGCCTCACGCGCCCGATCGGCCAGCTCCGCCGCCACCGTGGTGCGCGGGGTGGCGGCCAGGTACTCGGTGAGCCGGGAGTCCGCCGACCGCTCGGCGATCTCCACCCGGTCCGGGGGCACCGGCAGCGGCTCCGGCGCGGAGGTCTCGACCAGGCTGGTCGCCGTCACCGACAGGTTGGTGTGCGGCTCCGACAGGTCGAAGAAGGTGACCTGGGTACCCCAGTAGTCCCAGTAGGACCACAGCGGGACGCCGGGGGAGACCACCACCCGGGAGTCCAGCACGGTCTGCGTGGGCAGGGTGAGCGGGCTCATCCGCACCTCGTTGTACGAGGAACTGGCCGGGCTCGGGTAGCCGACCCGGGTCTCGTGGCGTATCCGCAGCTTGCTGCCCATACCGGTCACGCTCCTTGCGCGAACTGCCGGGACCACTCCACCGGCGCGTCGTAGGGGAAGTACCGCTCGGCCACGGCGGTGGTGGCCTCACCGCAGGCCCGCTGGAGTTCGTCCAGCAGCGCGGGCAGGCGGTCGAGTTCGGCCGGGTCCAGGTACTCCAGGCGGGTGCGCATCCGGCCCACCGCCATCCGGCCCGGCTCGGGCCGCTGCCAGCCGGCCGCACCGCCACCCAGTTCGGCCAGGCAGGTCTCGGCGGACGTCAGCGCGTGCAGCACCGACCGCGGGAACCCCCGGTCCAGCAGCAGGAAGGGGGCCGCCTGGGCCGGATCGCTGGCCGCGCCGTGGGCGCGCATGAACGCCTCGTCCGCGCCGCTGGCGCTGAGCAGGGTGGGCCAGTCCGGGGCATGCACGGCGGCCAGCACCCGGACCGCGAGCAGCCGGGCCGTCATGTCCACCCGCTCCAGGCTGCGGCCCAGCATGACGAACCGCCAGCCGTCGTCGCGGCTCATGGTGGAGTCGGCCAGCCCGAAGAAGAGCGCGGCGCGGCGCCGGACCATCCCCAGGTAGGCGTGCGGGCCGGTGCGGCGGGCGGCCTGGCGCATCTCGGCCAGTTGGTGCCAGGTCGAGTTGAGGGTCTCCCACATCTCGGTGGAGACCACCTCGCGGGCGGTCAGCGCGTTCTGCCGGGCGGCGTTCAGCGCCCCCTCGATGGAGCCGGGGCTGGCCGGGTCGAAGGCGAGCCGTTCCAGCACGGAGTCCAGGGTGCACTGCTGCCCCTCCGGAACGCCCACGCCCAGGATGGCGTGCAGCGACCGGCAGGCGGCGTCCTCGTCGCTCCACGGGTCCTCCAGCAGCCGGTGCAGATAGGCGTCGAGGATGCGGGCGGTGTCGTCGGCGCGTTCGACGTAACGGCCGAGCCAGAACAGGGACTCGGCGATCCTGGAGAGCATCATGTCCGCGGTGGTCACTGGGCGTGCGCCTCCTCCTGGGCCTGGCCGCCGGGAGCGCTCACCGCTCCGGGGCCGAACTGACGCGGGCTCACTTCCACCGGGGCGGACTGCCCGGCGTCCGCCGCGGGCGCCGGCCGCGCGGTCTTCGCCATGGCACGCGGGCCCCGGGACCCGGGCAGCACCCAGGTGTCCTTGGAACCGCCGCCCTGGCTGGAGTTGACGATCAGGTTTCCCTCGCCCAGCGCCACCCGGGTCAGCCCGCCGGGCAGCAGCCATACGTCGTCGCCGTCGTGGACGGCGAACGGCCGCAGGTCGATGTGCCGGGGCGCGAGGGCGTCCGAGCCGTCCGCGCGGCGGCTCAGCGTGGGGGAGGTGGACAGTGACACCGGGCGCTGCGCGATCCAACCGCGCGGGTCGGCGGCCACCTCCTTGGCCAGTCGCTCCAGCACCGGCCGCTCGGCGCGCGGCCCGATCACGATGCCCTTGCCCCCGGCGCCGTCGATCGGCTTGAGCACCAGTTTGTCGAGCTGGTCCAGCACCTCCGCCAGCCGGCCCGGTTCCTCCGGCCGGATCGTCTCGACGTTGGGCAGCAGCGGCTCCTCGCCCAGGTAGTACCGGATCAGGTCGGGGACGTAGGTGTAGAGCAGCTTGTCGTCGGCGATGCCGTTGCCCACGGCGTTGGCCAGGGTGACGTTCCCGGCCCGCGCCGCGGTCATGATGCCCGGCACACCGATCAGCGAGTCGGGGCGGAAGTGCACCGGGTCGAGGAAGTCGTCGTCCAGCCGCCGGTACACCACGTGCACCGGCGTCTCGCCCCTGGTGGTACGCATCCGCACCTGGTTGCCCGTGCAGATCAGGTCGCGGCCCTCGACGAGCTGCACCCCCATCAGCCGGGCCAGCAGCGCGTGTTCGAAGTACGCGGCGTTGGCCACGCCAGGGGTGAGCACCACCACGACCGGATCGGTCACTCCGTCGGGGGCGCACTTCTTCAGCGCCGCGAGCAGCCGCTGCGGGTACTCGTCCACCGGGCGCACCGGCTGTTCGGCGAAGAGCGCCGGGAACGTCCGCGTCATCACGCGGCGGTTCTCGATCACGTACGACACGCCGGACGGCACCCGGACGTTGTCCTCCAGTACCCGGAAGCGGCCCTCCTCGTCCCGGACCAGATCGATCCCGGAGACGTGGATGCGCACCCCGTTCGGCGGCTCGATGCCGTGCGCCGCGCGGTGGAAGTGCGGCGAGGAGTAGACCAGCCGGTACGGCACCACGCCGTCCGCCAGCACTCGCTGCCTGCCATAGGCGTCGGCGAGGAACGCCTCCAGCGCGCGCACCCGCTGCCGGACCCCGCGGGCCAATTGGTCCCATTCCACGGCGTCCAGCAGGCGCGGCACCAGATCGAGGGGGAACGGCCGTTCCTCGCCGCCGTAGGAGTACGTCACTCCGCGGTCGGTGAAGACGCGGGCCATCTGGTCGGTGCGGAACCGGAGGTCGCTGACGTCCAGGGGCTGCAGTGCGGCGATCACGGCCGCGTAGGCCGGCCGCACCACCCCGGGGCGTTCGAACATCTCGTCCCACGCGTCCGCCGGCGTGTACGAGTCGAAGATATCCGCCATGTCGTGACGGTAGGGCCGGTTCGTTTCGGGTCGGTGACATGCGTACTACCGAAAGGGCACAGGTCAGCGGGGTCGTCGGCGGTTCTTCGACCCGGAGCCCGCTGTGGCCTGCCCGGTTGGCGGCAGGGGCCCGGACCGCGCGGTCCGGATTGCCTACCACCGAACCGGGCAGCGGCACCCAGGAGTCACTACTGTGCGCGTTCGCAGTGTTACTCTACGGGGTCGAAACGCTCACGCACTCTCATCAGGAACGTGCCCCAGGCCCTCGCTTCGAACCGCCCTCGTCCTGCCCCTGACCGCCGCCGCGGCCGCCGTCGTCCCCGCGGGGAGCGCCGCTGCGGCCGGCCGGGTCGACCTCGCCCAGCCGCTGCCCGGCCACGGCCTCGCCGACGCGCTGCCCACGCAGGGCGTGACCGACACCGAGCCGCTCCAGGCGGTCAACGAGGCGCTGCCCGCCCAGTCCGTGACCGGCGCGCTGCACGACGGCGCGGCGGGCGGGATCGGCCCGGTCAAGCACCTCACCCTCGACCCGCTCGCCAACACCGGCAGCGACCCGCTGGACAACGCGGTGGGTACCCGGATCGCGGACTTCCAGCCCGTCTCGACGGCTTCTGTGACGGGGCCGATCGCCCGGGGCGGCTCGCTCTCCACGCTGCCGGTGGTGGGGACCGCGGTGGGACTTCTGCCGGGCTGACCGCTTCCCGCTGGGTGCCCCCGAAGGGGCGCGGGGAACTGCGCGACCAGCCCCCACCGGGCCGCAGCCCGGAGCGACACGGAATCCAGCTCGGCGGGTTCCGGCTCGCTGCCGGATGCGGCAGCGTCGTGGCCGGTCGCGCCGTTCCCCGCACCCCAGAGGCCCCGGGGCGCGCCTGGCGGGGCGCACCCCAGGGGAGTACGGCTCAGACGCCGATCGGGTGCCAGACCGTCTTGGTCTCCAGCCAGGCGGTGAGGCGCCCGGTACCGGGGTCGGCGGACCAGTCCTCGCCGGGTGCGGGCCGGCGGACCCGCTTGAGGTTGTCCGCCGCCGCCGTCTCCAGTTCGGCGGCCAGCGCGCCCGACACGCCCGCCAAGTCGATGCCGTTGACATCCTGGTGCGCGGCGAGCGGGGCGGCGATCTCCGCCGTCCGGCCGGAGAGGACGTTCACCACACCGCCGGGCACATCAGACGTGGCCAGCACCTCGCCGAGGGAGAGCGCCGGCAGTGGCGCCCGCTCGGCGGCCACCACGACGGCCGTGTTGCCGGTGGCGATCACCGGGGCGATCACGGAGACCAGCCCGAGGAACGACGAGTCCTGCGGGGCCAGTACGGCGACCACGCCGGTCGGTTCGGGCGTGGACAGGTTGAAGTAAGGACCGGCCACGGGGTTGGCGCCCCCTACCACCTGGGCGATCTTGTCGGTCCAGCCCGCGTACCAGACCCACCGGTCCACCGCCGCGTCCACCACGGCCGCCGCCCTGGCCTTCGACAGCCCCTCCGCCTCGGCGACCTCCCGCGCGAACTGCTCGCGCCGCCCCTCCAGCATCTCCGCGACGCGGTACAGCACCTGTCCCCGGTTGTACGCGGTCGCGCCCGACCACCCGGCGACCGCCTTGCGCGCGGCCACCACCGCGTCCCGCGCGTCCTTGCGCGAGGCGAGCGGCGCGTTCGCCAGCCACCCGCCCTTGGAGTCCGCCACCTCGTACACCCGGCCGCTCTCGGAGCGGGGGAACTTCCCCCCGACGTACAGCTTGTAGGTCTTGAAGACGCTCAACCGCGTCTCACGTGCGTCGGACGTCTTCATCGGTCGCGCTCACCCTTTCCCTCTTTCCCTGCCTTCGGCGGGAGGTACCCCGTGCGCTCGCTGGACGGCCCGGCCGCTGTGGCGAGGTACGCCTCCAGGCCGTGCCGGCCCCCTTCGCGCCCGTAACCGGACTCCTTGTAGCCGCCGAACGGCGAGGTCGGGTCGAACTGGTTGAACGTGTTGGCCCACACCACACCGGCCCGGAGCTTGTTCGCCATCGACAGGATGCGCGAGCCCTTCTCCGTCCAGATGCCCGCGGACAGACCGTACGGCGTGTTGTTGGCCTTCTCCACCGCCTCCTCGGGGGTGCGGAAGGTCAGCACCGACAGGACCGGTCCGAAGATCTCCTCGCGGGCGATCCGGTGCGCCTGGGTGACCCCGGTGAACAGGGTCGGCGCGAACCAGTAGCCGGCCGAGGGCAGCTCGCAGGCCGGGGCCCACCGTTCGGCGCCCTCGGCCTCGCCCGCCTCGGCGAGCGCGGTGATCCGGGCCAGCTGCTCGGCGGAGTTGATCGCGCCGATGTCGGTGTTCTTGTCCAGCGGGTCGCCGACCCGCAGCGTGCTCATCCGGCGTTTGAGCGCGTCCAGCACCTCGTCCCGCACCGACTCCTGGACCAGCAGCCGCGAGCCCGCGCAGCAGACATGGCCCTGGTTGAAGAAGATGCCGTTGACGATGCCCTCGACGGCCTGGTCCACGGGTGCGTCGTCGAAGACGATGTTGGCCGCCTTGCCGCCGAGTTCCAGGGTGACCCGCTTGCGGGTGCCCGCCACCGTACGGGCGATGGCCTTGCCGACCTCGGTCGAGCCGGTGAAGGCGACCTTGTCCACGTCCTGGTGCGCGACCAGCGCGGCGCCCGCGTCCCCGTACCCGGTGAGGATGTTCACCACACCGCGCGGCAGGTCCGCCTGGCGGCACACGTCGGCGAAGAAGAGCGCGGACAGCGGTGTGGTCTCGGCGGGCTTGAGGACGACGGTGTTGCCCGTGGCCAGCGCCGGGGCGATCTTCCACGCGAGCATCAGCAGCGGGAAGTTCCACGGGATGACCTGGCCGGCGACGCCGAGGGGTTCGGGGTCCGGGCCGTAGCCGGCGTAGGCCAGCTTGTCCGCCCAGCCCGCGTAGTAGAAGAAGTGCGCGGCGACCAGCGGCAGGTCCACGTCGCGTGTCTCGCGGATCGGCTTGCCGTTGTCCAGCGACTCCAGCACGGCCAGTTCGCGGGAGCGCTCCTGCAGGATGCGGGCGATCCGGAACAGGTACTTGCCGCGCTCGGCGCCCGGCAGCGCGGACCACTTCCCGAACGCCTTGCGGGCGGCCTTCACCGCCCGGTCCACGTCCTGCTCCCCGGCGCGCGCGACCTCGGCCAGCACCTCCTCGCTCGACGGCGAGACCGATTTGAAGACCCTGCCGTCGGCGGCCTCGGTGAACTCGCCGTCGATGAACAGCCCGTACGAGGGCGCGAGATCGACGATCGCACGGGATTCGGGCGCGGGGGCGTAAGCGAACTTCTCGGATGCCATGGCTATCAGTCCACAGTCACGTAGTCGGGACCGGAGTACCGGCCGGTGCTCAGCTTCTGGCGCTGCATCAGCAGGTCGTTGAGGAGGCTGGAGGCGCCGAAGCGGAACCAGTCGGGGGAGAGCCAGTCGTCGCCGAGGGTCTCGTTGACCATCACCAGGTACTTCACGGCGTCCTTCGAGGTACGGATGCCCCCGGCCGGCTTCACTCCCACCTGTACGCCGGTGGCGTCGCGGAAGTCGCGGACCGCCTCCAGCATCAGCAGGGTGTTCGGCGGGGTGGCGTTGACCGCGACCTTGCCGGTCGAGGTCTTGATGAAGTCGGCGCCCGCCAGCATGGCGAGCCAGGAGCAGCGGCGGATGTTGTCGTACGTCGACAGCTCGCCGTTCTCGAAGATCACCTTGAGGTGGGCGCGGGTGCCGTCCTCGCGCGCGCAGGCCTCCTTCACGGCCTGGATCTCCTGGAAGACGTCCAGATAGCGCCCGGCGAGGAACGCGCCCCGGTCGATCACCATGTCGATCTCGTCGGCCCCGGCCGCGACGGCTTCCGCGGTGTCCGCGAGCTTGACGCTGCGCGCGGCCCGGCCGGACGGGAAGGCGGTGGCCACGGAGGCGACGTGGATCCCGGAGCCGCCGAGCGCCTCCTTGGCCACGGCGACCATGTCCGGGTAGACGCAGATCGCCGCGACCTGCGGGGCGGTGCGGTCGGTGGGGTCGGGCCGGATGCCCTTGGCGCACAGCGCCCGGACCTTGCCCGGTGTGTCCGCCCCTTCCAGCGTGGTCAGGTCGATCATCGAGATCGCCAGGTCGATGGCGTACGCCTTCGCCGTCGTCTTGATCGACCGGGTCCCGAGCATGGCGGCCCGGGCTTCCAGCCCCACCGCGTCCACCCCGGGCAACCCGTGCAGGAAGCGGCGCAACGCACTGGAGGACGCGGTCACGTCCCCGAATCCGGCGAGCCTGGCGCCGTCCTCGGGGGAGTGTGCGGATTCGGCGGATGCAACGGAGGACATGGTCACCACCAGAGCATATCTACGCGCGTAACTACACGCCAAGAGCTGTGCGGGCGGCCATTTCCCGGCAGGAACGACGCGGGCTCGTTCCTGCGGCGCCCCCGGGCGCCCCCTTCATCCAAGCGGGCCGGCCTGGCGCCCCACCCCCGAACTCCCTGGACGGCCTGGTGCGAGGCCGCCTCGGCTTCCGCCGGGTCCCCGACGCTGTCCCGGACGATGGCGGTGCCGGGGGACTTCGGCTCCGCAGCCCTCCCGGCAGGCTCCACCGCCCCGTGTCCCGCAACCCCCGGGGCACGGGGCGCTTCACCGAGCTGTCGCCCGGGCGGAGTTCGAGCCGAGGAGAGCGGGAACCGTTACCGTGGCGCGGGACCGGGGATCGTCGGCGGTGCAGGTGATGCGGGACCGCAACCACCTCGTGCTCGGGCCACCGCGGGGCATCGTGCAGAATCGGGCGGTATGACGAGCTCCCACGACGACCGACCGAAGGCGCCGCCGCAGTTTGCCGACCGGGTCTACCGTTCGGTGGCCGGGTTCAGCGGCGGGGTGCTGCTGCTGGCGCTCGCCGGGTGGCTGGGCGGTGACGCGATCGTGCGGGGGTCCGGCCGGACGCCGTGGCTCGCGATGGCCGCGCTGCTGCTCGCCGTGCCGCTGATCGTCGCCTTCACGATCCGTCCCGCCGTCTTCGCGAGCACCGAGCGGATCCGGATCCGCAACCCGTTCCGTACGATCACGCTGCCGTGGGCCGGGGTGGACTCGCTGCGCGCCGCGTACTCCACGGAGCTCATCGCCGGCGGCCGCACGTACCAGGTCTGGGCCGTCCCCGTCTCCCTGCGCGCCCGCAAGCGCGCGGCCCGCCAGGACGCCCGTGCCAAGGCGGTCGGTGAGGGAGGCGGGCGGGCCGACCCGTTCGGTGTCCCGGCGGGGCCGATCCGCCGGCGTACCCCCGTACCCGGGGCCGACGGCACGATCCGGTCCGCGTCCGACCAGGCCCTTGCCGAGCTTCGCGAGCTGTCCGAGCGCCACCCCGTGGCGGACGACGAGAGCGCCCGCCCCGCGGCCACGATCCGCTGGGCGTACGAGGTGATCGCCCCCGCCGCGGCCGGCGCGATCGTCCTGGCGGTCCTCGCCGGCACCGGCGGATAGCGGGCGGCCGGGAGCAGGTCCGGCAGCCGGCCCGGGAACCCGGGTCAGATTCCGGCCGCCGCCGACAGGTCCGACTTCACCGCGGCCAGCACCCGCGCGGCGGTGGCCCGCGCGCCGTCCAGCTCGGACGCGGCACCGACCGGGACGACGACCTCCAGGTAGCACTTGAGCTTGGGCTCGGTGCCGCTGGGGCGGACCACGACGCGGGCGGAGGCGACGCCGCGCGCCGGGTCGGCGGCGAGGCGGTACCGGAGGCCGTCGGTCGGGGGGAGACCGGCCGCGCCGTCGCCGAGGTCCTCCGCGGTGGTGACGGTGAGCCCGGCCAGCGTGACCGGCGGGTGCTCGCGCAGCCGGGCCATCGCCGCACCGATGAGCGAGAGGTCGGCGACCCGTACGGAGAGCTGGTCGGTGGCGTGCAGGCCGTGGGTGAGGGCGATCTCGTCCAGCAGGCCGGCAAGTGTGCGGGACTCGGCTTTCAGCAGGGCGGCGAGTTCGGCGACCAGCAGGGCCGCGGTGATGCCGTCCTTGTCGCGGACCCCTGCCGGGTCGACGCAGTAGCCGAGCGCCTCCTCGTAGCCGTAGCGCAGGCCCGGGACGCGGCCGATCCACTTGAAGCCGGTGAGCGTGTCCTCGTAGCCGACTCCGGCACCGGCGGCGATCTTCGACAGCAGGGAGGAGGAGACGATGCTCGCCGCGAAGACGTCCTGGTCGGACGCGACGGCCCCGGTACGGACCAGGTGGACGGCGAGCAGCGCGCCGAGTTCGTCGCCGCGCAGCATGCGCCAGCCCGAAGCGGACGCGGGGTCGGGTACGGCGACGGCGCAGCGGTCCGCGTCCGGGTCGTTGGCGATCACGATGTCGGGGTGGGCGGCCTGTGCCGCCTTGAAGGCCAGGTCCATCGCCCCCGGCTCCTCGGGGTTGGGGAAGGCCACGGTCGGGAAGTCCGGGTGCGGCTCGGCCTGCTCCACGACGGGGGTCGGCGCGGGGAAACCGGCCCGCGCGAAGGCCGCGGTCAGCGTCTCCAGGCCCACGCCGTGCAGCGGCGTGTAGACCACGTTCACCTCCCGGACGCCCCCCTCGGCGACCACCCCGGCGGCCCGGTCGAGGTACGCCGCCACGACGTCCTCGCCCAGCACCTCCCAGCCCTCCGCGGCCCGCGGCACCACGTCCGATCCCTGGGTCCGGCTTCCTGCTCGCTCGTTCCGTGGGCCGCCTCGTTCCTCGGCCGCCCCCTCCGCGAGCTCGGGCGTCCCTCCGATCGGCCCCACCGCCGCGATCTCCGCGGCGATCTCCGCGTCCGCGGGCGGCACGATCTGCGAACCGTCCCCCAGGTACACCTTGTAGCCGTTGTCCCGCGGCGGATTGTGGCTCGCGGTCACCATCACACCGGCCGCCGCCCCCAGGTGCCGGATCGCGTACGCCAGCACGGGCGTCGGCAGCGCCCGCGGCAGTACGGCCGCCCGCAGCCCGGCCCCCACCATCACGGCCGCGGTGTCCAGCGCGAACTCGTACGACTTGTGCCGCGCGTCGTACCCGATCACCACCAGGCCGCCCCCACGCGCCCGCAGATACCCGGCCAGCCCCGCCGCCGCCCGCACCACCACGGCCCGGTTCATCCGCCGCGGCCCGCCCCCGAGCTCCCCGCGCAACCCGGCGGTACCGAACTCCAGCGTCCCGGCGAACCTGTCCGTGAGGTCGGCGACCGCTTCCCGCTCCCCCTTCTCGGCGGCGGCGAGCAGCGCTTCGAGCTCCTCGCGCGTCTCAGGGTCGGGGTCCTCGGCGATCCACGCCCGCACGCGGCTCAGCAGCTCGGTCATCGGTTCCTCCAGTTCCAGGCGTGGGCGGCAGCTCCATGGTCGCCGGTGGGTGGATGGGTGCGGTGGGCGGTGGGCGGCGGGGCGAGCCCATCGGCCGGCCCGCGCACACTTCGGTCCGCCCGGCGTTCGAGGGCGGACCTACATCCGCCCGAGCACCCTCCCGAGCAACGACCCCATCCTGCTCGCCGACTCCCGCCCGGCCTCCAGCACTTCCTCATGGTTGAGCGGCTCCCCCGTCATCCCCGCCGCCAAGTTCGTGACCAGCGAGATACCCAGCACCTCCGCGCCGGCCTCCCGCGCCGCGATCGCCTCAAGGGCGGTGGACATACCCACCAGGTGCCCACCGATCGCCCGCACCATCCCGATCTCGGCGGGAGTCTCGTAGTGGGGGCCGGGGAGCTGGACGTAGACGCCCTCCTCCAGCGTGGGGTCCACCTCGCGGCACAGCGCGCGCAGGCGCGGTGAGTAGAGGTCGGTGAGGTCGACGAAGTTCGGGCCGACGATGGGGGAGGTGGCCGTCATGTTGATGTGGTCGCTGATCAGGACGGGTTGACCGGGACGGAAGCCGGGGAGCAGCCCGCCGCAGCCGTTGGTGAGGACGACGGCCTTGCAGCCGGCCGCCACCGCCGTGCGCACGCCGTGGACGACGGTGGCGACGCCGCGGCCCTCGTAGAGATGGGTGCGGCCGAGGAAGACCAGGGCGCGGACGCCGCCGACCCGGACCGAGCGGACCTTGCCCGCGTGGCCGGCGACCGCGGGGGCGGGGAAGCCGGGCAGGTCGGTGATGGTGATCTCGTGGTCGGGGGCGCCCAGGGAGTCGGCGGCGGGCACCCAGCCCGAGCCCATGACCAGGGCGACGTCGTGTGTTTCGGCGCCGGTCAGCTCGCGCAGACGGGCGGCGGCGGCGTCGGCCGCGGCGTAGGGATCGGGGTTCACGGAAGCGTTCACGCGCACGAGGGTAACCTGTCGCGGCCTACGCGCGTAGACGCCCCGCCGGACAAGGTCCGGAAATCGGATACTCCGCTGTACGGCTTCACCCGGAGAGCGCCCGCCACCCGGGTGGTGAACCCCCCCGTTCGGGCCACCCGCGCGACCCCTCAGCACGGCCGCTTCCGCAGCTCCGTCACATAGTCGTACGGCGCCCCCGCCGACTCCGCCGCGTCCGCGATCTCGCCCAGATAGCGGGCCGAGGGCAGCCCGCCCTCGTAGTCGTTGAGCACGTACAGCCACGACGCCAGGTCGCCCTCCAGCGTGTGCACCCGCACCGTCGTACGCCGGTAGATCTCCAGCGGCAGGCCCTCCCACCGGTCCAGTGACTCCTCGTCGACCGGTGCGATGTCGTACAACCCGACGAACACCTGGCTCTTCGGTGCCTCCACCACCGTGGCCAGCGCGCCCTCCCACCCCATCTGCTCGCCCCCGAAGGTGAGCCGCCACCCGTCCAGCCATCCGGTACCCCGCAGCGGCGAGTGCGGTGCGCGACGGGTCATCAGCCGCGCGTCGAGGTTGCTGGCGTAGGCGGCGTAGAGCGACATGGACACGAGAGTACGGGAGCCCTACGCCGCGGCAAGATCAGGCCGAGTCGCGGCGCGGCCGAGCCCCCCGGGGCATACGTGCCTCGGCGGGTGCGGGAGAATGGGGCATGTGACAAGGATCGTGATCATCGGTGGCGGGCCCGGCGGCTACGAAGCCGCGCTGGTAGCGGCGCAGCTCGGCGCGGAGGTGACCGTCGTGGACACCGACGGCCTGGGCGGCGCGTCGGTGCTCACCGACTGCGTACCGTCCAAGACCCTCATCGCCACCGCCGAGGTGATGACGACCTTCGACTCGTCCTACGACGAGCTCGGCATCATCGTCGCCGACGACACCCCGCCGCTGGAGCGGTCCGCGCGGGTGGTCGGCGTGGACCTCGGCAAGGTCAACCGCCGCGTCAAGCGGCTCGCGCTCGCCCAGTCGCACGACATCACGGCCTCCGTCACCCGGACCGGCGCCCGCGTGATGCGCGGGCGGGGGCGCCTGGAAGGCTGCCAGACCGCGGAGGGCACCCGCTGCGTGGTGGTGGAGGCCGCGGACGGCTCCTCCCAGCGGCTGACCGCGGACGCCGTGCTGATCGCGACCGGCGCGCGCCCGCGCGAACTGGAGGACGCGCTGCCCGACGGCGAGCGCATCCTCAACTGGACGCAGGTCTACGACCTGCACGAGCTGCCCAGGGAACTGATCGTGGTCGGTTCCGGCGTGACCGGCGCCGAGTTCGCCGGCGCGTACCAGGCGCTCGGTTCCACGGTCACCCTCGTCTCCTCCCGCGACCGCGTCCTGCCCGGCGAGGACCCGGACGCCGCAGCCGTGCTGGAAGACGTCTTCCGCCGCCGCGGCATGAACGTGATGGCCCGCTCCCGCGCCGCGAGCGTCAAGCGTGTCCCCGGACCCGCTACGGGTCGGGGACCCTCCTCGCCGAAGGCGGGCCGGGAGGGACGCGTGGGTGACCGGGTCGAGGTGACGCTCGCCGACGGCCGGGTGATCAGCGGCACGCACTGCCTGATGGCGGTCGGCGCGATCCCCAACACCACGGGGATGGGCCTGGAGGAGGCCGGGGTGAAGCTCACGCCCTCCGGTCACATCCGGACCGACAAGGTGTCCCGTACCAGCGCGCCCGGCGTGTACGCGGCCGGCGATGTCACCGGGGTCTTCGCGCTCGCCTCGGTCGCGGCCATGCAGGGCCGGATCGCGATGTACCACTACCTCGGCGACGCGGTGGCCCCGCTCAACCTCAAGACGGTCTCCTCGAACGTCTTCACCGACCCGGAGATCGCCACCGTCGGCTTCACCCAGGCGGACGTGGACGCCGGGCGGATCGCGGCGAACGTCGTGAAGCTGCCGCTGCTGCGCAACCCGCGGGCGAAGATGCAGGGCATCCGGGACGGTTTCGTGAAGCTCATCTGCCGTCCCGGCACCGGAATCGTGGTCGGCGGCGTGGTGGTCGCGCCCAAGGCGAGCGAGCTGATCCACCCGATCTCGATCGCGGTCGACAACAGCCTGACGGTCGAGCAGATCGCCAACGCCTTCACCGTCTACCCGTCGCTGTCCGGCTCGGTCGCCGAGGTGGCCCGTCAGCTGCACACCCGCAAGGAGGGCGACGGCGGCTGAGCCGGCCGAGCTCGGGCCGCGAGCTCGGGCCGCGAGCTCCACAAACGAACGCACGGTCGCCCTATAGCACTTGCCGGTCTGTTCTGTGCACAACTTCCGTCATCTGGTGCAAAACGCTGAAAATACGCGGTCGGCGGCGTTACTCTCGGTTTCGTGTTCGCTGCAGAACGTCGCCAATTGATCCTGGAAATGGTGCGAGCGAACGGGGCGGTCTCGCTCCGGGAGCTCGCCAGAGTCGTCCAGACCTCCGAAGTGACCGTGCGCCGGGACGTACGGGCGCTGGAGGCCGAAGGACTGCTGGACCGCCGGCACGGCGGTGCGGTGCTGCCGGGAGGCCTCACCAGAGAGTCCGGCTTCCCGCAGAAATCCCATCTGGCGACCGCGGAGAAGACGGCCATCGCCGATCTCGCGGCCGGCCTCGTCGACGAGGGTGAGGCCATCGTCGTCGGCGCGGGCACCACGACGCAGGAACTGGCCCGGCGCCTCGCGCGGGTGCCGGGCCTGACCGTGGTGACCAACTCCCTGCTGGTCGCCCAGGCGCTCGCGCACGCCAACCGGGTCGAGGTGGTGATGACCGGCGGCACCCTGCGCGGCTCCAACTACGGCCTGGTGGGCAGCGGCGCCGAGCAGTCGCTGCACGGGCTGAGGGTCTCGCGGGCCTTCCTGTCCGGCGCCGGCCTGACCGCCGAGCGCGGCCTGTCCACCTCCAACATGCTGTGTGCGAGCGTGGACCGGGCGCTGGTGCAGGCCGCCGCCGAGGTCGTGGTGCTCGCCGACCACACCAAGCTGGGCACCGACACGATGTTCCAGACCGTGCCCACCGATCTGATCACCCACCTGGTCACCGACGAGCCGCCGTCCGACGACGAGCGGGCCGGCGCCGAACTCCAGGCGCTCGCCGACCGCGGGGTGCGGCTGGCCGTGGCGTCGCTCCCGGGCGCGGACGCCCTCGCCGCCGGGCGCCCGCGCCGGGACGGTCCGCTGCCGGGCCCCAGACGGCACCAGCCGTTGCGTGGCGCCCAGCCGCTCGGCGCCGAACAGCCCACCCCGCGGCTCGCGGACGTCCGCCGCCGCTGACCCCGTACGGCCGCCGATCCACAACGCCGCCGACCCGCAACGCCGCTCAGCCGGGCCGGGACGCCGGCGATTCGTCCTCGGGCACGCCGTCGCGTACGTCCGTGTCCCGGCCCGTGTCCTGGTCCGCGGCGCGGCCCGCGTCCTCGCGTGCGCTGTCGTCCGCGCGACCCCGTACGTCCTCGGCGGCCGGCTCCGTCGGCCGCTCGTCCTCGCGGGTGCGCATGCCGTCCACCGCGAGGGACATCAGGCGGCCGAACAGCCCGCGCTCCTCCGGGTTCTTCTCCACGGCCAGCACGATCGCGGAGGTCAGCCGCAGCAGGTCGGCGATGGTGGCGTCGTCCCTGATCGCACCGGCCTGCTGGGCCCGCCGGAGCAGGGTGCCGCCCGCGGTGCGCAGCGCCGTCTTGCACTGCACCATGCGCGTATCGCCGGCGTCCATGATCGCCGCGGCCAGGCCGCGGTAGGCGGCGGAGTGGACGGCCACCGCGTGCAGCCACGTGATGAGCGCCTGCGCCGGGTCGTCCTCGGCGATCAGTTCGTGGGAGCGGGCGGTGAGGGCGTCGAGTTCCTGCTGGAAGACGGCGTTCATCAGTGAGTAGCGGTCGGGGAAGTGGCGGTAGAGGGTGCCGATGCCGACCCCGGCGTGGCGGGCGATGTCCTCCAGGGCGACGTCGGTGCCGTGCACGATGAAAGCCTGTCTGGCCTCCTCCAGCAGCCTGTCGTAGTTGCGCTGCGCGTCTGCCCGCATGCCGTCATTCCTTCCGGGGTGCCCGTCGAGGTACCGCTCGGTACTGCTCACCACCAAGAGATTGTAGAACCGGAGGATGTCTCCGTATAGTTTTCGGAGGTACCCTCCGTTTGTCTCTCCGCTGGAGGCTCACTCCGCATGTCCACGCAAGCTGTGCGCGACCTGACCACCGCCACCTCCGACCCGCCGCCCCCGTCCCGCGGCCACGCGTTCTTCGCCCTCTCGGCCATCGTCGGTACCCAGCTGATGCTGCTGCTCGACGCCACCGTGGTGAACGTCGCGCTGCCGGGAATCGGTACCCACCTCGGCTTCTCGCCCACCGGCATGTCCTGGGTGCTGAACGTCTACACGCTCGCCTTCGGCGGCCTGCTGCTGCTCGGCAGCCGAATAGGGGACCTGATCGGCCGCCGCACCGCGCTGATTTGGGGCGTGACCGCCTTCACCCTGGCCTCGGTGGCCGGCGGCCTGGCCAACGACGGCACCGTCCTGCTGATCGCCCGCGGCCTCCAGGGAGCCGCCGCCGCGCTCGCCGCGCCCAGCACCCTCGCCCTGATCGCCACCACGTTCTCCGAGGGCATGGAGCGCAATCGCGCGCTCAGCGTCTTCTCCGCGATCTCCGGCGCCGGCTCGGCGATCGGACTCACCGTCGGCGGCATGCTCACCGACTGGGGCTCCTGGCGCTGGGTGTTCTTCGTCAACATCCCGGTCGGCGCGGCGATCGTGCTGCTCGCCCCGCGCTTCATCAAGGAGACCGAACGCCATCGCGGCGGCCGGTTCGACATCGCGGGCGCACTCACCGGCACCCTCGGGATGGCCTCGCTGGTCTATGCCTTCATCCGGGTGGCCGAGAGCAGTTGGGGCGACTCGCGCGCCCTGGCCACCTTCGCCGCCGCCGGCCTGCTGCTGGCCGCGTTCCTGGTCAACGAGACCCGGGTGGAACGCCCGCTGGTGGTGCTGCGGCTCTTCGCCAGCCGCAACCGCGGGCTCGCCTACGCGATCATGCTGCTGCTCCCCGCGGGCATGTTCGGCGTCTTCTACTTCTCCACGCAGTACCTCCAGACGTACCTGGACTACAGCCCGCTGCGGACCGGCTTCGCCTTCCTGCCGCTGGCCGGGCCGCTGTTCGTCGCCGCCCGGCTCGCCCCGCGCGCGCTGGGCCGGTACGGCGCCAAGCGCGTCGCGGCCTTCGGCGGGCTGCTCAACCTCGCCGGGACGATCTGGATCACCCGGCTCGGCGCGGGCGACGGTTACGCGGCCGGAGTCCTCGGCCCGCTGATCCTCATCGGCGTCGGCGTGGGCTTCACGATGATGCCGCTCAACACGTTCATCCTCTCCGGCGTCCAGCCCAAGGAGGCGGGTTCGGCGTCAGGACTCCTCCAGACCATGCAGCAGATCGGCGGCACCCTCGGTTTGTCCATCCTGGTCACCGTGTTCGGCATGGTGTCGCGGCACGCCCACACGCAGCCGTTCATCCACGGCGTGACCGCCGCGTTCACCATGGCCGCGGTCTTCACCGGGGCCGCGCTGGCCATGATGCTGGCGTTGAAGCAGCCGAAGCACCCTGCGGGCTGACCCGGCCTCGGGACGCGGAAGCGGACCTGCCGGGCCCGGTCCGAACGAGCGGGCCCGGGCGGCGTACGACCTGCGGACGTACCAACGCCGGCCCGGCTGGGTTCGTCCAGCCGGGCCG